>JACMOT010000452.1 GCA_014377915.1 Tardiphaga sp.
CCAGGACGCCATTAGCGGCTGATGCAGCGAGTGGATGCCGATCACCATCAGAATCGCAATACCACGCATGGTGTCGATGACGCTGTCGCGCCCTACGACCGTGGCGCTGGAATTCGCGACCTGCGCCGGTGAAATCTCCGCGGTCATTGTCATCGCCTGGATTCCGTCGTAGCTGCGACAGCGGCGACCTTTGGTCCTCCGAGATGGCGATCATAGAGATCGTTCAGGTAGCGCCGCATCGGCGTTTCGAACCAGCGCAGCGAAAGCTGGCTTGCGACGGCGAGCAGCACGATCGCTACGGGGACGAGCGCCATCCGACCACCCGGCAGGTGTGGCGCAAGGTAACGCGCGCCGAAGGTCAGAACGACGGTCGCGATGGGGATGTGCAGCATGTAACAGGAATAGGTCAGCGAAGACCAGCGGTCGAAACGCAGCCTCGTCAAGACGGTGCCGCGGCACGCGCAGTCGCACTGGATGGCTGCGGCGGCAATGACGTAGATGACGAGCAGGTTCAACATTTCCGGAAGCCAGGATCCCAGTAAAACGAAGGCGCCGAGCATCGTCACTAGGGCGCCTGGGACCACCGGCCAGCGTGCGATGTAATCGCGAAACAGGTAGCAGGCGATGCCGAGATTGAACGCCGGGAGCGCGCGGAATGCGCCGCCTTGGTTGATCCAGTCTGCCCACGAACCGTTGCCGGTGAGATAGGCGTAAAGGCTGTTGCCAAGCGCTGGGAGAACCACGAGTGCGAGAATGACGGCTCTGTTCTTTGTCGCGGCCACGGCCACAAGGGGGAACAGCAGATAGCAGAACATTTCCGCCGATAGTGACCAGCTCGGGAAATTGAAGGTCAGACGCGCGCCGTCAAAGGCGTGCAGCAGCAGCAACTGCACAGGCAGGTCGGAGAGCGGATAGCGCGCCGGATTATCGGTTCTAGCGACGTCGAAATACAACGCCAGCGCGATGACGACGTAGAATGCGAGCGTCGCCAGATGCAGCGGATAGATTCGCGCCAGCCGGCGCCAGACGAAACGGCGAACCGAGAGGAAATCCCTGACCTTGCCGAGATATTGGCTGGCGATAACGAAGCCGGACACCACAAAGAACAGGTCGACGAACAGGTTGAAATGCCAGCTGTGGTCAACCAGCCAGTGCCCGGCCGGCTCGTCTTTCAGGTAATCCGAATAATGCAGCACCACGACGGCGCAGGCGGCGATGATCCGCAGCGCGTCGAGGTTTGGCGTGGTGTTGGCTCTGTCCTGCAAGCATTTGTCCCGGCTGGAATTCTGGTGGGTCGACTATCGAATTGACGTCTGCGCTACGGCATGTCGCTCCGGCAAGATGGCGCGGCCGACGGATGGCGGCCGGAAAGCCTGGCGATCAGTTCGATCACGGCGGCGCGGTCCGAGGCCGCGAGCCGGTTCCAGCGCCGCAGATTGTCGGCGGCCAGCGATACAAATCGCTGGCGCCACCCCGCCGATGACAGGGCGGCCACGATCTGCTCGGCGGCGCGGGGCGGATCTGTCGGCGTGATGAAGAGTCCGGACTCGCCCAGCACTTCATGGAATACCGGCGCGTCCGGCGCGATGATCGGCAAGCCACCATATTGTGCTTCAAGGAGCGGCAGGCCGAGGCCTTCGTCATGCGACGTGCAGATGAAGAAATCCGCGGCGTCGAGTATGGCCCGAACCTGCCCGGCCGGCTGATAGCCGTGCAGGGTGACGCCGTGGCTGCCTTGAAGCTGCTGCCAGTGGTCCCCCCAGCCCTGTCGTCCGAGGATGTCGAGGGTCGCGTCGGGGAAGCCCCGACTATGAAGGGATGCAAGAATGCTTGCCGCTGCCACGAAATTCTTCCGCGGCTCGACTGTTCCGAGCGCGACAAGCCGCAGGGGGCGCGGTCGCGCGTCGCGCCCGGCGCGCCGTGCGGACCCGAGATCGAATACATTGCGGATGGGCGGTCGATACAGCGTGATCTCGGCGTCAGGGCGGCAGTGCACGGATAATTTGCGCCGTGTGTCGCTGGAATTCGTCAGGAACCGCGGATAGTTCCGCAGCGCCTGTTTGAATGGAGCGGCCATATAAAGTCGCGCGCGCGCGTTGAGATCAGCCCGGCGCGACAACAGGAAGTCGTCATGGATGTAAGGCAGCACGCGCGAAGCGAATGGTCGCAACAGCGGACTTGGTGGAAATCCCGGGCACAGCAGCATCGATGACGAGGTGGCGAGGCGCCACGGCAGGCCGAACGTCTGTGTCGCCACCATTTGTGCGGTTCCCTGCGATGTCACGGGTAGAATTTCGAGCGGAGCCAGCGCTTCGCGCGAGAACAGCTCCTGTGTGATCCGCTCTAGGCCGGTGACGTGACGTCCCAGATGGGTGTGGTCGACATAGATCGCCATGCGATGTCCTGATCTCGGCGTTACGCCGCGGTGGCCCGGTGTCTGGCGTGGGGCAGGGGGCGTGGTTCCTTCGGGGCACGTTGCGGCGGGGTCGGCAGCAGCAGCGTGATGAGAACGATGAACTGGGCAAGCTGGATGTTCTTTGACGAGAAACTCACCGAACTTGCGGCGATCATCAGGATCAGCAGCACGATCGCCCATGCCGCCAAGCTCGATCGCTTGAGGATTTCGATGAAGAAACACACCAGCCCGATGGTCAGCAGAGCGGTATGGACGAGGCCGAACTGGACGATGCTGGCAACCCAGAAATTCTCGATGCCGTAGTTGAGGCCAAGCTGCGACTGCAGCGCGTTGACCCGGACCGGACTGGGACCCAGGATCAGCTCATGCCAGTCAAAGTGCGACAGCAGGCTGAAAGTGGCGTAGCGCGCCAGCGTGCTGCCCTTGTCGGAGGAGAACCGCAGCAGCATCTTGTCGAAGATGCCGAGGTTGAGCGCGGCGAAGATGAGGCCGGCTGCGACGAAGACCATGCACAACGTGACGATCGCCATCAGCAGCGATGTTCGTTTGCCGCGAAACAGCTTGAAGGCCTCGACCAGCGCCAGACAGCTGAGAATGGCCAGCACCGTCATCAATGCCGTGCGGCCGCCGAAGGCCATCAACGATCCCAGGCTGACGGTGATCAGTGGCACCCGAATGGCGATCCGCGGACACAGCGCCGGACGCAATACCAGCGCCAGCACATAGGCCGCGATGACGCCGGACGCGGTCAGGGGATGTCCCAGGAATGCGGAGGCGCGCCATTCACCGAGCACCAGGACACTGCCAAGCGTTAGTGGAATCAGGCGATGACCAGAAAAATATTCATAATAGCCGAGCACGACGTTGAGCAGGATGGTCGCGTGGATCGCCCAGACCAGCCACCTCCTGTGCTGGCCCGACAGCCGCCAGATCACGAGGCACAATATGACCGGCAATAGAAACGTATCGATGATGATCGTGAACGGGCGCGCGAGTACAAACATCTGCACGAGCAGACAAAGCCAGCAAAACAGATAGGTCAGCACCAGGCGGGATTGCGACAGTGTCCGGTTGATCTCGCCAATCGGATCGGTATTGCGTATCAGCAGCAAGAATGATGCGAGGAACACGGCGTAGGTGGCCGGGTGCAGCTTCTCGTAGAAGCCGCCGCCATTCGTCAAATAATGGATTTTCCAGTTGGTCAGCATTGCCGAGGAAACGGCGAACATTGACACGACCGTGATCAGCATCAGCACTGCGACCATCACGTCGACGACCTGCGCAGCGGTAAACGGCGCGCGGCGATATGGCGTGCCCGCTGCGGCAAGATGATTTGGCAGAATCATCGCGCGACACTCGCCGCTGCGGTCGCTACGCCATAGGGCTTGAGATAGGCGGAGCTTCGATAATAATCATAGAACCGCAGCTTGTTGAGGTCGACCTGCGTGAGGACCGTACCAAGGATGCGGTCGTGAACGGGGGCCAGCAGGTTCATGGTGTGGGTCACCACATCGCGCGGGGTCTGGTTCCAGGCCAGCGCCAGCACGATACGATCGGCGAGTTCGGCCAGCGCGCGTCCGTCGACCAGCGGCACCAGTGGAGGTGAATCGATGATGATGATTTCGTAGCGCTGGCGTAGATGATCCATCAGATCGGTGATCCGTTCCGAGAACATTAGCTCGGTGATGAAATTGGCATCGCTGGAAGCGGGCGATGGCAGGATCGATAGGCCGGTACCGCGATCGACCAGCAACGCCTGCTCCAGCGACGCCTCACCCATTGCGACCTGCAGCAGCCCGGTTTCGGCATGAGGACACAGCGCGCGCGTGAGGCCGGGATTGCGAAGATCGCCGTCGATCAGCAGCGTGCGAATGCCGAGCGTCGCCAGCGACAGCGCAAGGTTGGTGGCGAGAGTGGTCTTGCCCTCGCCCTCGAGCGCGGAGGTCACCACGACGATCTTGATCGGCTCGACGCGCAGGGTGCGCTGGATGGTGAGGCGGACGGCGCGGATGGCCTCGGCGAAGAAGGTTCCCGGTTCTTCGATGGCGTAGCGCATCAGCGGCGGCTGCAGCGAAGGTGGCAGAAGCCGGATGGTGCGCGGATCGTAATTGCCGAGATCGTTGCGTCCGCGTTTGGCGCGTCCGGCCAGTTCCCGAACGCCAATTATCGGCAGCGCTGCCAGCGCCGGAAGGCCGGAAATCTGCTCGGCTTGTTCCAATGTCTTGACGCGGACATCCAGATAGTCGAGCAGGAATGCCAGCACCGTCCCGGCGCCGAGGCCCAGCATGATGGCCAGGCCGAGGATCAACGTGGATTTGGGCGACGATGGCCATAGGGGGATGCTGGCCTTGGTGACGACGCGGGAATCCGGCATCTCCAGGCTTTCCTGCGCGGAAGCTTCCTTGTAGCGCGCGAGATAGGACTCATAGAGCGTACGATTGGCCTCGGCCTCGCGCTGTAGCTCGTGCAGCCGGACCTGGGCCTGCCCGGACTGGCTCGATACGCCCTGCAGCTTGTCAAAGCTCTCCTTCAGCGAATTCTCGCGAGACAGCGCGATGTCATAGTCATGCTTCGTGCTTTGCAGGATACGCTGGATTTCCTCGTTGATCAGCCGCTGTGTATCGGCGAGCTGGGCGCGGGCATTGGCGACGAGCGGATGGCGCGGGCCATATTTGCTGGAAAGGTCGGCGCTGTTCTTGGCGATATCGGCATATTGCGTGCGCAGCTTGGAGATCATTTCCGAGGAGATCACCGCATTGATGCCGCCGGGATCGGCGCGGGATTTCGTCATTTCCTGCACCTGGTCGAACTTGGCGCGCGCTTCGGCGGTCTGAACACGGGCGGAGATCAGCTTGTTGTTGAGGTCGGTGATTTGCTGATCGTTCACGGTGACGCCCTGCGACACGGCGAGGTTATTGGTCGTGCGGAAGTCCTCGACGGCCTGCTCAGAGGCCCCCACGCGCGATTTCAGCGAGTCGATCTGGCTGCTGAGCCAGTTTGCCGCGATCCGGGTCGCGTCATATTTGGCGCGGACCTGCTCCTCGAAATAGCCTTCAGCAATGGCATTGGCGATCGCCGCGGACTTCCGCGGCTCCTCAGAGCTGATATTGATATCAACGAGGAACGTCGTGCCTTGTCGGGTCACCTTCATGCGACGCTGCAGGATTTCGACAGATCGTGACCGCGCCATATCCGCCGCGTTCGTGTCGACCGCGGGCGTGCTTCTGCTGAATAGGCGCTTGATCGGGTCGAGCAGGCCCGGATGCGGCGTGAATTCGGCATCCTCGGTCAATTTGAGCTTGTCGACGACCCGCTGCAGAATCGAGACCGACTGGATCAGCAATGTCTGGCTCTCGATCGTGGCGTCATCAGTCCCGAAATTCGACAGCACCGCCTGATTGGTCTCGACAACATTGGCGCGCCGCGGGTCGACCAGCACGGTGGACGTTGCGGTGTAGAGCGTGTCGACGCTCATCAGATAGGCCATGGCGAGCGTCATCAAAATTAGGGGTGGTGCCGCAACCGCCATCCAGCGACGACGCAGGATACGGGCCATTTCCCGCAGGTCGACCATTTGCGTCTGAGCTGGATCGATCACAACGGCTTCGTCGGACGCCCGATTTGAATAGTCAGAACTGCGCTGTAACATTGATCCCCACCTGATGTTTGTCATAGCTGAAGGCTGAAACATCGCTGTTGCGGTCGGTGTACCGATGGTAAACGGACATCGTGGCGAACCGGTTCATCAGATATTTGACGCGCGCATCGGAGGTGATGACGGTGTCGTTGCGGACCTGCCCGAAAAACCGGTCGTTTTCGTAGGTGCCTGCAAGCGACAGAATGACGTTCCGGCGCAGCTCATAATCTGCACCGAGCTGGATGGCGTTCGCCTGTACGCCATTCGAACTGGTGGCTGAGGTTTCGGTCACGATCTGCTCAGCCCTGAAGTGAAGATCGAGCAGTCTGGTTGGTCGCCACGTCAGCTGGGCGCGATAAGACGGCCCTTCAATCACGCCAATGGTGGCGTCGCTGAATTGTTGTCGGGCATAGCCGGCGCCAATTTCACCGCTCAGCAGATTTGTCAGTCCGATCGTGACACCGGAGAGTGCGCGATAGCCCTGCGAATCCAGCGATTGCGCCTCGGTGCCCCTAATTTTTCGCTGGTTGCCTTCGACGCCGGCGAACCAGCCAAGGATCGGCGAGAATGCATAGTCAATCCGTCCATGCAGGGCGTAGACTTGGCCGTCACGGCCATCCTGATTGATGATCGTTCCGTCCTGAGCCCGGGTCTGGCCGTAGTCGTAGGAATCGACGCTGATTCCAATCGAGGCTGCCAGCCGGTTGAACTCCTTTCGAACGCTGACGTCGCCAGAGAATAGATTGTAGGGCGTGGGCGAGATTGCATTGGCGGGCGAACTCAGCGTGCCGACGCCCTCGCTCAGATGCGCAATCTGGAACTTGGTCAGGACAGCAAGATCATGCGAGACGTCGTACCAGGCGTTGCCCTTGAGGCTTGCATCCGTCTGGTCGAGACTGGAATTGCCACGGTAGATCGTCGAGGCGGTGTCCAGCTTGATGTCGATGCCGTGTCGTTCCCACAGCGTATGCGCCCGTAGGGCCGGGGCGACCACAGCGGCAATGTCGGCGCGCTTGTCGCTGTTCGACGAAAACACGTTGCTATCGTAGAAGCTGCCAGACATCAGCTGCGGGTTGAACATCCACGAACCGTAGCGAATGCCGACCGGCTCATAGCCGGGCTGTCGTCGTTGCTTTACCGGCATGTCTTCCGGTGCGATTTCATCCCTGGCGTCTGGCGGATTCAGATTCTGCAGCCCGGATGGCTCGAATACCTTCTGGGCATTCCAGGGTGCGGTAACAATTTCAAAAATGGATGGAATTACCTGAGCATTAACCGGTGTAGAAAGCGCGAGGATGACGAATGTCGATCCGGTTGCAATTCGGAATCTGCTTCGGCGTGGCGCTGTCGGAATAGCAGCGCTCTCGCGATCACCGGAAGCGTTGGGGGATGGCAACGCACGATTCATCCAGTTGTCCCTGTGAGAAGTCGATCAATGTTGACGGTCTGATCGGCTTCCAAACATCACGGCGCCACCAGCAAGATCGCCAGCCTGCGCTAATGTCGACTCTCAACGGAGTAATGGAATTGACGTGATTGATAAACGTAACTGCGTAGGTGGCAGACGTTAAACCGGGTTGCACTTCCGCGCTGCAACAACATACACATCGTAAAGAGACCAGACTAAGGCGGCTGACCTGAAGTTGGTGGAACCTGAGCTAAATGTTGGCTGTGGGTATGAGCCTCTAGAAGTAACGTTCCGGAATTCGAATGTTGTCGCCAGGGAACACGCGCACCGGCGCGTCGAGCGGGTAGGCCTCTTCGGTAGCTCCACCGGATCGACGCAGGAACACCTTGTTTTCGTTGGCGCGGTAGCTAAAACCGCCGGCGCTGGCGACCGCATCAAGGATAGTCATGCCAACTCGATACGGATATTCGCCGCTCTTCTTTACTTCGCCGAGAATATAATAGGGGCGATATAGAGCGATCTCGATATTGACGCGCGGGTCTCGAACAATTCCCTTGGCAAGGGCCGCCGCAATCGCGCGTTCCAGTTGACCGGTGGTCAGGCCTGCTGCGCGAATTCGACCGGCCAGCGGGATCGATGCAAATCCCTGGCTGTCAATTTCGTATTCGCCGCTGATGTCGGCCTCGCCGTAGACTTTCAGGCGAATTCGGTCGGTGGGCGCAAGCGTATAGCTTCCCGCTGCTGCCTGCGAGGTCGGCGGATTCTGCGCTGCCGCTATGGTCGAATTTATGCCGATAGAAATTGTGAGGCACATACAAAGCCCAGCGACGCTGAATGATTTACACGACATGACGACATCCTGCGTGGTTATGGACCGTGATGGTCATTGATGTGATGAAGGCTAGTCACGCAAAAAAGGCAAAACCATGTGCCGCGCAGGCGTCGCTGACCACTCGTGCTCACAGCACGACAATCTCACTGCCTTCGATCGCAATGCACGTCAGCACGCCTGATCGCCACGCTCCTGTATCGATATTGATGCGGTTATTGCGAATGTCGGGATGCGGAACAGGCGTATGGCCGTGCACGATGTATCTTTCAAATGCTTGCGTCGAGTCGAGGAACTCTTCGCGAATCCACATCATGTCGTGGACTTTCTGCAGTTCGAGCGACACGCCGGGTCGGATACCTGCGTGAACAAAAAAGAAGTCTCCACAACAATAGCTATCGCTGAGGCATTGCAGAAAGAGTTGGTGCGTGCGCGGAAGACGCTCGTGCAGCTGGCGGAGCAAGTCCCGCGGCGTGCAGTCTGTGGTGTTGGTAATCACGTAAGATGCCAGCGTTTGCCGGGCGCCAAATGGAAGCCAATCCGCCAGAGCGGCAGGCTCCGCCAGGAATGCTTCGAGCATGGCCTCGTGATTGCCGCGCAGGCAAACCGCGCGATTGCGAACCAATCGGGTGGCAAGCAGGCTGATAACGCGCGATGAATCGGGCCCACGGTCGATGTAATCGCCGAGATAGACCTCGGCGGAGTATCGGATGGGTCGGCGCAACAGATCGTCATCGATTCGCGCATTGATGTCGGCGAGTAGATCAGCGCGTCCGTGAATATCACCGACGGCATAGATGCGCGTATCCGCCGGGAGCGAAGGTACGCGTCGTTGTGGCATGTAATAAAGCGTCGACGCGATTGGCACGATGGTCAATTGCCCCGCGCCAAATTGGTTCCGCATCATTGAGATGCAGGCGTGACGCAAAGCCTATTCCGTCGTGTCAGGAAAGTAGCATCCGGACACCTACGATAATGACGACCCAAAACACAGCATTCACCAGGATGATCATGTTTCGCAGTTTGCGCCGCGACAGCGCGAGTTCCGCGCACTGTCTCTCCAATTCGAATTCCGACGGCAGGTGGTCAATTTTCGTTGAGGGTAGCAGGCGGTCCGTCGCTTGCGAATCAGTGTGCCGCGTCGAAAGCCGTGGTTGAAGCTTGGCCAGCATTGAACAGCCGAGGGCTAGAGGTCTGAATCATTTAGCATAATGCCGCGTATCGCTTATTTTTTCGTGAATGGACTCGCGCGAAAGCTCGCCTAATTTGCGTTAGCGCATCCACCTGCGCCGATTACACCCGCTATGGAACTGCATCTTACGTCGTGGTGATTGTGCATGGCTGCATCACGTCAGGCGCGGTGCGATTTTGAATCCAGCGCTCTAACCCGCTCATTCCGCACATCCAATTCCGCATTGCACCGAAGAGTGGGTGAGCAACGCAAGCCGGTGCGCGACTAATATCGCCGCACCGCCGCATTTCGCTCATCAAGTTGAGCAAGGTTCGGTGAGATGAGATCGGCGCCGGAGGCTGATTGCGATCGGCAAATCCTGCTCTGCGAGAATGCACGGCCATCCAGCAAGTGAATGGCTTCCTGTCGGCATGGATATGTGCCGTAGCTCTAAGTATCCCCGAGCTAAACAAGAAGGCGAGCGCAATGGTCCCGACGTTAACGCTGGCAAAGTTCGATCACAACGGCGCTTCATCGCGCTGGCAGAAGCGACCCGCGATATCGGCCCGTCCTTTCGAATATACCGGCTACATCCGTGGCCGTGTCCGGCGTCATCCGGCGCCGACCCGTGCGGAGCCTTCGACATCAATCGGGAAACGGGTGTTCGACACAGCCGCGGCTGGCGCGGCGCTGCTGTTCTTCGCGCCACTGTGGATTGCCGTCGCGATCGCTATCAAGGTGACCTCGCCGGGGCCCGTTTTGTTCCATCAATATCGCTACGGGTATCGAAACCGATCCTTCAAGATTTACAAGTTCCGCTCGATGCGAAGCGATGCCGGTGATGCGGCTGGAATCAAGCAGACCGTGCAGGGCGATTCAAGAATTACGGCGGTTGGGCGAATCCTGCGCATGACCAGCCTCGATGAGATTCCCCAGCTCATCAACGTCATCAAGGGCGATATGTCACTGGTGGGACCGCGCCCGCACGTCCCCGGGATGCTTGCGGCGGACGTGCCATATGAAGAACTCGTGCCGTATTACTTTCAACGGCACACCGCGCGCCCAGGAATTACCGGTCTCGCGCAAGTCAGCGGCTGTCGCGGCAGCACAGTCGAGCCCGCCAAAGCGATCGCGCGGATCGACTACGATCTCGACTATATCGAACAATGGTCCCTGCGCATGGACATCATCATCATCGTGCGTACGATTCGCCGCGAATTTCTATCCGGCAGCGGGTTCTGACGACCTCTCGCCAAGATAGTCCGGAAGCCGAAGTCGGACGACGGCAAGCGGCACCGCCGGGCGAACGTGCGAAGATTGTTGCGCTCTTTCAACATGAAACAGGCATCCAGGATGAACACCAGACAGCATGCGAAAGCATTCGTAAAACAGAAATTTCCGTCGATCTGGCTGAAATGGCATTTTTCGCGGCGGCCAAAATCGGCTGAACGGGAGTTGCGCTACCTCGGAAAGATCGTGCCTCGGGGGGCACTCACGGTTGATGTCGGCGCCAATCTCGGGCTTTACACGCAGCTGCTGGCGCGGCTGTCGAAGCAGGTCTACGCTTTTGAACCATCTCGCGACATGGCCGACTTTCTGCGCCAAACGTCGGCGCCTAATGTGACCATTCACGAGGTTGCGCTGTCGGACCAGAACGGGGAAGGCGAGCTGTTCATCCCACAGGGTGAATCGGGGTTGGTGCATGGCCTTGCATCCCTTGAGCGGCAGGCATGCGAATCGGGGGCATCGATCGCGTCTCTTAATGTGCAGACCGCGCGCCTCGATGCCGTCGTCACCGGTGACATCGCGTTCGTGAAAATCGATGTGGAAGGTCACGAACTCAATGTTTTGCAGGGCGCCACCGGCCTGATCGAACGCTGTCAGCCGGTCTTTCTGGTCGAAGCCGAGGATCGACACCGCGTGGAGGCGACACGATCGGTGTTCGAATTCTTCCAGAAGAGATCCTATCGGGGATTCTATCTGAAGGATGAGCAGGTGATTCCTGTCGATCAGTTCCGGCCCGAATTGTTGCAGGACGTCGCGGCGCTGTTGCCGAATGGTGGGCGAAAGTCCGGACGATCCTACGTCAACAATTTCTTCTTTTTTCCGCGACATCTCGACGGCGAATCAATGCTGGCGAGCTAGCCCCGCGGTCTGCCGGATCGATGAAATGAAATGGGTGTCGAGGTGACGCCGACCAGAATCAGACAGGATATCAATGCACATTGCCATCGTAGGCGCCGGCTATGTCGGTCTGGTATCGGGCGCGTGTTTCGCCGACTTCGGACACCACGTCATTTGCGTCGACAATGACGCGAAAAAGATCGCGGCCCTCAACCTCGGAAAGATTCCGATCCATGAGCCCGGACTGGCGGAGCTCGTGGCGGTAAACATCCAGCAGGGCCGGCTACACTTCGTCACTGACATGAAATTTGCGGTCGAGAGTGCGGAAGTCGTTTTCATCGCGGTCGGCACGCCGTCACGCCGCGGCGACGGCCATGCGGATCTTTCCTATGTCTACGCCGCCACTCGGGAGATCGCGGCCCATCTCAAGGAATCAACGATCGTGGTGACAAAGTCGACCGTGCCGGTCGGGACCGGCGACGAGGTGGAGCAGATCATTCGTCATGAGAATCCCGACAAGAATGTCGCTGTGGTGTCGAACCCGGAATTCCTGCGCGAAGGAGCCGCGATCCGTGATTTCAAGCATCCCGATCGCATCGTGGTCGGTACCAACGATCCACGTGCACGCAGCGTCATAGCCGAAGTCTATCGGCCTCTCCACATCAACAAATCGCCGATCATGTTTACGGATCGACGTACGGCCGAGCTGACTAAATACGCGGCAAATTCCTTTCTCGCGACCAAGGTCGCCTTCATCAATGAGATCGCCGACCTTGCCGAGAAGGTGGGGGCCAACGTGCAGGACGTGGCACGCGGCATTGGTCTCGACAACCGGATCGGTCCGAAGTTTCTCCACGCCGGCCCGGGTTTCGGCGGATCGTGCTTTCCCAAGGATACCTTGGCGCTGATCAAGACCGGGCAAGACAATGAAGCGCCATTGCGCATCATCGAGACGGTCGTTGCGGTGAACGAACAGCGCAAGCGTGCGATGGCACGCAAGGTCGCCGGTGCGTTCGGCGGCAATATTCGAGGCAAATCCATTGCGGTGCTCGGCGTCACATTCAAGCCGAACACCGACGACATGCGCGATGCGCCATCCATTCCGCTGATCACGGCACTGCAGGACATGGGGGCGGGCGTCCGCGTCTACGACCCGGTCGGCATGGATGAAGCCAGAAAGGTGTTCGACAATGTGACCTTTTGTGAAAATGCCTATGAGTGTGCCAAAGGCTGCCACGCGCTGGTCATTGTCACCGAGTGGGAGCAATTCCGGGCGCTTGACCTCAAGGAATTGGCGTCGATCATGGCGTGCTCGGTGATCGTGGATCTTCGGAACATCTATTCGCCCGAGGAGGTCACGCGCAGCGGATTTTTGTATTGCGGTGTCGGCCGATCAAATGCGCTCAGCTATTAGCGGTCCGGCTTGGTGCCCGATGCCATAGGCAGATCCAGAGCGATGGACGGAAAGCGGCTCTGCAGTTCGGTCCTGAGAAGCAAGAAACTGGAAATATTGCTGTCGAGGATCAGAAGCCGTGCCTCTCCGGCCCGAATATCGAGGTCGGCCTTATGCAGGACGTCAGAGCGCGCGTCCGGGTGTGGCCGATATTCTTCGATCTCGTTGCCGCCGACGATGGCCGCTCGCGAAATAACGTCGTCCATTCGCCGTTTCAACCCGGAACGTTCCGCCGCGGCTGTTTCGACGGCCAGATCGATCGCCTTCGCAATGGTCAGGACTGCGCCCTGGTCGGTCGCGCTATCGCGGTCGGCCGACCGCGTTTTGAACATGCCGGTGGATGGTGAAAAGATCCGCTTCAGCATTTCGAAACCCCGGAGTTGGATGAGTCTGATGAACCAATAGGGTAAGACTGAAAGCAGGCTTTTCCGCGAATGAAGATCGAACTCCGGTGCACCAGATGATCTGATCGAGGTGTCACCCATCGTAAAAAGATGCCGGCGGGTTCGTTTCGTCGGGCTGTTCAGCCAGCGTTGGTGCGCGCTGATGGGGATGTGATGGCAGACGCTATGGTGTAACCGGCTGAGAGGTCTCATCGCGCGTTGTGGTCTTGAGGTAGGCGATCAAATCGCCGGTCTCCCACTTCCACAGGCCCCAAAAGCGCATTTTTGTGCCGGGCACTTTTGTCTGAGGGCTTGCGAGGAACTCGGCCAGAGATTGCTCGTCCCAGACAACACCGGAGGCGCCCGCGGCTTTCATGGCAGTGGAGTAATTATAGTCAGCTGCGGCGGCGGCAGGCCGCCCCACAATGCCTTTCAGGCTGGGGCCGAACGCGCTGCGATCAGAATCAATCATGTGACATGACGCGCAAGCCTGAAAAACGCGACGGCCATGTTCAAGATCGGCGGCGAAAACCACTGGCGTTGATAGCCACAAAAGGCCGACCGCGCATCCAGCCGTGACGTATTTTTTCAAGATCATCTTTCTCGGTGGTTTTTACTCTCGGAGCTTCGGATGTGGTGCGATCTCGCGTACGCGCAAGGCATGGGAGCCGACCGGTGCCGGAGCGAGATGTCTGGGGGGTATCTTGCTGCCGTTGAACCCACACCGAGCGCGCGATCCCGCTTCCGCGACTGGCTAACTGGTCCCGATCAGGACGCCCGTCGCCAGCACAAGCCCTCCGCCCAGCATCACCTTCAAGGCCGCGGATACCGGCGGTGTTTCCATGTAGCGCCATTGGATGAAAGCGATCGCCAACAGTTCAAGCACGACCACCAGCGCCGCGAGCGCCGTCGCCGTATAGAAATTCGAGATCAGGTAGGGCAGCGTATGACCGACGCCGCCGGCGATAGTCATGAGTCCGCAGACCAGGCCCCGCAAATACGGTTTTCCGCGACCCGAGAGCTTGCCGTCATCGGCCAGCGCCTCGGCGAAGCCCATTGAAATCCCGGCGCCGAGCGAAGCGGCCATGCCGACCTGAAAGGCATTCCAAGAATTATGCGTCGCAAAGGCGGCGGCGAATACCGGTGCCAGTGTCGAGACCGAGCCATCCATCAGGCCGATCAGTCCGGGCTGCACAATTCGCAGCACGAAACTGCGATTGGCGCTGATGTCCTCATTGTCCCTGGCTTCGTCGGAAAGCCTGCGTGCACCAATGTGGTCCGCCGTACGCTCGTGCTGCATCTCCGCCGCCGCCAGATCACCGAGTAATTTCCGAATGGCGGCATCGGTCGTTTGCAGGGCCGCGCGCTGATAGAACCGCGCCGCGTCCTGCTCCATCTGCCGCGCCTGCTGGCGAACCGCCTCGATGCCCTGCAGACGCACCCGCCAGAGTTTCTTGCGCGGCACGAAGCCACGCACATCCTGACGCCGGATGAGCGGGATATGATTGCCGAACTTCGATATATAAAGCTCGATCAGCATGCGCCGGTGTTCATTCTCCTCGTCGGCCATATCCGAGAAAATCATGGCGGTGTCGGGATAATCTTGCCGGAGACCTTCCGCAAAGTCGGCGTAGATTCGGCCGTCTTCTTCCTCGTTGCTCACGGCAAGGGCGAGAACTTCACTTTCCGACAATTGATCCAGCGATATCATTAATGAGGTCCTATTTAGAATAATTCTAAGTAGGGATTTCAGGGCGGCAATGCAAGACTCCAGATGCATGACACCTGTGTGGTCGCACTTGCGCCCGCAGGACGGCGATCATGACGGCGAGATGGGCAGGGCAAGGGCTGCGGTTTCGGAGATCAAGGCCATGAAACGCCATCGCCGATCAGGCCCACGCCGCGCCTGAAAACGCCTCGACTTCAGGCTGGTGCTATGTTGGGAAGCGTTCTATCGAGAGATGCAGGCGCTTCCAGCGAGCGCAGTGGTTGGAGGTCCGCATGGAGCATTACATCCACCGCGAAAATATTATGATGTACAAGAAATTGTTGGCCGACCCCGAGGTGGCGCGCGATCCCGAGCGACATCGTCTTCTTCTGAGACTGTTGGCCGAGGAACAGGCCAAGGACGGGCCTGGGCCGGTGTGAACACTTGGTCGCTTGCTTTCGGCACCCCGGCGCGGTCCGACGCGATCGCCATATCTCCAGTCTGTGGATTGATGCAGCTCAACAGGCGGGGAACGTGCCGGCCTAGACCCTAATTACTGCAACCGAGGAGAATGACCGTCTTGGCCCTGGCACCGCTTTTGGCCGCGCGATCAACAGGTGGCGCCCTCGAACTCGCTCCAAGCGGATCCTGGACGGCGGCCCATGTCGTCGTCATGGAAAGCCTGTTCGAAGCGATCGCCACTCGGCTGGAGCAGGCGACGGCCCTCAGGATCGACCTGACCGGCGTGGGTGAACTCGATACGCTGGGGGCCTGGCTACTGGAGAAAATGACCCGGCGCGCCACGCGCGTCAGTCATCCGGCGGATATCGTCGGTGTCGCCGAGCAGTATGCGGGGCTGATCGAGGAAGTCCGGCAGGTTAACCGACATGAACCGAAACAACCGCCGCGGGCCAGCGCTGTTACGGCGCGGCTGGATGATGTCGGCCGCGGCGCCCTTGGCGCCACCGAGGACGTTGCCGCGTTTTTGCAAATGCTGGGCGCGCTGTGCCTCGCCCTTCTTCACGTGGTCCGGCACCCGCGCACGCTGCGGCTGACTTCGCTGGTCTACCAGTTTCATCGGGTCTGCTGGCAGGCCATCCCGATCGTCGTGCTGATCACCTTCCTGATTGGCGCCATCATCGCGCAGCAGGGAATTTTTCATTTTCGGAAGTTCGGCGCCGATTCCTATGTGGTCGACATGGTGGGCATTCTCGTGCTGCGTGAACTTGGCGTTCTGATCGTGGCGATCATGGTCGCCGGACGTTCCGGCAGCGCCTACACCGCCGAACTCGGCTCGATGAAGATGCGTGAAGAGGTCGATGCGCTGTCGACCATGGGTCTTGATCCCGTCGATATCCTGATCCTGCCGCGGGTGATCGCCTTGATCTGTGCATTGCCGATCCTGACCTTTATTGGTTCGACGGCGGCGCTGTATGGCGGCGGCCTGGTGGCCTGGTCCTATGGCGGCATGGCTCCTGCGATCTTCATCGCACGGTTGCATGAGGCGGTATCCGTGAACAGCTTCGCGGTCGGCATGATCAAGGCGCCGTTCATGGCGCTGGTGATAGGCATTGTCGCGTGCAGCGAGGGGCTGCGCGTAAAGGGCAGCGCGGAGTCGCTGGGCCGGCGCACCACCACTTCGGTGGTGAAGTCGATCTTCCTGGTGATCGTCCTCGACGGTGTTTTTGCGATTTTTTTCGCATCGGTCGGGATGTAGAGATGCCGGATACAGCTAATCCCTTTGCCATCCGCGTCAGCGATCTTATTGTCGGCTTCGGCAAGCAGGTGGTGATTGATCATCTGTCGCTCGACGTCCGCCGCGGCGAAATTCTCGGCCTTGTCGGGGCCTCCGGCGGCGGCAAATCGGTGCTGGTGCGCACCATCATTGGATTGATCCCGCGCCAAAGCGGGGCGATCGAGGTGATGGGAGAACAGATCGGTGCCGCCGGGGATCGACGGACGAAGTCCGCCGCCGGCCGATGGGGCATTCTGTTCCAGCAGGGCGCGCTGTTCTCGTCGCTGACGGTGCGGCAGAACGTCCAGTTCCCGCTGCGTGAAAATCTGACGTTGTCGGACGAGCTGCTTGACGAGATCGCCAACGCCAAGCTGGAGATGGTTGGCCTGTCGTCGCGCGACGGCGACAAATTTCCGTCCGAACTTTCAGGCGGCATGACCAAGCGCGCGGCGCTGGCCCGCGCACTCGCGCTCGACCCGGCTATCGTGTTTCTCGATGAACCGACATCCGGGCTCGACCCGATCGCCGCCGGCGAATTCGACACCCTGATCAAGACGCTGCAGAAAACCCTCGGGCTCACGGTGTTCATGGTCACTCACGATCTCGCCAGCCTCAATACGATCTGCGATCGCGTGGCGGCGCTGGCCGACGGCAAGATCGTTGCGATCGGGAGCATGTCCGATCTGCTGCAATCCGAGCATCCCTGGGTGCGGGCCTACTTCCACGGCAAGCGATCCCTGATGCTGCAACCGAAAGCGAGCTAGTCCATGGAAACCCGCGCCCCCTTCATCATCGTCGGCGCCCTGGTGATCGCCGCCATCGGCGCCGTCTTCGGCTTCGTCTACTGGCTGCACAACACCGGCAGCCTTGGACCGCGTGCCGATTATCATATCCAGTTCAACGGACCGGTGCCCGGCCTGCTGGTTGGCGCCGGCGTTCTGTTCAACGGCATTCGCGTCGGCGAGGTCACCGATCTCGCACTGGCTGTCGACAATCCGCGTCAGGTCAATGCAACCATTTCGGTCGCCATAACGACGCCGGTGCGGAGCGACACCAAGGTTGGACTGGAATTCCAGGGCCTGACCGGCGTGCCGGTCATTGAGCTGGAGGGGGGAAAGCTACTAACCAATAGTGGGCCGGTGCCGACGTTGGTTGCCGAGCCGGGAGCCGGGCAAAGTATGAGCCAGGCGGCGCGCGATGCGCTGCGTCGGGTCGATGGCGTGTTGGCTGACAATTCCGAATCGCTGAAGAGCACGATTGCCAATCTCCAGGTCTTTTCCGACGGCCTGGCGCGGAACACCGGCAAGCTCGATGGCATCGTCGCGGGCCTTGAAAAGATGACGGGCGGCGGCCCCGCCGCCGCGCCAAAGACAACTTACGATTTGCGCGCCGCGCAGGACGTGGCGGCGCCGGGCAAAGCCCTTCAGATGCAAATCAGCCTGCCAGAGCTTACCGGCATTGCAATGCTGCAGACGCAGCGTTTTCTGTTTTCATCAGCCGCATCCGTCCCGGCCTTCGAGAACGCGATGTGGGCGGACAGTATTCCGGCGTTGCTGCAAGCCCGTCTGATCGAAAGTTTCGAGAATTACGATATCGTCCACGCGCCACTGCGGGCGGCCGGCGGCGCGCCAGCGGAACGGCAGCTGGTGATTGATATTCGACGTTTTCAGATCACGACGGAGGGCGGGCCGGCCGCGCAGATCAGCTTTTCGGCGCGTCTTCTCGACAAGGAAGACAAGGTCATCGCCGCGCGGCGGTTCGAGGCAGAGCAGAAGTTTGATCCGCTGGAGCCCAGGGAGGCGGTCACTGCCTTCAATGCTGCCTTTGGGCGCATCGCCAAGGATATCATTGTCTGGACAGCAGAGGCGCCTTAACCGCGCTTGCGGCCCATCGAACGGGCGCGGCCCTCGTTAGATGGTGCCTTCGATCCATTGCAGGGGGATGGGCATCCAGACTTTTGGCCCCCGGATCAAGGATCGCGGGCCTTCATTGTCGCAAATCAGCCACTCGGTCTCGTCCCACATCACCAGGCAGGGGAATGGCTGGGGCAGCGTCATCTTGTTGCCCCGGACCCAGGTCCCGCCGTCAACGAGAATGCGCTCATCGTTTTTGGGGGCGGTCGCGATCGGCTGCCAACTACTCACCAAGACCAACCTCCGTTCGCTGTGGGTTGTGCCGAGCCGCTGGCTCCGCCGGGTGAACGACCCTTGCAGATTTGTTTCATGCTAGAAATAGCCGCCAGCGACAAGCAGGACCGCGGCCACGACGGAGAGCGGCCAACGCAAACGCGGATACCACGATGGCGCCGCTCCGCTTTTTGATGCCTCGAGATCAATTATGAGCATCGCGATAAATGCGCCTGCGAGCACCGCGCAGCCGGCGATCGGCGGCAACAACAAGCATGGCCAGGCCACCAGAGCCGGAAGCACGCTCATGATCAGTTGTCGAAGCGTCTTGTCACCGGCGTGTTGATCCTCGTGGATGGCAAGTCCCCAGTGGATCCCGCCCAGGAAGCTTAAAATAACAGCCCCGTAGCCGATCAAGGCGCTCTGACTTAAAGCCTTGAGTGCGCCATTTGTGAAAATCGCCCCCCCGGAACACAGCAAAAACGGAAGCAAACCGAGTCCTCCGAGCCACACGGCAGGCAGGGGGATTTTTCGATGATCTTCATTGGCCATGAGCAAATCAAAACAAAGTGGTTGGCTTATCAGGTTCGCCCGAGCGACCAAACCGGATGGTATCAATGTCCAAAAGCTGGGGCTTTCATAAGCTCTGCAATCGTCGACAAATCCTTGTCCCCCCGTCCGCACAGATTGACCACCATCAAGTGGTCCCTTGGCTTGGTCGGCGCAAGCGCAATCACCTTTGCGATGGCGTGCGCCGGCTCAAGCGCCGGAATAATGCCCTCAAGCCTGGAACACAGGCGCAGGCCGAACAAGGCCTCCTCATCCGTCGCGCTGCAATAGTTCACCCGGCCCACCGAATTGAGCCAAGCATGTTCCGGACCTACCCCGGGATAATCCAGACCGGCTGAGATCGAATGGCCCTCGACAATCTGGCCATCATCGTCGGTGAGAAGATAGGTTCGATTGCCATGCAGAATTCCGGGCCGGCCTTTGGTGATCGAGGCAGCATGATGGCCGGTATCCAGGCCACGTCCCGCAGCCTCGACGGCGTACATGTCCACGTCGGTGTCGTCGAGGAAAGGATGGAACAGGCCAATCGAGTTGGAACCGCCGCCAACGCAGGCAACCAGTGAGTCAGGCAGGCGGCCCTCCGCGAGCAGCATCTGGGAACGGGTTTCACGGCCAATGATACATTGGAAGTCGCGGACCATTACGGGATAGGGGTGCGGCCCGGCAACCGTGCCGATGCAATAAAAGGTATCATCGACGTTTGTGACCCAGTCGCGCAGGGCTTCGTTCATCGCATCCTTCAAGGTGCCCGATCCGGATTGGACCGGCCGGACTTCCGCTCCCAGAATACCCATACGAAGAACGTTCGCGCTCTGCCGCTCGACATCAACGCATCCCATGTAGACGACACAATCAAGCCCGAAGCGCGCGCAAAGGGTCGCCGTTGCGACACCATGCATGCCGGCACCGGTCTCGGCGATGATACGCTTTTTCCCCATCCGGATAGCGATCAGAAGTTGTCCGAGCACATTGTTGATCTTGTGGGCGCCAGTGTGATTCAGCTCGTCGCGCTTGAAGTAGATTTTGGCGCCGCCAAGATGCTCCGTCATTCGCTCAGCGAAATACAGCGGGCTGGGGCGGCCCACATAGTCCTTCATGTAGCCGTCCATCTCGGATCTGAAAAGTGGATCCTTACGAGCGGAATCATAGGCAATTTCGAGATCGAGAATCAGCGGCATCAAGGTTTCGGGAACAAAACGTCCGCCGAATGAACCGAAATGCCCGGTTGCATCGGGACCAGAACCAACGGATTTAATGCTGTCAGCAATCATCTTGTTTCCACTAACGATAGCGTTTGTCGCCGGGTAGTCGACCTTTTTTGTTCGCATCAATTAATACGCAGCCCTCGCCGCGTTGGATCACTGCCAGTCGCAATAATATGGTCGAAACGGAAATCGACAAACCTTCGCTGGGCGCGTTCAATCCTTGCTATTCCGGAACCGCGTCAAGTTCCAGCAGGGCCTGACGAAGCAGGGCCTTCACGGCGCCGACCGGTACGCCAAGACGAACCGACAATTGTTCACGGCTTTCGCCATGAAGGTAGGCCATCGATATTACCTTGCGTCGGTCCGCCGCGGCCCCGCCGACCAGGCATGCCGCGGCAGCGATGTCGGATAGTGGATCGTTCAATCGCGGCGACGTTCGACTATCGATAGGCAGGGCTGGACCGAAGTCATGGTGACGAGGCTCGATGCCCCGGCGGATTTGTCCGATGGCACGTTTACGAACAATCGCGTTCATCCAGTTGATGGGTAAATGCAGCGAGACGTCGAAGGTCGCGGCCTTCTGCCAGATATCCACATAGGATTGCTGAAGTACGTCCTCGGCGCCGTCGCAGCGCTTGATAATCAGTATGGCGGTCTTGAACAGCGTCGCACTTGTCAGGCGATAGAGTTCCGCGAAAGCGGGCTGATCCCGGTCCGAGACGCCGCCAAGAAGGCGTGCGAGATGGACGGAGGAGATGGCGGCAGCGGTTTCGTTGATGGCAAAGCCGAGCGACACTTCGCTGATGTCTGGCATTGCGTGGCTGCGGGCGAAACTGCGCCCGGTGGGTTGGGTCGTGTGCCGCTGAGACATACTCAATACCCTGTCAATTGCAATGCAAGGAAGCCAGAAAGTCCCGATATGGAGGTAACGAACATGCCCCAGGCCATATCGATCAGACTCATGGACAGCGACCAGCGCTTCAGCGTCGCCAGATTGGTCATGTCATAGGTTGCGAAGGCAACGAGTCCGAATAGCGCGCCGGACAGCACGGCGGATGTCCATGACCCGGCGTCGTGGGCCGGAGCTACGACGAAGAACATGATGCCTGCCATATAGACGAGGTAGAACGCGGTAGCGGCCTTCCAGTCGGGCGTATCAAGCATCATTTCGCCGATCGCCCGGCGATAAAGTCCGAACGTCCTGCTCAACCAGACCAGGTCCGCGACGAGAAAAACCACGGCCGTCGAAACATATGCCGCGCAATACTTCAACATGTGGCGTCCTTGTATTTGCGATCTCTCGCACGCGACCACTTCTCAGATTCCAAGCAACGGTTGTAGAATCCGTGCAAAAACGCTCTTGAAACGAAGAGGCGCGTCGGTCACGGCCAGACAGATGCAGTCCTCGCCGCTGCCTGCGAATGGCTGGTGCTCGGTTCGCTCGTCGGTCTCGGCAACATCACCACGAAATAAAGTGCTGGTGTGGTCACAGAGGCTACCGGTCAGTACCAACGTCAGTTCCCGGCCATTATGGCCGTGACACGGGACCATCATCCCGCTGCGGAAGCGAAGCAGACGAGCCTGGGCCCGCTTGTCCTTCATGGGAATCGCGATCTGATGCACCTTGGGTGCGACGCGCTTCCAGCGCAGCTCGCTGATATCGCCGCCGACATAATCGCGCAACGGGGCTGGCAGTACGGCATGCAAGCGCGGCTCGGTTAGCTCCGGCAAGGATACTTTCGCGGCAGGCGCGGGAAGATGCGCAAGGACGTTGGCCATCATATCGGGCGACACGGCGGTCTCCTCGAGCGCATCCAAAAGAAAACCACCTAGTTGTTCAGCTTTCGCGGCCCGTGCCCGACAATGCGGACACAGTGAAAGATGGCATGCCACCAGAAGGCTGGACGCCTCGTCGAGGCTGCCTGCCGCGTAACTTGTCAGGATGTCATCACTGATGTGGGACTGGATCATTTGCTATTTGCCTGGTCTCGCGTTCCGATCGCCGAACGAATTTTGGCGAAGGCGAGCCTGGTGCGTGATTTCACTGTTCCGAGCGGGACGTCGAGCTGCTTTGCGATCTCCCCGTGAGAAAAGTGTCGGTAAAATGAAAGCATCAACACGTCCCGTTCGGCGGTAGACAAAGTCTGCAAGATGTCCCGAAGACGTTCCTCGTTCTCACCCTGCTCGAGGATCGCGTCCGGTCGCTCCGCATCGTCCGGAACGAAGGCGGGGTCGCAGGGATCGAACTGTGGACGGCGGCTTTTACGGAACCGATCAATGCTGAGGTTTCTGGCGATAGTGAATATCCAGGTGGAAACATTCGCCTTGCGTCGGTCGAATTGAGTCGCATTCGACCAGACGGAGACCATCGTTTCCTGCGTAATTTCCTCGGCGATCGAAGCGTCGGCACCGAGCCTCATGCAGTAGGTTTTGACTCGCGGCGCGAAATGTCGAAACAGCAGTTCGAAGGCCGCGCGGTCCCGATGCAGGGCGACCCTGGATATCGACTGTGCGAGGAGGTCTTGCTGTGTTTTTGCATCGCTCGCCGAAGCTGACTTTGCGATCATTCGAGTCTCGGGTTGTCTTCGCTCGTTACGGCCTTGTTCAAGGTGTGCCCGGAAGTTGTAGCCGCGAAGACTGTGACATACAAACGTCGAAAAAACAGTGTGCCTGAGAGGCTCGCCCGACGAAGCAAACCATTCGTTAGGCCTGACGAACCAGTCGCTGCAAGCGGTCTGCAGCATCACGAACCGTTGGCGATCGCGAGGAATTCCTGCCGGGTGGCTGGATTGTCACGGAAACATCCCAACATGCAGCTGGTGATCATTTCCGCGCCGACCTTGTGAATACCGCGGCTCGCCATGCAGTGATGCGTCGCCTTGATGACCACGCCCACGCCCTGAGGTTTCAGAACTTCCTGGCAGGCCGAGGCGATCTCTGAGGTCATTCTTTCCTGGATCTGTAACCGTTTCGCATAGGCATCAACCACGCGGGCAAGCTTTGAGAGCCCCACGACACGGCCGTTCGGCACATAGGCGACCCATGCTTTACCGACAATCGGCGCCAGATGGTGCTCGCAATGACTCTCGAATGCGATGCCCCGAAGAATGACCATTTCCTCATAGCCGCCGGTCTCGTCAAACGTCTTGTTCAGGATCTCGAGGGGATTCTGGCCGTAGCCGGCAAAGTATTCCCTGAACGCCTTCGCGGCCCGTGCCGGTGTTTCCAGCAGACCGGCGCGGTTCGGATCGTCGCCCGCCCACCTGATGATGGTGCGGAACGCCGCCTCGGCTTCCTGACGCGACGGCGGAAGCTCGGTCTCGGCCTCAAAGCGAGTGCTATGTGTCGTCAAGGTAACATCCCCTTTTTCAAAAATACCATTCCCCACCAGGCGGTGTTTGCCCCGCTCCGTAAAAGCGGCACTGCTGATCCTACAAAACAAATATTTGTACGATGAGAGTTTGGGATTGGATCACACCGCACCGGAAAATCTTCGGGGCGAGAACGTTGCGGGAAGATTCTCTGGCCTGGGCTGCGCGATCAATGGTTCGCGCTAGCTTTTTGCGAATCCGATGCGGTTCACAGAGCTGTGAAGTGAAGAATGTGATCCAGAAAGGCTTCCAATTCGTAATTATATTATGACACAGAATATACAGGTGACTGGTGACGCGGACCCGGCGTCACTTACCGTCTACTTCGACGGTTCATGCCCACTTTGTGCTGCCGAAATCGCATATTACCGGGGCCAGGACCCGTCCAAGGTAATCTGCTTTCGGGATGTGTCGCAGGCAGGGGCATCGACGGGACCTGATCTCACCCGACCGCAGGCGATGAAACGGTTGCATGTCCGTAATCACGACGGTGCTCTGGTGTCGGGAGCCGCGGCCTTTGTCCGCATCTGGGAAGAATTGCCGGGCTGGCGCTGGGCCGCCCGAATTGCAAAACGCCGCCGTGTGCTGGGCGTGCTAGAAATGGGATATTCCGCATTCCTGCATGTCCGGCCGTTGATATCGGGAGGGATGCGCTGGCTGCGGAAGCGGCGCTGACAGCCCATTGCTTGGGGGAAAACCCTCACCTTGAAACGGTAACTCAAGCATCGCGAACGAATTCAACAACCATGCGCAGGGTGGCCCCCACGTTATTTTAAGGAAGCCGTGCGCGGCCCCCCTTAGCTGATAACCGCGATCGCGCAACTCTTGGATGTCGGTAGGCCAAAAATCGTCTGCCCCTCCCGGCTCAGGAGGTCGGGCGCATCACCGGGGCGGGGTTCCAGTTCGAGTGCAACTCGGCCTTTTGGCTGTTGGCCTGCTGGAGCAACGCGGCTGCCTGATCCACCGTCGCTGGATCAATAATCGTCACGATGACTCTGCGATAACGCCTGATCGCCTTGTCGAGCTCGGTACATTTTTCACACATTCACCGCGTTTAGCTCCAGAGGCGTGTTGCTGTCGGTCCCTATTGCAACATTGGAACCGGCAATCGCGATAAAATGTATCGCTCGCGCGAGAATTTTCGCTGGATACGAGCAGACACGGGCGCGTCCGTCAGCCCAGTGGCCGCTTTCCCAATTTTCGCGCCAGGGTGCGTCGGTGCATTCCCAATCGGCGCGCAGTTTCGGAAACATTGAATTCGGTTTCGACGAGCGTTTCGTGGATACGCTCCCATTCGAGTGACTTGATGGAGGTGGGGCGAGCGGTCAAGGCGACCGTCGTGTCGCCATCGGCCTTTCCGAACGCGGCCACGATGTCATCGGCATTGGAAGGCTTTGCAAGGTAGTGGCAGGCGCCCAGCTTGATCGCCTCCACGGCTGTGGCGATGCTGGCAAAGCCGGTCAGCACGACAATCCTGATGTCCGGATCACTGCGATGAAGCATTTCCACGCATTGCAGCCCGGATGGACCGTTCAGCTTCAGATCCACGACAGCGTAGCGCGGCGTGCCTTGCTTGAGGAGGGTCGTGAGCTCTTCGGCCTTCGCGCACACCGCGACCTCGTAACCCCTTCTTTCGAAGGAACGCCGCAACGCTCTGGAGAACGAAACATCGTCCTCGACGATAACCAGCGACAGTTCACCCTGCATGGTGTGTCTCGACGGCCAGTGCGGCGATGGGCAGGCGCAGTTCGACGATGGCCCCGCCGTTAGGAACGTTTGCCGCGGTTGCCTGACCGCCCAGCTTGCGCAGCACATTGACGACCAGAAAAAGGCCGAGCCCGCTCCCCGGCTTCTGCTTGGTCGAACGATATGGCTTGCCGAACTCGGCGAGCATGTCCGGCGCAAAGCCCGGGCCGGCGTCGCGAACAGCGATGCTCAGCATCTCGACGTTGCGCGAAATATCGATGCCGACCCACGCCGGCGATGCTTCAAGGGCGTTGTCGAGCACGTTGAACAGGACCTGCTGAAGCAGCACGTCGGAGGCAATCGTGAAGTCGACATGGAGCCGGTTGGTGTATTCGAAACGGACCGGATTCCGGCTATCCTCCCAGTCATCGACCACGCTGTCGATAAACGAGACGATGCTGGTTCGCTCGGAATGTTCACTGCGCTCTTCTCCGGACGAGCGAAGGATGCCGGAGACGATGGTCTTGCAGCGATTGAGCTGGGTCTGCATCTCGGCGATTTCCATGGTTAATTCTTCGTCGGCGCACAGCGTTGGCATGTGCTCCCAATCATTCAGGATCACTGACAGGGTGGCAAGCGGTGTGCCCAGTTCATGCGCCGCGCCCGAGGCCAGCAAACCCATCCGTACAATATGCCCTTCCTCTGCCGATTGCTGACGTAATTCGGCGAGGCGCAGGTCCTGGTCACGTAAATTGCGGTTGATGCGGGTAACAAAAAGTACCAGCAACACAGCCGCGAGCAGAAAGCAGACGAACATGCCATAGATGTGCAGGTCAAATAGCCTGGAATGTGCGCTCGCCCCCTCCGGCGTCGAAAAGCCGATCTCGTTGTAGGAGGTGGTCAGCCAGATGAAACAACCGCCGGTAATGGCGACAATGGTCCATGTTGACCAAGTCTGCAGCAGAACGGCGGCAAGTACAGCCTGTAGCAAAAACAATGTGACAAAGGGATTTGTCGCGCCGCCGCTCAAATGGAGCTGCACCGTCAGCGTTGCGACGTCGAGCAGCAGATCGAGAAACAGTTCGGCATTGGTGATGATGGCCCCGCTGGAATAGCGGTAAAGGGTGATGACGTTAAGCGCGATCAGAAATCCGAGCACCGAAACCATATGCCAGACGGGCAGCGGGATATCGAGCCAAGCGGTGGAGATCGTGATCGCAACAATCTGACCGATGACCGCCAGCCAGCGCAGCGTGACGAGCAGCAGCAGATTTTTGCTGTTGGTGATCTCCTGGATCGAAGCCTGTGGCGAATTCACGTCGGTCTTTCGATTGCGGATAAGCCTGTATGCCGCGCGCCGACCTCGGCCGGGTTAGCCCAGCAAGTCTAGCACGGCGCAGCGCGCGTCACGAGCGCGCTGTGCCGCATTACGGCCACCGGCGGCGAAAGATCAGGAGATCTTGCGCGCCAGTTCGGTGTTGATGCCCAGGGCAACCAGGGTGGCGACCGCGCCGGACAGCAGATAGGCGCCGGCTGCCAGCAATCCGAAATGATACGACAGGAAAAGCGCGACAAAGGGCGCAAATCCGGCACCGACCAGCCAGGCGAGATCCGACGTCAATGCCGCACCCGTGTACCGGTAAAGGCTACTGAAGTTGGAGGCGACCACGCCAGACGACTGACCGAACGACAGGCCGAGAAGCGCAAAGCCGGTCACCATGAAAATCACTTCTCCGACCGCGCCGCCGTCGAGCAATTGCGGAGCGAAACCACTGAACACCGCGATGGCGACCGCGGAGACGCCCAGCAAAGCGCGGCGACCGTATCGATCGGCGATTAGTCCCGACGCGATGGTCGCGATGATCCCGACCACCGCGCCGACGATCTCGATGAGAAGGAAGCGGGTTGGATCCTCCTTGGTGAACAGAAACACCCAGGACAGCGGGAATACCGTCACCATGTGGAACAGCGCGAAGCTGGCGAGCGGTGCAAAAGCACCAATGGCGATGTCGCGCCCCTGCCGGCGCACAGTCTCGATGACGGGGGAGGGCTGCAACTCGCGAGTTTCGAACAGTGACGCATATTCAGGCGTCGAAACGATGCGCAGCCGCGCGAACAGCGCGACGACGTTGATGGCGAAGGCCACGAAGAACGGGTAGCGCCAGCCCCATTCGAGGAAGTCGGCGGCCGACAGCGTGGAAATGAAAAACGCAAACAGCGCGCTGGCGATGATCAGACCGATCGGCGCGCCGAGCTGCGGAATCATGGCATACCAGCCGCGCTCCTTCTCGGGCGCATTCAGCGCCAGCAGCGAGGCAAGGCCGTCCCATGCGCCGCCTAGCGCGACGCCCTGACCAAGCCGGAACAGCGCTAGCAGGATGCCGGACCAAGCGCCGATCTGGGCATGGCCGGGCAGGAACGCAACAGCAGCCGTCGATCCGCCGAGCAAAAAGATGGCGATGGTCAGCTTGAGGCCGCGGCCATATTGACGGTCGACCGACATGAAGATCAGGGACCCGATCGGACGGGCGACGAAGGCGAGCGCGAAGATGCCGAACGAATACAGCGTGCCAGTCAGCGGGTCGGTATTGGGGAATACCAGTTTCGGGAACACCAGCACCGACGCAATCGCATAAACGAAGAAGTCGAAGAACTCCGAAGTTCGACCGATGATGACTCCGATTGCGATCTCGCCCGGTGCAACCTGGTGGCCGTGACTGGTGTTGATGCGTTGCGCATCACGTTCCATTGTCGTTGTCTGGGTGGCGGGCATCGAAGTCATGACGTCAGTCAATCCTTAAGCAATTATTTACAGAAACCATAGCGCTTACCGACGTTTGTCTAAAGCATCTACTCGTGGACAGTGATTGGACAAAATGTCCAATGTGCGCCTGCGAAGGCCGAGTGTACCGCCACTGCATGCGAAATTATCTTCATGGCTTGATGAGCCGCCCATCCATCCGCCGCGCCGCAATCGTGATCCCGCTTCTGGCGCTATTGTCCGGTTGCAATGCAGTGGTACTCGGTCCCTCCGGCGATGTCGCCGTGCAGCAGCGCGATCTGCTGCTGATCTCGACAGGACTGATGCTTCTTATCATCATTCCGGTGCTCGCGCTCGTGGTGCTTTTTGCCTGGCGCTATCGCGCTGCGAACACCGAAGCGCGCTACGAGCCGGACTGGCATCACTCGACCCAGCTTGAACTGGCCATCTGGGGCGCACCGCTGCTGATCATCATCTGTCTCGGCGCGATCACCTGGACCGGCACGCATCTGCTCGACCCCTATCGCTACCTCGACCGCATCGCTTCGGGCCAGCCCGTGAAGGCCGGTACCGAGCCGCTGCAGGTTCAGGTCGTAGCGCTCGACTGGAAGTGGTTGTTCATCTATCCGCAACTCGGCATCGCCACTGTCAACGAGTTGGCGGCGCCGGTGGACCGGCCGATCAGCTTCGCTATCACGTCTGCCACCGTGATGAATTCATTTTACGTGCCAGCATTGGCCGGGCAGATCTATGCCATGCCGGGCATGCAGACCCGATTGAACGCTGTCATCAACGCCGCCGGTAATTATGATGGGTTCTCGGCCAATTACAGCGGCGCCGGTTTTTCGGGCATGAAGTTCCGTTTCCACGGGCAGAGTGCAAGCCAGTTCGACGCGTGGGTCGCGAAGGTGAAGAGCGGCGGTGGCGCGCTCGACCGCGATGGTTATCTGTCACTCGAAAAGGCCAGTGAAAACGAGCAGGTGCGCTATTTCAGCTCGGTCGATGCTGATCTTTACCATGCCGCGCTCAACATGTGCGCGCAGCCTGGCAAGATGTGTATGGACGAGATGATGCGTATCGACGCCAAGGGCGGTGGCGGGATGGTCAGCATCAACAACGTGTTGCCCACGGCCCAGGACAAGTATGCTCGCCGCAATTCGCCGCTGACGGGGGCCCCGACCTTCGTCGCTGAGATCTGCACGGTCACGGAGCCGATGGGTGTTATGCATTCCAACACACCGCCGTCGCCGATGCTTCCCCGCGACCAGGGCGGCCTCGCCGGTGCGGGCCTGCCGAAACCCGGGGTGCCTCGTCTGCGTACATTCAGCATAGCTGGTCTCAACTAGTCCAGCCAATAACACCTCCGAACGGTATTCAAGATGTCGACGCCAGAACTTGCCATTAGCCCGCTATTCGGTCGCCTTACGCTCGAATCCTTCCCGATGCTGCATGATCCCATTCTGCTCGTCACCTTTCTCGGGGTGATGGCGGGGGGCGTCGTTCTGGTCGGTGCGCTGACCTATTTCAAACTGTGGGGCTATCTCTGGAAGGAGTGGTTCACCAGCGTCGATCACAAGAAAATCGGCATCATGTACTGCGTGCTCGGCCTTGTGATGCTGTTGCGCGGCTTTTCCGACGCGCTTTTGATGCGCGCCCAACAGGCGATGGCATTCGGTGCCAATGACGGCTTCCTGCCGGCGCACCATTACGACCAGGTGTTCACCGCCCATGGCGTGATCATGATCTTCTTCGTGGCGATGCCCTTCGTCACCGGACTGATGAACTTCGTGGTGCCGCTGCAGATCGGTGCGCGCGACGTGTCGTTTCCGTTTTTGAACAATTTCAGTTTCTGGATGACCGTCGCCGGCGCCATGATCGTGATGATGTCGCTGTTTGTTGGCGAATTCGCGCGTACCGGCTGGCTGGCCTATCCGCCGCTGTCGGGCATCGGCTACAGTCCGGATGTCGGCGTCGACTATTACATATGGGCGCTGCAGGTTGCCGGCGTCGGGACGACGCTATCCGGCGTCAACCTGATCGCCACCATCGTCAAGATGCGCGCGCCCAGCATGTCCTGGATGAAGATGCCGATCTTCGTCTGGACCTCGCTGTGCACCAACATTCTGATCGTGGCATCCTTCCCGATCCTGACCGTCGTGCTGGCTTTGTTATCGCTGGATCGCTATGTCGGCACCAACTTCTTCACCAGCGAACTCGGGGGCAACCCGATGATGTATGTGAACCTGATCTGGATCTGGGGGCACCCCGAGGTCTATATTCTGGTTCTGCCAGCGTTCGGTATTTTCTCCGAGGTCACGGCGGTGTTCTCCGGCAAGCGCCTGTTCGGCTACACCTCGATGGTTTATGCCACCGCGGTCATTACCCTTCTGGCTTACGTCGTCTGGCTGCATCACTTCTTCACCATGGGGTCAGGGGCCAGTGTGAACTCGTTCTTCGGCATTACCACGATGGTAATATCGATCCCAACCGGAGCGAAGATCTTTAATTGGCTGTTCACCATGTATCGCGGCCGGATCCGCTTCGAGCTTCCGATGATGTGGACCATCGCCTTCATGATTACCTTTGTGATCGGCGGTATGACCGGCGTTCTGCTGGCGGTGCCCCCCGCTGACTTCGTGTTGCACAACAGCCTGTTCCTGATCGCGCATTTTCATAACGTGATCATCGGTGGTGTATTGTTCGGCATGTTTGCCGGTATCAATTACTGGTTCCCGAAGGCGTTTGGCTTCAAGCTGGATCCATTCTGGGGCAAGATCTCGTTCTGGTTCTGGGTGGTCGGCTTCTACTTCGCTTTCATGCCTCTCTACGTGTTGGGCTTGATGGGCGTGACACGCCGACTGCGCCACTTCGACGATCCTTCTTACCAGATCTGGTTCATGATCGCAGCGTTCGGCGCCGTGCTGGTCGCCATCGGTATTGGCGCCATGCTGATGCAGTTCGTGATGACGTTCGTGAAGCGTGCGCAGCTGCGTGATACGACAGGCGATCCGTGGAACGGTCGTACGCTGGAGTGGACGACATCATCGCCGCCGCCTTCCTACAATTTCGCCTTCACCCCGGTGATCTATGATGGCGATACGTTCACCGACATGAAGAAGCGCGGCTATGTCCGGCCGGTCTCAGGCTTCAAGGCGATCCACATGCCGAGGAATACAGGTACCGGCGTCGTCCTCTCGGGTCTCAGCATTGCGCTGGCGGCCGGGATGATCTGGTACGTTTGGTGGCTGGCGGCACTGAGCTTTGTGGCAATCATAGCGGTCGCGATCTATCACACCTTCAACTATCACCGTGACTTTCACATTCCCGTCGAGGAAGTCATCGCGACCGAAGAGGCGCGGACGCGTCTGCTCGCAGCCGGAGCCTGATCCATGTCCACCGCCCACACGCTTCCCTCGGCCGATGCCGAGACGCCTTCCTTCTATGTGACGGACGAGGCAGACCACCCCGAAGGCGGCAGCACCATGCTCGGCTTCTGGATCTATCTGATGAGCGATTGCCTCCTCTTTGCGATGCTGTTTGCCACTTACGGCGTGATCGGCACCAATTACGCCGCGGGGCCGTCGCCAAAGGACCTGTTCGAACTGCCGCTGGTGGCTCTCAACACGGCCATGCTTCTGCTGTCGTCGATCACCTACGGCTTCGCGATGCTGTCCGCGGCGGAGGGCAAGACCCGTTCGACGCAGGCCTGGCTGGCCCTGACCGGGCTGTTCGGTCTCGCCTTCCTCGGCATCGAGATGCACGAGTTCCACAGTCTGATCGAACAGGGCGCCACGCCGCAGCGCAGCGGTTTCCTGTCGGCGTTCTTTACGCTGGTCGGCACCCACGGCCTGCACGTCACATTCGGTCTGATCTGGCTGGTGACTTTGATGGTGCAAGTCGGCAAGCACGGTCTGATCGCGGCCAACCATCGCCGTCTGATGTGCCTCAGCCTGTTCTGGCATTTCCTCGACGTCATCTGGATCGGCGTCTTTACCATTGTCTATCTGCTGGGAATGCTGCGATGAGCGCTCACGTCGATCACCATAATGCGGCTTCCCATCACGACGCTCCGGCCCATGGAACCCGGAAGGACTACCTGATTGGCTTCGGCCTGTCGGTGGTTTTGACCGCGATCCCGTTCTGGCTGGTGATGTCGGGTGTCATCAGCAGTAAGCAGGTCACGGCCTTCCTCGTGATGGCGTTCGCCTTGGTGCAGATCGTGGTTCACATGGTGTATTTTCTGCATATGAATTCGAAGTCCGAAGGCGGCTGGACCATCATGGCGTTGCTCTTCACGGTCGTCATTATCGCGATCGCGCTGAGCGGATCGCTGTGGGTGATGTTTCACCTCAACAACAACATGATGCCGATGTCGCTGGATGCCATGAAGCAGATGCCATGAGTCTGGCTGGCGGCGGGCAGGCTCGGCGCCGGTCGCCGCTGACCCTTTTCGCACTTGGCAGCATCGCGATGTTGTTGATCGCGACGCTGATGGCGCTCGGCGTATGGCAGTTGCAGCGCCGCGTCTGGAAACTCGATCTGATCAGCCGGATCGATCAGCGCATCCATGCCCCCGCTGTCGACGCGCCGGGCCCGACGGCCTGGCCCACGATCGATGCGGCACGCGATGCATACCGTCATGTGCGGACCGAAGGGGAATGGCTGCAGGGGCGCGACACGCTTGTCCAGGCGGTAACGGCGCTGGGCGGTGGCTTTTGGGTGTTGACCCCCATGCAAACCGATGCCGGCTTCACGCTACTTGTGAACCGTGGTTTCGTGCCTGCGGAGCGCGCTGACCGCGGTGCCGCGACGGGCCGAGCCGTGGTTAGCGGGCTGCTGCGCATGTCGGAGCTGAAGGGAGGCTTTCTGCGTTCCAACGATCCGTCCGCGGGCCGCTGGTTCTCCCGTGACGTCGCTGCGATCGCACATGCGCGAGATCTTCAGGGCAATGCTCCCTATTTCCTCGATGCCGACAGGACTTTGGAAACGGGAGGGCCGATTGGCGGAATGACGGTTGTCGAATTCCCAAACAGCCACCTGGTCTACGCATTCACGTGGTTCGCACTGGCGTTGATGCTTCTCGCCGGCACGGCCTACGTCATGCGCGAGGAATGGAGGGCGATCCGTGCACGGAGTCGTCTTCGGAATTCCGACGCTGGAACCTGATCTCCCTATTGCTGGAAAGTGGAAGGGCTGGCGGATACCGGCGAGATAGCCCGCGCGGGTGCCCGCTCGGCCGCTTGAGCTCCACGCAGCCTAGGGCCGGCTGGCGCGGCCGGCCTTGCGCCGTGGCCCGATGGGCGGCGGCGTCTCGGCGCGTCGCGCATATTCCCCGGCGAGCGTCGTCAGACGCTCCCGGATGGCCGGATCGTCAACCTCGGCGGCCAGCTTCAGACAATGCGCGGCCTGGTCCCTGAAATAGGTCGATTCGTCAGGCAACTTTGTCGCTCTCCTTCGCGCCGTGGCTGAGGAACAGGGCGGCAAGTTGGCTTCTGATCTCCATCACCCGCTGTGATTTCAGGCCCGGCCGGATGCATAGCAACGTCTTGATGGAAGGAAGCTCGGGCAGATAATACTCTCTCGCATGTATCAGGGATGGCGGAAGCAGGCGTCTCGGCAGCGCGCTCAGCCCGATGCCGGCTTCTACCGCGGCTTTCTTGGCGTCGGAGTCCTGGCCACTGGAGGCAATGCGATAGGAAAGGCCCTTGCGTGTCAGCGTGCTGATCATCCAGTCGTCCGTTGTCCATGTCACGATTGGAATCGGTGCGCCGGGGCTGAGCACGAATGATTTGGAGCGAACCCAGATTAGTTGGTCCTCGAATTCGTCGACAATCAGGGGACCCAGTTCAAAATCCATATCGGTACGTTGGTAGAAGCATGCGACGTCGGTATGGCCCTCGATCAGCGCCGCCGAGATTTCAGCGGAGTTGCCGGAGTGGATGTGAACATCAGCCAGATCGCGCAGGCTCCGGTTCTGCAGATAATCCCGTACCAGCAGGCTGCTTAGTCCGAGACGAAGCCGGTCCGGCCCACTATCCGTGCCGCCAAGCGCCAGCACCTGGTCGTTCGCCTCGATCATCTTGCGCGCCTGCGTAACTACCAATCGACCCAGATCTGTCGGGCTGCTGCCGGTTGGCGTTTTGGTAAATAGCGACCCACCCACGAGCTGCTCGAGGCGCTTGATCTGAGAACTGACGGCGGGCTGGCTCATGCCAAGTATCTCAGCCGCCTTTGTGAGACTCCCGAACTCGGTAATGGCAATGACGGTTCGCACGATCTCAATCGGGATATTCAAATGTCGCCGTTGCATCGAGAGTCCAGTCCATACGTCATTCATTATTCATGAAGCAGTATAGCCGCCATTCGCTTGCAATCAAAAATCCGTCAATTATCCATGCCGCGTCCGATAATGATGGTTTGCTAAAATTGATGAGTTCATAAAACCAACTGCCCTGCGTCAAATCGTATGCCCTTCGCGGGTTGCGCGAAACAAATAGCGACAAGCTTGACGAATGGCTGCGGTTCGATTTCGACCGCTGTGCATGATGTTCCGAGAATTGCCGTATCATGTTGCCGCAGCAGATTGGTGGTCGGGCCTGCCTGAATCGTTGCCGCACCACGCTCAACAAAAATGACGCGCAGCGCGGTGCTCGCGGGAAAGATGTGAGGGCATTTCAGATCAAGGCGGCTGGCGCTGTGCTGATATGTCTCACGCCGGCTCATGATATTCAGGTCGAGGATGGGCCCGCTTACCAGCATAGCGTCGGTAGTCACGTCGCCCCGAAACGCGTAGGGATCGGAATTACGCTCCAGACACACAGCATCGTGATGACGCCCGGCGAGGATCATGCCGTTGCCTTCAAGTAGCAAGAGTGTCCGATCGATGCCAGGGAAGCGCGAGAATGGCCCATCAGCGGCGACGTGAGCCATGCTGATGCGCCAGTCGAAGTCATCAAGCGACGCGGCACCCGGGGAGATTGCGATCTCCGTGGTAAATCCCATGCCGTTTTTCCACGGCATATCCCGGTAATTCGCCGCCCGCAAAATCCGCATGCTAGCCAAGGCTCGGCAGGTTCAGCCCGTATTCTCCGGCGCAGGCGATCGCGGATTCGTACCCGGCATCGGCATGGCGCATCACGCCGCTGGCGGGATCGTTCCACAGCACCCGCTCGATCCGCCTCGCCGCTTCCGGCGTGCCGTCGGCGACAATCACCATGCCGGCGTGCTGTGAAAAACCCATGCCGACGCCGCCACCATGATGCAGCGACACCCAGGTCGCACCCGACGCGCAATTCAGCAGCGCGTTGAGCAGCGGCCAGTCGGAGACGGCGTCGGAGCCGTCCTGCATCGCCTCGGTCTCGCGGTTCGGGCTGGCGACGGAGCCGGAATCGAGATGGTCGCGGCCGATCACGATCGGGCCCTTCAGTTCTCCGGATGCCACCATCTCGTTGAAGGCAAGCCCGAGCCGATGCCGGTCACCGAGGCCGACCCAACAGATTCGTGCCGGCAGGCCCTGAAACTGGATACGTGCTCGCGCCATGTCGAGCCAGTTCACCAGCGCCTTGTTGTCCGACAGGATTTCCTTGACCTTGGCGTCGGTCTTGTAGATGTCCTCCGGGTCGCCGGACAGTGCGACCCAGCGGAACGGGCCGATGCCGCGGCAGAACAGCGGCCGGATATAGGCAGGTACAAAGCCCGGAAAATCGAACGCGTTGGCGACACCTTCTTCCTTGGCCATCTGCCGGATGTTGTTGCCGTAATCGACGGTCGGCACCCCCATTTTATGGAAATCCAGCATGGCACGGACATGTTCGCCCATCGATTGGCGCGAGGCCTGCTCGACCGATTTCGGGTTGCTGGTGCGCCTGTCTTCCCATTCCGACAGGCTCCAGCCCTTGGGCAGATAGCCATTAATCGGATCGTGTGCGGAGGTCTGGTCGGTGACGACATCCGGCTTAACGCCGCGGCGAACCAGCTCGGGGAAAATGTCCGCGGCATTACCGAGCACACCGACCGAGATCGGCTTCTTGTCATTCTTCGCCTGTTCGATGATCGCCAGCGCCTCGTCGAGATCCTTGGCCTGGACGTCGAGATAGCCGCTCTTCAGCCGCATCTCGATCCGGCTTGGCTGGCATTCCACTGCGAGGCAGGATGCGCCAGCCATCGTCGCCGCCAGCGGCTGCGCGCCGCCCATGCCGCCAAGGCCCGCGGTAAGAATCCAGCGACCGCCGAGATCGCCATTGTAGTGCTGCCGGCCGATCTCGACGAAGGTTTCGTAGGTGCCCTGCACGATGCCCTGCGAGCCGATATAGATCCAGGAACCGGCCGTCATCTGGCCGTACATCATCAGGCCCTTGCGATCGAGCTCGTTGAAATGCTCCCAGGTGGCCCAGCGCGGTACCAGATTGGAATTGGCGATCAGCACGCGCGGCGCATCGGCATGGGTACGAAACACGCCGACCGGCTTACCGGACTGCACCAGCAGTGTCTCGTCGCTCTCGAGCTTGCGCAGCGCGGTGACGATCTGGTCAAAGCTCTCCCAGTTGCGCGCGGCTCGGCCGATGCCGCCATATACCACCAGTTCGTTGGGGTTTTCCGCGACTTCCGGATCGAGGTTGTTCATCAGCATCCGCAGCGGCGCTTCGGTGAGCCAGCTCTTGGCGGTGAGCTCGGCCCCGCGCGGGCTGCGCACGATCCGGGCGTTCTTGCTGCGGTCCATCGTAAATTTCCTAGCTCGGTGATATGGCGGCCGACCGGCCATGCCAGACGCGCGCGTGAAGCGGATTGAAACCGATCCGGTAAACCAGCTCGGCGGGCTGTTCGATGTCCCAGATCGCGAGGTCGCAGAATTTGCCGGGCTCCAGCGTGCCGATGTCGCCGAGTTTACCAAGCGCACGCGCGGCCTCGCGGGTGACGCCGATCAGACATTCATCGACCGTGAGCCGAAACAAGGTCGCGGCCATGTTCATGGCCAGCAGCAGCGAGGTCAGCGGCGAGGTGCCCGGGTTGGAATCGGTGGCCAGCGCCAGATGCGTGCCATGCTTGCGAAACAGCTCGATCGGTGGCGCCTGGGTCTCGCGCAGCGCGTAATACGCCCCCGGCAGCACCACCGCGACGGTACCAGTCCTGGTCAGCGCCACCACGCCGTCTTCGTCGGTATGTTCGAGGTGATCGGCCGACAGCGCGCCATGTTCGGCGGCGAGCCTCGCGCCATGCAGGTTGGAGAGCTGGTCGGCATGCAACTTGACCGGCAAGCCGAAGGATTTCGCGGTCGCGAATACTCTTGCGGTCTGCTCCGGGGAGAACGCGATGCCCTCGCAGAACGCATCGACGGCGTCGACGAGTTTCAAGGCGGCGATTGCCGGCAGCATCTCGTTGCAGACTCGCTCGATATACGCGTCCTTGTCGCCATTGGCCTCCGGCGGCAGCGCATGGGCGCCGAGAAACGACGTCACGACGGAAACGGCCCGCGCATGACCGAGTTGCCGAGCCGCGCGCAGGCTGCGGATTTCGGTTTCCAGATCGAGACCGTAGCCGGATTTGATCTCGATGGTGGTGACGCCCTCGGCGATTAAATGATCCAGCCGTTTCAAGCCGCTGGCAACCAGCTCGGCTTCGCTCGCCGCGCGCGTCGCCTTCATACTGGCAGCAATGCCGCCGCCAGCGCGGGAGATTTCCTCGTAGGTCGCGCCTTGCAGTCGCATCGCGAATTCATTGGCGCGGTGACCGCCGAAGATCAGATGGGTATGGCAATCAACCAGGCCCGGTGTGATCCAACGGCCGCCACAGTCAATTCGATCGACCGCGTCGGTCGAAGGCAAGTCTGTCGCGGCGCCGACAAACACGATCCGGCCATCCAGCGCGGCGACGCAGCCATCCTCGATGGTACCAAGACCTGGCCGTTCCGGCGCCATGGTCGCCAGTCGGGCGTTGCTCCAAAGGGTATCAAAGCGCATGGCGAGCTGCCGCTATTTCAGGACATCGTATGTCTATACATAATCAGCGCTCTGGCTTATTGTCGAGTGTCTTTTGAATGCATCGAATGGATGCCATGCGCGCAGACGCTTCTGCAAAACAGCTGTTCCTGCGACATGCGCTGCTGCCCGGCGGCTGGGCATGCGACGTGCTGCTGTCGATCGAAAACGGCTTTGTCACGTCGGTTGCCGAAAATGCCAGCAGCGCTGGCGCCGAAATCATCAGCGGGGTCGCGCTGCCCGGCCTGCCCAATCTGCATAGTCACGCGTTCCAGCGCGGCATGGCGGGTCTGACTGAAATCCGCGGCGCCACGCAGGACAGTTTCTGGACGTGGCGGCAATTGATGTATCGTTTTCTAGATGCGCTGACGCCGGATGATGTCGAGGCGATCGCCACCTTTGCCTATGCCGAAATGCTGGAGGCTGGCTTTACCTCGGTCGCCGAATTTCATTATCTGCACCATGACGAGCACGGTCGGCCGTATGCCGACCTCGGCGAAATGGCCGGCCGTCTCGCGGCCGCGGCGAACGCGACCGGCATCGGGATAACACTGCTGCCGTCATTCTACAATTTCAGCTCGTTCGGTGGCGCGGCGGCGATCCATGGCCAGCGCCGCTTCACCAATGATCCCACGCGCTTCCTCGCGCTGCTGGAAAAGTCGCGCGCCGCGATCGCGGGCGTCGATGACGCCGTCATCGGCATTGCGCCGCATTCGCTGCGCGCGATCACACCGGCGACGCTTCATGAAGTGCTGGCCTCGTTTCCGCACGGGCCGATCCATATCCACGTTGCCGAGCAGGTCAAGGAAGTCGAGGATTGTGTCGCCTGGTCCGGCCAGACACCCGTGGCCTGGCTGCTCGATCATGAGTCTGTCGATCAGCGGTGGGTGTTGATACACGCCACTCACATGACGGTCGAAGAGGCGGCCGGTGTTGCTGCTTCGGGCGCGACGATCGGACTGTGTCCGCTGACGGAAGCCAGTCTGGGCGACGGCATTTTTGCGGGGCCTTCGTTCCTGAACGCCGGCGGCAGGTTCGGGGTGGGCACCGATTCCAACATCGAGATCACCGCGCCCGGCGAATTGAAGCAGCTCGAATACAGCCAGCGACTGCGCTATCGCATCCGCAACGTGGTGGCGCGCAACGAAGGGCAATCGACCGGCCGTGCATTGTACGAACATGCGCTGGCTGGCGGTGCGCGGGCGGTCGGCCGCGCGGTTGGGTCGCTCGCGGTCGGTCAGCGCGCCGATTTGGTGGTCCTCGACCTCGCGCATCCCGATCTGGCCGCCGTCAGCGGCGATCGCTGGCTGGACGCCTATACGTTTGTGGCGGGACGATCGGCGATATCCACCGTCTGGGTCGCGGGCCGCCAGGTCGTCGAAGCCGGCCGGCACCGGCGGCATGGGGCCATCGTCGCGCGCTATCAGCGCACGATGAAACGACTGGTTGACCTGTGATGGTCGCGGTCCGTGCGCGAAAAACCGGGGCCGTGCCGCAGGCGCTGTATCAGCGCATTCGTGCCGACCTTGAAGAGAAGATCATGTCGGGGCGCTGGCCGCCCGGCCATCGCATTCCGTTCGAGCATGAACTGGTCGACACCTATAATTGCTCGCGGATGACGGTCAACAAGGTGCTGTCGGGCCTGGCAGACGCCGGTGTGATCGAGCGCAAGCGCGGGGTAGGCAGCTTTGTGGCAAAGCCGCTGGTGCAATCGGCGGTGCTGCATATTCCCGATATCCAGGCAGAGATAGCCAAGCGCGGTGAGAGTTACGGCTACGAATTGCTGGCTCGCCGGCGACGCGCGGCGACCGCGGATGATATTGCCCGGCTCGGCATCGGAGCACGCTGCGATGTGCTGTCGCTGCGCTGCCGGCACATTGCCAAAGGGCGTCCATTCGCGCTGGAAGAGCGGTTGATCAATCTCGACGTGGTGCCGCTCGCCGCCGATATTGATTTCAGGCAAGTGCCGCCGGGCACCTGGCTGCTCGGCCACGTGCCGTGGAATGAAGCCGAGCACCGTATCACCGCCTCGCTGGTCGATCTGCCTACGGCGAAGGCGCTGGCGCTGGATCCACCGGCCGCGTGCCTCGTCGTCGAGCGGCGTACCTGGCGCAAGCGCAAGATCATTACCGCGGTGCGCGTCAGCTATCCGAGCGATCTATACCAGCTCACCGCGCGCTTCACGCCGGCGACGCGATCATGGCGCTGATGATGCCCCTGCGCGAATGGTTCTGCGGTCCACCAGCCGTCGAATTGACTCTGGCAATCCGCCATGCTGCCATGCCGCATAATTTCACACTTCTGCTGAGGAGAGTTTCATGAAACTTATCGGAATTTCCGCGGCCGCGATGCTGGCGGCGCTGGTAGCGACACCGGCCGCGGCGCAGACAAAGGTGACAATCGCGATCTCCGGCTGGACCGGCTTCGCGCCGCTGACCCTGGCCAAGGAGGCCGGTATCTTCGCGAAGAATGGCGTTGACGTTACGATCAAGAAGGTCCCGCAGGCGAGCCGCCATCTGGCAATCGCGTCCGGCGACGTGCAGTGCGCTGCCACCACGGTAGAGACCTGGATCGTCTGGAATGCCAATGGCGTCGCGACCACGCAGTTGTTTCAGCTCGACAAGTCTTACGGCGCCGATGGCATGGTCGTGAAATCAGGCATCGCTTCCATCAAGGACCTGAAGGGCAAGACCGTTGCCGCTTCTGCTCCCGGCACCGCGCCGTATTTCACGTTAGCCTGGTTTCTGAAGAAGAACGGCATGTCGATGAAAGATGTCAGCGTCGTGAACATGGAGCCGGGCGCGGCCGCGCAGGCCTTCATCGCCGGGCAGAATGATGCCGCGATGACCTACGAGCCCTATCTCTCGGCGGTGCGCGAGAAGCCGGAGGCCGGCAAGATCATTGCCACCACGCTGGACTATCCGATGATCATGGACACGTTCGGATGTACGCCCAAATTCATCGCCGAAAACGAGAGCGCGGTGAAGGCGTTGACCAAGAGCTATTTCGACGCGGTGGCGATGATCAAGGCCGAGCAGGACAAGTCCTACGAGATCATGGGCGCCGACGTGAAGCAGACCGGCGAGAAGTTCGGCAGCTCCGCGCAGTATCTGCGGTGGCAGGATCAGGATCAGAACAAGAAATTCTTTGCCGGGGATTTCCAGGCGTTCTCCAAGGAAGCCGCCGAATTACTACTCGAAATCGGTGTCATCAAGGAAATTCCGGATCTCACCAAGATCGTTGATACACGCTTCATTCAGTAGTCACCGGCCTCTCCCCGTCATTGCGAGGAGCGAAGCGACGCGGCAATCCAGAAGCCACGAACTCGGCAAGAACGGGATTGCTTCGTCGCCAAGAGGCTCTTCGCAATGACGTGGAGCAGCATGAATATTAAGCGATAACATGAAACCGCTCGCTCCCGTTTCCTCCTCCGCGCGCGTCGTGCTCGGCATATTTTTTTTCGTGCTGTTCGTCGCGGCGTGGTCCTACGCCACGTTCGGCGGCTTCGTCTCGAAGACCTTTCTCGCCAACCCCTGGACCATGCTGAACGACGGCTGGTGGTTGCTGACCAAGCAGGGATTTTTGTTCGATATCGGCATGACGATCTGGCGCGTGCTTGGCGGATTCGTGCTGGCCGCGCTTGTCGCCGTGCCGCTGGGCATCTTGATGGGGGCCTACAAGTCGGTCGAAGCCTTTCTCGAGCCGTTCGTGTCTTTCGCGCGCTATCTGCCGGCCTCGGCGTTCATCCCGCTGCTGATCCTGTGGGCTGGCATCGGCGAGTTGCAGAAACTGCTGGTGATCTTCATCGGCTCGGTATTCCAGATCATCCTGATGGTCGCGGTGACGGTCGGCAGCGTGCGGCGCGATCTGGTCGAGGCCTCGTTGACGCTCGGCGCGCGCGACGTCGGCGTGTTGAAGCGCGTGTTGATACCGTCGGCGGCACCGGGGATCGCCGAAATCCTGCGCCTGGTGCTCGGCTGGGCCTGGACCTATGTCATCGTCGCCGAACTGATCGGCTCGTCCTCGGGCATCGGCCATATGATCATCGACAGCCAGGCGTTGCTGGCCACCGGCCAGATCATTTTTGGCATCATCGTGATCGGCGTCATCGGCCTGATCTCCGACTACGCCTTCAAGGCCGCGAACCGTGCGATGTTTCCGTGGAGCCTGATTTGAGCAAGCTGGTCATCGATAATGTGTCGCGGATCTTTCCGCCAGTTCGCGGCGGCGCGCCGACGCGCGCGCTGGAGCCGACCAACCTCGCCGTCGAGGATAATGATTTCGTCACCATTCTCGGCCCGAGCGGCTGCGGCAAGTCGACGTTGCTGCGCATGGTGGCCGGACTGGATACGCCGACCACCGGCCGCATCCTGCTGGACGGCAAGGCCATCACCGGCCCCGGGGCTGACCGCGGCATGGTATTCCAGTCCTACACGCTGTTTCCCTGGCTCACGGTGTCGGAGAACATTTCCTTCGGCTTGCGCGAGCGCGGCGTCTCGTTGCGCGAAAGAAACGCGATTGCCGGCGAGTGGCTGGAGAAGGTCGGCCTCATCAGCTTTGCCAATCATTTTCCGAAGCAATTGTCGGGCGGCATGCAGCAGCGCACCGCGATTGCCCGCGCGCTGGCCAACAGTCCGAAGATTTTGCTGCTGGACGAGCCGTTCGGCGCGCTGGACAACCAGACCCGCGCCCTGATGCAGGAGCTGCTGCTCGGGATCTGGGAGCGCGAACGCAAGACGGTGATTTTCGTCACGCATGATATCGAGGAGGCTGTCTTCCTGGCCTCGCGCGTGGTTGTGATGTCGGCGCGGCCCGGCCGCGTCAAGGCCGATGTGACGGTCGATCTGCCGCATCCCCGGCACTACACGGTGAAAACCAGCCCGGCATTCTCGGTGCTGAAGGCCCGGCTGACGGAGGAGATCCGCGGCGAGGCGGTGCTGGCTGCGGAAGTTCACTGATCAGCGTTGCGCCGGGGCGAGGCCTGCCAAGGCCTGCAGCGTGCTGATGATCTGGTGGGCGCGATACGGTTTGGCAATGAACTGCCCACCGACCGGCAGATCGCCATCATGCAGCTTGAAGTGGCCGGAGGTTGCGAGAATGCGGATCGGCGGCCATCGATCGGCGACAGCCCGGGCCAGTTTCAGGCCATTCATGGATCCGGGCATGTCGATATCGGTAAACATGATGCCAACGTCGCTGCGACTCTCCAGCACGCGCATCGCGACATCGGCGTTCTCTGCTTCGATCACCTGAAAACCGGCTTCCTCGATTATCTCGGCGGCATGCATGCGCAGCAGCGTGTCGTCCTCTACGATCAGGATAACGGCGCGACCTGTGGCGGTGTCGCTCGCAGTGGTATGGTGATGGGCGCTCCCGTGCGCAGGGAGGGCGGATTGAAGTCTTCGACTTGCAAAGGTCATTTGGATGAATCCTTGCTCACTCAACCGACGCTGAGCGCGGCTCTATGTCATGAAAATGACTTAGGCTAAGCAACCAATGCAGGGATCGTTCCGGACGCGCCGCGGAAGCGGAATATCGGTATTCCGCGCGGGCTTTTGCCCCCGACAGCTACCGCGTGCTGGTGTCGATGCGGTCTCTTACTACCTTGAACACGCCGTGCGCCGTGGCAACGATACGATCGTCGACACGAATTTCGGTGCTCATGAAGATCAGACTCTTGGTTGTGCGCAATGCTTTTGGCCGCGATACCATCAGCTCGCCGATCCGCGCCGCGTCGACGAAGTACGTGTCCATCTGCACCGTGGCAAGTGCGTCGGCGCCCGAAATCGCACGTGCCGTCATGCCGCAGCTGCGATCTGCCAGCGTCATCAGCACGCCGCCCTGGACCACGCCGCGTCGATTGCGGTGCTTGTCCTCTCCGAGGATTGCGAACTCGTAGGATTCATCCGATCTTCGATGCCAGAACGGCCCGACCAGCTTGATGAAGCCGTCGTCTTGCATGATGCTCCAGCCGGCGGCCTCGAGCCCGGCCTGTGCCGCGTCGGTCATTGGGTGTCCTTGTGGTAGAATCAGGAGGCTGTTCGTGGCCGGCGGCCTTCGATCGGGTAGGCGGGATCGTTGAAGCCCGGCGTTGACGGGTGACCGCTGGCGACCAGGCGATCGACCAGCGCTTCGTCTTCGACGGTGAATTGATAGTTCAGCGCGAGCAGATAATCATCCCACTGCGCCACGGTGCGCGGGCCGGCGATGACGGCGCTGACAAAGGACGAGTTCAGCACCCAGGCGACGGCGAGCTGGCCGGCGGTGATGCCGCGGGCTTCGGCATGCGCGCGCATCCGCTGCGCCAGAACAAGCGATTCCGGTCGCCATTCGGTCTGCATCATCCGCGCGTCGTTGCGCCCGGCGCGGCTGTCCTTGTCGGGCGCCGCGTCGGGCTGGTACTTGCCGGTCAGCACGCCGCGCGCCAGCGGGCTGTAGGGCACGATGCCGATGCCGTAATGACCGCAGGCCGGAAAGTGCTCGACCTCCGGCATCCGGTTCATGGCGTTATAATAAGGCTGGCTGACGATCGGCCGGTCGATGCCGAGCCGGTCGCAGATGTTGCAGATTTCGGCGACGCGCCATGCCCGGTAGTTGGAAACCCCGAAATAGCGCAACTTGCCCTGGCGAATGAGATCGCCGATCGCGCGCACGGTTTCTTCCAGCTGCGTCGAATGGTCTTCCTTGTGCAGATAGTAGATGTCGAGATAGTCGGTGCCGAGCCGCTTCAGGCTTTCCTCGGCGGCCTGCATCACCCAGCGCCGCGATAGTCCGGCACGGTTGGGATCGGTGCCCATCGGATTGGCGAGTTTGGTGGCCAGAATCCAGTGCTGGCGGTGCCTGGCAATGGCCCGGCCGACCACCTGTTCCGATCCACCGCCGGAATAGGCGTCGGCGGTATCGATGAAATTGATGCCGGCGTCGCGCGCCTTGTCGATGATCAGGGCGGAGGTCGGTTCGTCGGTGGCGCCGCCAAACATCATGGAGCCAAGGCAGATCGGCGAAATCTTCAGGCCGGAGCGGCCGAGCGAGCGATAATCCATGGCCGTTCTCGCGCAAGAGGAGACAATCGAGGCGCCGCGACGCGGGCCGAGCCTCGTTCATACAAAAGCACAAGCGGGGTGCCTAGTGCGGCCGCCGCGAGGCTCCTATACTCATTCCCGATGATGTATCCGTTCAATGCCGTCACACGGCAAATGATCGCCGGGCGGGGCGCTGCCTTCGCGCGGCTGGCCGATGGTGAAGCTGTATCCGGACTAAAGCGCGCCGCCGTGGCCGTCGCGCTGGTGGAGGCATCCGACGCCTGCGACAGCGCGCTGTTGTTGACCTTGCGCGCCGCGGGACTGCGCGCGCATAGCAATCAATGGGCGCTGCCGGGAGGGCGCTGCGATCCCGGCGAGACGCCAACCGAGGCGGCGCTGCGCGAGTTGCACGAGGAGCTCGGGCTGCAGCTTGCGCCAGCCGATGTGATCGGCATTCTCGACGATTATCCGACGCGCTCCGGCTATTTGATCACGCCGGTGCTGATGTGGGCGCAGGACAGCTCTAAGCTGGCGCCCAATCCGGACGAGGTCGCCTCGGTCCACCGCATCGCGCTGTCAGCGGTCGCGTCCGCCGATGCGTTCGACTTTGTCGCCATTCCCGAGAGCGACCGTCGCGTCATCCGCTATCGGCATGCTGGCAGCTACATCCACGCCCCTACCGCGGCGCTGATCTATCAGTTCAGCGAGTTGCTGGCCGGTCGCTCGACGCGCGTCGCCGAGCTGGAACAGCCTGTTTTTGCGTGGAAGTGACGGACGGGTTCAGTGATTCAGGCTCGGGCAGAGCCCAGGACACCGCGTTATGGCAACACATGCGCGCGCGAAAATCCGGGAACCCATTGCAATCCGGACGCTCGGCTATTGCCGCTGGGCCGATGCCTGCGACGATCGCAACCAATATTGGCAACACATTCTTCACCATGCTGCGCCAAGGTTTGTGACGTTAGACCGACTTCGTCTGGACGGATTTTCCGGCCAATATACGGCGTCATTCCCGACATGTCAGGCGCGACCGGATCGCGCCAATCAGGAATTGAACAGATCCATGCCAATTCATTTGCTTCGTTCGTCGGCCGCCATGGTTACGCTCGCGCTGTTGATCGGCGCGTCGCCGGCGCAGGCGCGCGATGTCATCGCGCTTTCCTCGGGGGGCGCCAATGCAAGGGCGCAAAGCGCGTCGCCCCAGGCGATCGCGGACTACCGCCGCAAGCTCGCGGAATATGAAGAAGCCCGTGCCGCCTTCGACGCCGAGGCCAAGCCCTACTGGAACGCGGTCTATGAGCGGCGCAAGATCCGCAATGCCAAGCGTCGCGATCGCCAGGCCATTACGCTCGAGGACTATGTGCTGGAGCAGGCGCCGCTCTATGACGGGCCGAAACGCCCTTCGAATCCCGAGCCTGAAGAGGGCACGCCGCGGAGCCGCCGGGAACTGCCAGTGGTTGCCGATTTCATCCAGGCGGCGCAGCAACATTTCCAGTTCTCGCCACAGCGTCCGGCCAATGAAATGGAGTTCAAGCGGGCGTATGCCCGCGCCGTGCTGAGCTCGGGCCTGACGCGCGAGCAGGCGGTACGGGTGTATTCGTTCGAGACCGGCGGCAATGGCGGCTATGACATGCAGTCCGGCCTCAGCGCCTCGCGCCCCGGCTCGCGCGCGATCTCGACCGCGATCGGCTATAACCAGCTGCTCACCACCAACAGCGTCGAGCTGGTCGCGGAGCAGGGGCACCAGATCCTCAAGGTGCTGACCGACAAGGCCTCGCAATTGTCCGGCGCGGCGCGCAAGGCGATGGATCAGAAGATCGCGGTGTTCAAGCGGATGTACGCGTTCTCGCGCACCGTGCCGGACACCTGGAGCGATCATGAAAAACTCGCCGCCACGCCGCAGGGCTGGGCCGTACATGCGATGGTGCTGGATATCGACGTCGGCCCGCAACTGCAGGTCCACAAGCTGCTGACGTCGGTCATCTTCGCTAGCAACAAGGGTTTTAGCCGCCCGCTCAGCGCCGCCGAACTGGAGATGATGAATCTCACTGGCGACGGCACCGGCCTCGATATGGTGACCATGCCTCTGGCCATGCGCGAACAGGTGCCGACCGCGAACTTCTTCCAGCGCGGGGGTTACGAGCGCAATCCGGTGGCGATCCGCCACAATACGGTCGCCAAGCTGCTGGCCATCACCAATTCGCGGATGGACAGCAACAGCAACCTGCCGGGCGCCAAAGATCTGGCCGCGGCGTTCTAGTTGTTCAACAGGGTGCGAGCCGTTCACCTGCGGCTGCGGGCCGGCAAAGAAGGAATTGATCGTTCGACGCGGTTGGCGATGCTGACATGCAGACGCGCCGCCGCTTGACACGGCGGGGCGGTTCGGATTGAAATTAAGGCATGGGGGCCGCGATCTCCCCACGAGGCGACAGCTGAAGTATCGCGTCCCGTTCACAACGAGGGCGCAGTCATGTCGTCATACACTTCCATTTCTGTCGATAAATTATCCCGGCTGATCGGTACCGCCACCACGCCGATACTCATCGATGTGCGGACTGCCGAAGATTTCGCAGCCGATCCGCGCATGATTCCTGGCGCGCTGCGCCGTCCGCACGAAACCGCGGCAGCCTGGGCAACATCCTTTGCGGGCCGGTCCGTCATCGTCATCTGCCAGAAAGGCCTGAAGCTCAGCGAAGGCGCGGCTGCCTGGCTGCGCCATGCCGGCGCCGCGGCCGAAACGCTCGACGGTGGGTTTGAGGCATGGAAGGCCGCGAAGCTGCCGACCGTGCCGGTCGCCAAGCTGCCGGCGCCGGACGCGCAGGGCCGTACCGTATGGGTCACCCGCTCGCGGCCCAAGATCGACCGCATCGCATGTCCCTGGCTGATCCGGCGGTTCATCGACCCCGAGGCGGTATTCCTGTTCGTCGCGCCGTCGGAGGTCGAAGCCGTCGGCGAGCGATTCGGCGCAGTGCCATTCGACATCGAGCACGTGTTCTGGAGCCACCGCGGCGATCTCTGCACGTTCGACGTCATGATCGAGGAGTTCGGCCTTTCGACGCCGCCGCTCGACCGACTGGCGACGATGGTGCGGGCGGCCGATACCGGACGGCTTGACCTGTCGCCGGAAGCGCCTGGCCTGATGGCTGCCTCGCTGGGCCTTTCCCGCATGTTCGACGACGATCTCGCCCAACTGAACGCTGGCATGCTGATCTACGACGCCTTCTATCGATGGTGCCGCGACGCGACCGGCGAAACCCATAATTGGCCGACCAGCAAGGGAAAATCCTGATGACCGACGTTCCCGCCGAGCGCGCGATCGATTCCGGCGAAGCTTCTCATGGCATCAGTTTCGCGGAGGCGTTCCGTGTCTGGCTGAAGATCGCGCTGCTCAGCTTCGGTGGTCCCGCCGGGCAGATCGCGGTCATGCACCGCATCCTCGTCGAGGAAAAGAACTGGATCTCGGAAAGCCGTTTCCTGCACGCGTTGAACTACTGCATGCTGTTGCCCGGACCGGAGGCGCAACAGCTTGCGACCTATATCGGCTGGCTGCTGCATCGAACCGTCGGCGGCATCGTGGCGGGTTGCCTGTTCATCCTGCCCGGCGTCGTCAGTATCATGGCGCTGAGCTACGTCTACGCGGCCTATGGCAATGTCGGATTCGTCGAGGCGCTGTTCTATGGCCTCAAGGCCGCGGTGCTTGCCATCGTCATTCAGGCCGTCGTTCGGGTCGGCAAGCGGGCGCTGCGCAACAATGTGATGCGGGCGCTGGCGGCGGCGGCCTTCATTGCCATCTTCTTCTTCAATGTGCCGTTTCCGGCGATCATCCTTGCCGCCGGATTGATCGGCTATCTGGGAGCCAGGGCGGAACGTCCGGAATTCGCCGCCGGTGGCGGCCACGGCGGGCCGGCATCGACCGCGACGGTCGACAGCATGATGAGCGACGAGTTGCCCGACCACGTGCGGCCCAACGTCGGACGCGCGCTGCGCGTCAGTGCCGTCTGGCTGCTGTTGTGGCTGGTCCCGGTAGTCACGTTGCTGGCCGTGTATGGCGAGGGGAACGTGTTCAGCCAGATCGCCGTGTTCTTCAGCAAGATGGCATTGGTGACGTTCGGCGGCGCCTATGCGGTTCTGGCCTATGTGGCCCAGCAAGCGGTCGAACATTATCACTGGGTACAGCCGCGCGAGATGCTGGACGGTCTCGGCATGGCGGAGACCACGCCCGGTCCCCTCGTCATGGTGCTGCAGTTCGTGGGCTTCATGGCCGCGTTCCGGGATCCCGGTTCGCTGTCACCGATGGTGGCGGGAACGCTCGGCGGCCTTCTCGCCACCTGGGTCACCTTCACCCCCTGCTTTCTCTGGATCTTCCTCGGCGCCCCTTTCATCGAAGTCATGAAGGGGAACAAGGCGCTCGCCGGGGCGCTGTCGGCGATCACGGCGGCGGTGGTTGGCGTCATCCTCAATCTGTCGATCTGGTTCGCCGTCCATACGATTTTTCGGGAGGTGCTGCCGATCCGCGGTTTTGGCCTGTCGTTCGAAATGCCGGTGCTGGCCAGCGTTGATCCGGCCGCGCTGATCCTGGCCGTGGCGGCGGCGATCGCGATCTTTCGCTTCAATGTCGGGATGCTGACGGTGCTTGCCGGCGCATGTATCGCCGGTCTTCTGCTCCGCGCCGCGGGGGCAATATAAAGTCTGCTGTTAAGCGGCGGCATCCGTCTACGCCGTAGCGCTTCTGATACAGCCGAACTCACGCGTCTGAACTTTGAAAGTCGGCCATCTACCTCTCCTCTCCCTTTTGCACAGGGAGAGGAAAGGTCAGCACCGGTGGCTAAGGCTGTTTACGAATTCCCGGGATTGAAATCGTCACCCGGAGTCACCGGCGCCGCGGCCACGCCATCGGGGCGCGGGGCATGCGGGCGGCGACGGCGGCGCGGCGGGAAACGTTCGCCGGCGGCGGCATCGAACGGGGCCGGGCCGTTGACCTGCGGCTGCGGTCCGGTGATGAACGACGGCAGCCGGTCGACGCTGTCGGCAACCGGCATCGCCGGCTGGGGCTGCGGCTGGAATTGCGGCTGTGGCTGGTGCTGCGGACGCGGTTCGCGATGGTTGTTCTCACGCGGTCCGTTGTTTTCGCGCGGCCCGTTATGCTCGCGCGGTGCGTTGTTTTCGCGCGGCTGATAGGGCTGATTCTCGCGCGGCTGGTAGGGCTGACTCTCGCGCTGCGGTTGTTCGCGCGGCGGCTGCGGATCACGTGGCACGAAGGGCTGCGGCTGCACCGGCACGAAGCCCGGCTCGGCGCCGAAGTTCGAGAACGTCTCGCCGTCATCATCGCCATCCTCGGACGGCATTTCGTTTTCGGTCCGCGGCTGCGGCTGGTTCTGGCGAAACTGTTCCTGCGCCGCGGCGATCAGGCGAAAGTAGTGTTCGGCATGCTGATAATAGTTCTCGGCGGCGACCGGGTCGCCGGAAGAGCGCGCGTCGCGCGCCAGCTGCACATATTTCTCCGCTACGTGGGAGGCGGTGCCGCGAATCTTGATGTCCGGACCGTTGGACTCGAACACCCGGGTCATCGGGTTCTGGCCACGACGGTTGTTGTTGTTATTGTTATTGTTGTTGCCGCCACCGTTATTGCTGCTGCGGTTGTTATTGTTCCGCATCCGCTTATTATTGTTATTCTGACCGTTTCTCATGTCTCGCCTTTACTACCGATCCAGGATTATCGCAGAGAGCTTGGTTTCTTTAGTGTCACAGAGGATTTGGGCGATAAGGAGCGCGCCATGCGCCCAATCGCCATGCAGATCATCGCTGCACCGATGCCATCGTCGTTCGCGTTCAACAAAAGACGCGTTCCCCAACCGCCAGCCAAAATCGCTGGTCGGACCAAATCGTTCAACCCGCCGCAATCAGGCTGGGAGTTTGCGTGTGATTGTCGAAGCGCAATATCAGGCTTTCGTTCGCTTTGCGGTCGCAAGCAGCGCAGCTCTTTCAGCCATCGCGCTCAATCTGACCTGCCTGTTGGAACCATTTCTCGGACGGGCTCTCTAGCGAGAATTCCTGGCGTCCAGCCGTCAAACCACGGGGCGCGCCAACCCTGAACCGATGTTGTGACACGAACGTAGTCGGTTGCCGGCGATATTCCAAGCGTTTTTTCAGCTCGGCCGGCTTTATCGGGGCGATCTGTGCCCGGAAACTACCCGCCGGATGCCGGCCAGATCGGTCCGGGCTGGTCCGGAGAGGGTTAACCCCGCCGCCAGCATCAACCGCGCGACGTCGTCGCTCTGATCGTGCCCGACCTCGACGACCAGCAGCCCGCCCGGCGCCAGCCGCGCGGCGGCCGCGGGCGCGATTCGGCGATAGGCATCAAGGCCGTCGGCACCGCCGTCCAGCGCGCGCAGCGGATCATGTTCGCGCACCTCGGCCGCCAGGCCGGCGATCTCCGCCGATTGTATATAAGGCGGATTGGAGACGATGAGGTCAAAGTCCCCGGCGAGCGCGGAAACATAGTCGCAAACGACGAAGCCGGCGCGCTGTGCCAGGCCGAGTCGGCTGGCGTTGCTTCGCGCCGTGGCAAGCGCTGCGAGATTGATGTCGGTGCCGATGCCAAAAGCATGGGGTAGTTCGGAGAGCAGTGCCAGCAGGATCGCGCCGGAGCCGGTGCCGAGATCGGCAATGCGCCAGGCACGGCCGCGCAGCTCGCCCGCATCGAGCAGCTCCAGCGCCGCCTCGACCACCGTTTCGGTATCCGGCCGTGGCACCAGCGTATCGGCCGACAGCGCCAGCGAGAGGCCCCAGAATTCCTTGACGCCAAGAATGCGCGCGATCGGTTCGCCCCTCAGGCGGCGGTGGGCAAGGGCCTGGAGATGGGCGGCTTCGTCGGCCGTAACGAGACGTTTGGCCTGGACCATCAGCCCGGTCAGATCCAGTCCGAGCACGGCACCAATCAGTAGGCGTGCATCGAGATCCGCGGATTCGATCTCATGCGTACGCAACTGTGTGGCCACGCGACGCCGCGCGGTCTCAATGCTTTGCCCGACGAGAGTGTCAGTCACAACTTGCTTTCTTTTCCCTCTCCCGCCCTGCAACGCTTTGCTTGGGGGGATGGGAAGTAAGAGATCACGCGTTGCCCTGCGCCGCCAGCTGCGCGGCCTGATGCTCGGTGGTCAGCGCATCGACCAACTCGCCAAGCGCCTCACCGGCGATCACCTGCGGCAGCTTGTACAGTGTCAGGTTGATACGGTGGTCGGTGACGCGGCCCTGCGGGAAATTATAGGTGCGGATGCGCTCGGAGCGGTCGCCGGAACCGACCTTTTCGCGGCGCTCGGCGGAGCGCACCGAATCGATGCGCTGCTGCTCGGCGTCATAGATGCGCGAGCGCAGGATGTTCATCGCCGATGCCCGGTTCTTATGCTGCGAGCGGCTGTCCTGCATCATCACCACGATGCCGGTCGGAAGATGGGTGATGCGGATCGCTGATTCCGTCTTGTTGACGTGCTGGCCGCCGGCGCCCTGCGCGCGCATGGTGTCGATGCGCAAATCGTCGTCGCGGATCACGACATCGACTTCCTCGACTTCCGGCAGCACCGCCACCGTGGCGGGCGAAGTGTGGATACGACCCTGGGTTTCGGTGTCGGGCACGCGTTGCACGCGGTGCACGCCGGATTCGAACTTCAGCTTGGCGAAGGCGCCACGGCCCTGAATTTCGACAATGACTTCCTTGTAGCCGCCCATCGTGCCTTCCGAGGCGGAGACTACTTCGGCCTTCCAGCCCTGCAAGGCGGCAAAGCGCTCGTACATCCGGAACAGGTCGCCGGCGAACAAGGAAGCCTCATCGCCGCCGGTGCCGGCGCGGATTTCCAGCACCACGTTGCGCTCGTCCATCGCGTCCTTGGGCAGCAGCGCGACGCGGATTTCCTGCGCCAGCTCGGTGGCGCGCGTCTCAAGCGCCGGACGCTCCGCCTCTGCCATCTCGCGCATCTCGGCGTCAGTCGTGGCATCCGCGATCATCGCATCGATCTCGGTGATCTCCCTGGTCGCCGCGCGATAGGTCTTCACGGCGTCGATCAGCGGATTGAGTTCGGCGAATTCGCGCGTCAAGCGGACGTAGTTTTCGGCGCTCATCTGGCTCTGCAGCTGGGATTCCAGCGAGGCATGATGCGCCAGCAGAATATCGAGTTTGGCTTCGGGCAGAATGGACATGGCAGATCTCGGCATCACGGAAGGGAAGGGCGCATCGCGGCGGAGCCGCTATCGGGACGGCCTCGCTACAATGACAACCCCTCGGCCTCGGCGAATTCCTTCAGTCTCTGGCGAATCGAGACGCTGCCGGACGGCGCGTCGAGCAGCGGCGCCATCATGGCCGCGGCCTTGCCGGCGTCGAGGTCGAGGATCAGCGCCTTCACCGGGCCATGCGCGGTCGCCGACAGCGACAGCGAGCGATAGCCCATCGCAATCAACGCCAGCGCACCGAGCGGCTGCGAGGCCATCTCGCCGCATAGCGACGCGGACTTCCCGGCGGCGTTGGCCTTCTGCACAATCTCGCGCAGCACCCGCAAAATCGGCGCCGACAGCGTATCGAAGCGGTCCGACACCTTGGCATTGCCGCGGTCGACCGCGAACAGGAACTGGAACAGGTCATTAGAGCCGACTGAAACGAAGTCGACCTTCTTCAGCAGCTCATCCATCTGGTAGAGCAGCGCCGGCACCTCGACCATGGTGCCGACATCGATACGCTCCGGCAGCGAATGGCCATGCTGGCGCAGATAGGTCAATTCGCGCTCGATGATGCCCTTGGCCTGGTCGAATTCGGCCACCTCGGAAATCATCGGGAACATGATCCGCAGCGCGCGGCCGCCGCCGGCGCGCAGCAGCGCGCGAATCTGGCCGCGCAGCAGGCCTGGACGATCGAGGCCGAGCCGGATCGCGCGCCAGCCCAGCGCCGGGTTCTCCTCGCTGATGGTCTCCATGTAAGGGAGCGCCTTGTCACCGCCGATATCCAGCGTGCGAAAGGTCACCGGCTTGCGGCCGGCGGCATCCAGCACTGCGCGGTACAGCGCCAGCTGGTCGCTGGATCGCGGCAGGCTCTCGCCGACCATGAACTGCAACTCGGTACGGAACAGGCCGATGCCAGCGCTACCGGTATCGTCGATATGCGGCAGGTCGATGATCAGGCCGGCATTGATCATCAGGTCGATCGGCTGGCCGTCCTTGGTGACGCAGGGCCGGTCACGCAGCGCCGAATACTGCGCCTGTCGCCGCGCCCGGAACCGGACCCGTTCGGCATAGGCCGATTCGATTTCCGCCGAAGGCCGGATATAGATTGAGCCCGAGGTGCCATCGACGATGATGGCGTCGCCGGGATCGGCGAGGCCCGGCGCGTTCGGTACTTCGCCGATCGCGGGAATGCCGAGCGCACGCGCGACGATCGAGACATGGGAGTTGGCGGTGCCTTCTTCCAGCACCAGCCCGCGCAGCTTGGTGCGGTCATAGTCCAGCAGCGCCGCCGGTCCCATCGCGCGCGCGATCAGGATGGCGTTTTCGGGCATCTGGTCGCGCGAGGGCGCGTGGTCCTTGCCGAGCAACTGCCGCATCAGGCGGTGACCGAGGTCCTCGAGGTCGTGCAGCCGGTCGCGCAGATAGGGATCGGTGGAGCGCAGCATCCGCGCCCTTGTGTCGGACTGCACGCGTTCGACCGCCGCCTCCGCGGTCAGGCCGGTGGCCACCGCCTCATGCAGCTTGTGCGACCAGCCATGGTCATTGGCGAACATCCGGTAGGCTTCCAGCACGTCGCGGTGCTCGCCGCCCTCGGCGACATCGCCGCGTTCCAGCATGCGGTCGAGGTCGGCGCGCAGTTTGGCCAGCGCCACGTCTAGCCGCTTGATCTCCTTCGGCAGATCCTCGGCGATGTAATTGGTGATGACCACGCGCGGCTCGTGCAGCACCACATGGCCGAGCGCGATACCGTCCGACAGGATGGCGCCAGTCTTGTGCAGCGAATGTCGCGCCGCGGGCTCTTCGCCGGGCTGCGCCAGCGCCGACAATTCGCCGGAGGCGATCATCTCGGCGAGCACCATCGCGGTGGTCTGCAGCGCCTCGACTTCCTCCTCGACATAGGTCCGCTTGGCGCGGTTCTGCACCACCAGCACGCCAAGCGTATTGCCGGCGCGCAGGATCGGCACGCCGAGGAAGGAGTGGTAGATTTCTTCGCCGGTCTCCGGCCGGAACGAGAACGCCGGATGACTCTTGGCGTCGTTGAGATTGAGCGGCGTCGCTTCGGACGACACCAGGCCGACCAGGCCCTCATGGGCGCTCAGCACGGTGCGATGCACCGCGTCGCGGTTCAGGCCTTCGGTGGCATAGAGCTCAAGGGTGTTATCGACGCGCAGCACATAGGTCGAACAGACCTCTGCCACCATATTGGCGGCGATCAGCACCACGATCTTGTCGAGGCGCTCCTGGGCGGAGACCTGCTCCGCCATGGTTTCGCGGAGCCGTCTCAGCAAGACGCGGGGGCCACCCGACGCGCTCCGCATTAGCCGACCCCTCCCAACGTGGCTGGCATCGACCAAATTTCGTGCGCCAGCACTAAGCCCCAGAAAAAATAGAATTTTCGCCCGCACGCCGCAACCGGCGCGGAACCCGAACGAATCAGATTGTCCGAAACGGCGCCCTCAACCGCGACGGCTGCCCATGCAGGCCGTATAGCCAATTGAAGCTTGTTTTGCCAAGCAAAACGCCTGCCAGATGCCAAACGCGTCGTTCACATCAAAATAACGACTGTTTCAGGAGAAATTTTCTACGCCTTGTCGAGCCCGTACAGCGTATGCAGGGTGCGAACCGCCAGTTCCGTATAGGCGGCATCGATCAGCACCGAGAATTTGATCTCCGAGGTGGTGATGGCGCGGATGTTGATCTGGCGCTCGGATAGAGCAGCAAAGGCCTGCGCGGCGACGCCGGCATGGCTGCGCATGCCGGAACCGATCACCGAGACCTTGGCCACATCTGTTGCGCTGTCGATTCGAGCATAGCCGATTTTGGCCTTGGCCGAGGTAATGGTCTCCTTGGCACGGGCATAGTCGGAGGCCGGCACCGTGAAGGTGGGGTCGGTCGTCTTGCCGTCCTCTGAAACGTTCTGCACGATCATGTC
>JACMOT010000453.1 GCA_014377915.1 Tardiphaga sp.
GGTCGCGCCTATGACATCGCGGTCGGCCAGGTCGACATCGGCAATGCCGCCACGCCGATGACCGACCGCATGGTCAACGGCCCCGGCGTGATGCAGCCGGACGGCACCCAGAAGCAGGAGCCGCGCATGGACTCCAAGGCGGTCGGCGACGCCGTCGCCTACATGGCCGGCCTGCCGCTGGACGCCAACGTGCTGTTCATGACGGTGATGGCGACGAAGATGCCGTTCGTCGGGCGGGGCTGAAACCTGTCTTGCCCCGGACGCGATGCAATACGAAGTATGGCTTCGCTGAGCCGAGGCCACACCAGGCGACAGCGTCTGGTGCGGTCCCGGCTCTGCGAAGCGGCATAAGGATGCCGCATCGCGTCCGGGACACGTAATTGCGCGCGGGCCTTTCCAGGCCACGGCGAGGTCACGGGAAGTTGGCTCGCCAGCTTTCCCCTTAGCTGAGCGACGCGGCAATCCAGAGGGTTAAAAAGAAAACACGGGATTGCTTCGTCGCAAGCGCTCCTCGCAATGACGGCCGGCACCGACATTGCATGGCCTCCATCGCCCCGGCATTATCGCCATGGCTTCGGGGGATTCATGCTGCAACTGCAATCGGCGTTTGGCGTGCTCGCGCTGCTTGGCATCGCCTGGGCGTTTGGCGAAAATCGCCGCGCAGTCTCTCTCAGGCAAGCCGCGATCGGTCTCGCCGCTACTTTGCTCACCGCCATCATCCTGCTGAAGCTGCCGGTCGTCGCGCATGGCTTTGGTACGATCAATGACGTCGTCGGCCTGATCGCCGCGGCCTCGCGCGCCGGCACTTCCTTCGTGTTCGGCTATCTCGGCGGCGCCGCGCTGCCATTCGACCTCAAGGCGCCCGGCGCCGATTTCGTGCTCGCGCTGCAGGCGCTGCCGGTGGTGCTGGTGATCAGCGTGCTGACCACGCTGCTGTTTCACTGGGGCATCCTGCCGCCCATCGTGCGCGGCATGGCCTGGCTACTTGAGCGCACGCTCGGCGTCGGCGGCGCCGTTGGGCTATCGACCGCCGCCAACATCTTCCTCGGCATGGTCGAGGCGCCGCTGTTCATCCGGCCCTATCTGAAGCAGTTGACGCGCAGCGAATTGTTCCTGGTGATGACCGGCGGCATGGCCGGCATCGCCGGCACCGTGCTGGTGCTGTATGCGACCTTCCTGTCGCCGCTGATTCCCGATGCATCCGCGCATTTCGTCATCGCGTCGGTGCTGTCGGCGCCGGCCGCGATTCTCGTCAGCCTGATCATGCTGCCGGAAACCGAACCCCGCCGCACCGGCGGCACGCTGGCCGATCCGGAAACCCAGGCGACCAGCACCATGGACGCCATCGTCAGGGGTACCAGCGCCGGCATTGTCCTGCTGGTCAACATCGTCGCCCTGCTGCTGGTGCTGGTGGCGTTGATGTACCTCGTCAACGCCGTGCTCGGCGCGCTGCCGATGATCGGCGGCGCCTCGATCTCGCTGCAGCGCCTGCTCGGCTACGCCATGGCGCCGGTGTGTTGGCTGATGGGCCTGCCATGGGATCAGGCGCTGACCGCTGGCGCCCTGATGGGCGTCAAGACGGTGCTCAACGAGTTGATCGCCTATCTGCAATTCGCCGGGCTGCCACCCGACACGCTCGACCCGCGCTCGCGGCTGATCATGCTGTATGCGCTATGCGGCTTTGCCAATTTCGCCAGCCTCGGCATCATGATCGGCGGCCTCGGCACCATGGCGCCGGAGCGCCGCGACGAGATCAACGCGCTGGGACTGAAGTCGATCGTCTCGGGCACGCTGACAACCTGCCTGATGGGCGCGGTCGTCGGCCTGCTTACGCCTTGACCTCGACGGTCCGGAACTGCGCCGGCAGAATCACTTCCAGCAATTCGCAATTGTCGGAGTAATCGCGGATCAGATGCTTGACCCGCGGCGGCTGGGTCCAGCAACTGCCCTGCCGCATCACGGTTTCACCTTCGCCGTCGATATAGGTCTTCACCCAGCCGTTCAGCACATAGATCATCTGGAATTCGGCATCATGATAGTGAAGCTTGGAGACCTCCGCCGGATCGCATTCGCCGACCAGCCGGATTACATGCGCCTGCGCCAGTCCGGCGGTGGCCTCGGCGATCCCGAGATCGCGGTATTTCGCATAGGCACGAAGGCCGTCGGCGGCGAAATCCTCTTCGCGGTAGTGGCTGATGGCAATGCGCTGCCGACGACGTGCGGGCTTGGCGCTCGCGGCCGGTCTTGCGGCGGTGGCTTTGGCGATCGGCTTGCGCGTGGCCGGTTTCGGCGCGGCGGCTTTGCCAGCCCTCGATGCAACCAATCGCTTCGCCATGCGCTTATTCCCATTCCGCAGCGCGATGCCGGATGCCGATCGCGCATGGCCTCAAGCGTAGCCGTAGTTCATGAGCGCAGCAATTGGTCCGGAGCATTGCGCCCTGCGACACCGCGCAACCGCCGGGCATGCCGAAGCGATCTACCTTGCGGTGCAACAACAGCCATTTTGCAATCGCAGACTCAACCTGAACTTGCACGTCGTTCAAAGCTCGGACATCATCCCTCATCTGGTTGTCGCCGACGAGTACATGGGTGCACCAATGAACCGATCGCAGCCCGCGGTGTATCGCAGCCTTTCCACGAACAGTCCCGACAGCGGCATCGGCCGCACGTTCAGGGGCGCACTTCCCCGACTGATTGTCGCCGTGGCGTGTCTGCTGGCCATCCATCCGGCCTCGGTCGCAGCTCGGGACGCAGCGACGTGGAAGGTCCATGGAAAACTTCTCGGCAAGGCCGAGCCATCATCGGAGGTGGAAAAATCGACCGATGTCAGCGGCATTGCCTGCGATCGCGACGTGACTTTTCCACGGATTTGCATCGTTGCCGATGACGAGACGCAGGGCGCGCAGATTGTCGTGCTCGGCGACGGCAAGCTGGTCGCCGGCGATTTCATCAAACTGACCGATACGCAATACCGCGGCAAGCCGCTGGAGCTCGATGCCGAAGCCGTCGCCTTTGAGGATGGCAGCTTCTATGTGGTCGGCTCGCATGGAAGAGCACGTCACGAACCCGATCAGGCGAAAGAAGCGAAGGTCAACGCCAGGGCCGCGGCGACAAGGCAGATTTTTCGTATCACGCTCCGCGCTGCCGCCGTCGACATGCAGACCGGCAAATTGCGCGGCAAGGCCGACGTCCAGCCATCCAGCCTGACGGCTGTGTTGCAGTCCCAGCCCGAGATTGCCCGCGCCTATGATCAGGCGCTTGCCGACAACGGCTTGACGATCGAGGGCCTCGCGGTGCGCGACCGGCGGCTATATATCGGGATGCGCGGGCCGGTCCTCGGATCGGATGCCGCGATCTTGTCGGTCGCCGCGCCGGCCGTGTTTGAAGGGCAACCGGCCGATCCAAAGCTGCATCGCCTGGCGCTGCAGAACGACACGCTCGGCAACCCACGAGGCGTTCGTGACCTCGCCCGATACGGCAACGGTTTTCTGGTGCTGGCCGGGCCGGTCAACGATCCACCCGAAGGGACCAAAATCAAGACCGGCGATTACTCCATCTATTCATGGGATGGCGAAAACCGTTTGAATCGACTGGTCGATCTCGAGGGCTACGGCAAAAAAGTGAAGCCGGAGGCGCTGTTGCCGCTCGACGGGGACGATCAGCGCATGCGCGTGCTGCTGATGTTCGACGGCCCCACAAAGGGAGCGCCGCGGCCCATCACCGTGAAGCTCAACTAGCCGGACTGCTTCCGCGCAACACCGCCATCTGGCCACGCCGCATCGGAACGAGGCGCGGCGACGGCCCTAGCCTGCCGGCGAAACCGTCGATCACCCCACCCGTGCTTCCCGAGACTTTCAATGCAGCCGGAACACGCCGTCGATGGCGCGCAATTCGGCCGGCTTGATCAGCTTGGAATGCGCGACCGTGACGGAAAACAGCGGCCCATCGAGCGATTTTTCCCAGAACGCCAGAAAATCCTTCAACGCGGGAAATTTCGGGAACAGGTCGTAATCCTGCCAGAGATAGCTTTGCAGCAAAGAGGGATGATCCGGCATCCGGTAAAAAATCTGCGCCGTCGTCAGCCCGTAGCCAAGCACCTGCTTCCTGAAATCGTCAGAAACCGCACTTCTCGAGACCATGCCAACCTCCATGGACAGAGCGCATTCGGCACAAGTGGCTAACGGTTGATGTCGAATACGTTCTTCGCTCCTTTGACCGCGCTGTCTTGCCGCGAACCGGATTCCACTTCGCCATGACGACGCGATGTATGAATTGTGACGCAAGCAACCCGCCCATCACAAGCTTAAAAGTTTAACAATGTGTTGAAAGGTCAGCGTTGGCAGCGGCTTACCGCAAGTGCTAACAGGGCGTGCCGGGGCCGATTAACCATCATTCCCGGCGTTGGCAGCCGTCATATTGGAGTGCCAAAAATTCTGCTAGAAGGGCTTGCCGAGCGGGAACGTTCGGCCTATCTCCGGACCAGTCGGGCTGGCACTTGTCGGCATCGACTGCCAAAATTCTAAATATCGAACATCTTCAGAAACTTAGGAGGACTGCATGAAATTCCGTCCGCTGCACGATCGCGTTGTGGTCAAGCGTATCGACGCCGAAGAGAAGTCCGCTGGCGGCATCATCATCCCGGATAGCGCCAAAGAGAAGCCCTCGCAGGGCGAGATCGTCTCCGTCGGTCCCGGCGGCCGTGACGAAGCCGGCAAGCTGATCCCGATCGACCTCAAGGTCGGCGAGCGCGTCCTGTTCGGCAAGTGGTCCGGCACCGAGGTCAAGATCGATGCCCAGGACCTGCTGATCATGAAGGAAAGCGACATCATGGGCGTCCTGACCGACTTCCCGACCGCCAAGAAGAAGGCCGCTTAAGCGCCTTTTCGCCAAGCCCATTCAATCATTCAGGAAGCAAAACATGTCAGCCAAAGAAGTCAAATTCGGCGTTGATGCCCGCGACAAGATGCTGCGCGGCGTCGACATTCTCGCCAATGCCGTCAAGGTGACGCTCGGCCCCAAGGGCCGGAACGTCGTGCTCGACAAGTCGTTCGGCGCGCCCCGCATCACCAAGGACGGCGTCACCGTCGCCAAGGAAATCGAGCTTGAAGACAAGTTCGAGAACATGGGCGCCCAGATGGTCCGTGA
>JACMOT010000454.1 GCA_014377915.1 Tardiphaga sp.
CCGGCCATGACCGACCCGAAAAAAGGCCTCACTTACGCGGATGCGGGCGTCGACATCGACGCCGGTAACCGCCTGGTCGACCTCATCAAGCCGATGGTTCGCGCCACCGCCCGCGCCGGCGCCGACGCCGAGATCGGCGGCTTTGGCGGGCTGTTCGACCTCAAGGCCGCGGGGTTCAAGGATCCGGTGCTGGTGGCGGCCACCGACGGCGTAGGCACCAAGGTCAAGATCGCCATCGAGGCGGGCTTCCATCAGGGCATCGGCATCGATCTGGTGGCGATGTCGGTCAACGACCTCGTGGTCCAGGGCGCGGAGCCGCTCTTTTTTCTTGATTATTTTGCCTGCGGCAAGCTCGACCCCGAGGCGGCGGCTTCGATCGTCGCCGGCGTCGCCGAAGGCTGCCGCGAATCCGGCTGCGCGCTGGTCGGGGGCGAAACCGCCGAGATGCCAGGCCTCTACAAGGATGGCGATTACGACCTCGCCGGCTTCGCCGTCGGCGCCGCCGAACGCGGCACCCTGCTCCCGACCAAGGATATCGCCGCCGGCGATGTGGTGATCGGCATGGCCTCCTCCGGCGTGCACTCCAACGGCTTTTCGCTGGTCCGCAAGATCGTCGAGAAGACCGGGTTGAGCTATGCCGACCAGGCGCCGTTCCTGCCGTTCATGACGCTCGGCGCCGCCCTGCTCACCCCGACCCGGCTGTATGTCAAATCCTGCCTGCGCGCCGTCCGCGAGACGAGCGCCGTCAAGGGCTTTGCCCACATCACCGGCGGCGGTTTTACCGACAACATCCCGCGCGTGCTGCCCAAGGACCTCGGCGTCCGCATCGATCTCACCGCGCTGACCGTGCTGCCAGTGTTCAAATGGCTGGCCGCCGAAGGCAATATCGCCGAACTGGAATTACTGCGGACCTTCAATTGCGGCGTTGGCATGATCGCCATCGTCAAGCGTGACAGCGTGCAGCAGGTAATGGACATCCTGCGCGAGGGCGGTGAGACCGTCACCGTGCTCGGCGAGGTCACCGACGCCGGCGACGGCGAGCGCGTCGTCTATGACGGGCACCTCGAATTGAAATTGTGAGAGCCTGATGCGCCGCGTCGCCATCCTGATTTCCGGACGCGGGTCGAACATGACCGCGCTGATCGAGGCCGCCGCCGCCGAAGGCTTCCCTGCCCGGATCGCGCTCGTTATCTCCAACCGATCTGACGCCGCCGGCCTCGCTCATGCCAAGGCCGCCGGTGTTGCGACGCTGGTCATCGAGAGCAAGCCGTTTGGTTCCGACCGCGCCGGCTTCGAAGCGGTTCTGCAGGCCGCGCTCGACGATCACCAGATCGAGGTGATCTGCCTCGGCGGCTTCATGCGATTGTTCACCGCCGACTTCGTGCAACGCTGGTTTGGCCGGATGCTGAACATCCATCCGTCGCTGCTGCCCTCGTTCCCGGGGCTGGACCCGCACGGTCAGGCGCTGCGAGCCGGCGTCAAGATTTCCGGCGCCACCGTGCATTTCGTGATTCCGGAGACCGATGCCGGCCCGATCGTAATGCAGGGCGCGGTCGCCGTGGCCGACGACGACACGCCGGACAGGCTGGCGGCGCGGGTGCTGGCGATCGAGCACAAGATCTATCCGCAGGCATTGCGGCTGCTGGCCAGTTCGGGCGTGCGCGTCGAGGGCGAGCTGTGCCGGACCACGGCCGGCGCCAGCGCCGATGAGCTGATATCACCGACCATCATTTAGCAAGGGAACGAATCATGGCGGACGCCGATCTGGACGTCATCATCCGGCAGGTTGCCAAGCAGCAGAACAAGACGCTGCTGGCGGCGGCCAAGAACCGGCGCGACCACTATCTGGCGCTTGCCGCCAAGGCCACCGATGCCGGCAAGAAAGAACGCTTCAAGCAGCTTGCCAGACACGCGACCGAGCATGGCGCCTTCGCGGCCAAGCGGCTGCTGGTGTCGGCCGACAACACCGCCGACAGCTATGCCAGGTCGATGCGCATTGCTGCGGAAGCTCCGATCCCGGTGAAACCCGCGACAGCGAAGACGCCGGCGCCAATCGCCAAAAAGGCCGCGCCGGCCAAGAAAGCGGCGAAGAAGAAGAAGGCCTGATCGCTTCGGCAACTTTGTAACTCAGGACTTGTGCCCCGGGCGCGATGCGATACGAAGTGTGGCATCGCAGAGCCCGGGTCCCGATACTTGAGTAACCGGGATCCCGCCCCTGCGCAGCGCCATAAGAATGCCGCAGCGCGTCCGGGACGCGGGTGCGGTTTCACAGCGCGTTACGACACTTTCAGATTTTCCGCCGACGATTTGCCGCGGTTTTCCACCAGCTCGTATTCCACCACCTGGTTTTCATTGAGCGTGCTGAGCCCCGCGCGCTCGACGGCGGAAATGTGAACAAACACGTCCTTGTCGCCGACATTGGGTTTGATGAAGCCATACCCCTTGGTGGGATTGAACCATTTGACGGTGCCCTTCTGCATCGCCTGTCTCCTCCGTGAGCTACAAAAAAGACGCGACCACGCGTGATGCGTGCCGCGCCACAAGCCGGCTTCCGGGATCTGCTGAGTGTGTCGTTAAGCCTGGCACAGTCGAACGGCCTGAATCCGATTGCGCAGAAATTCCAGCATGGAAATTTCGGCCGTGCAAGCCGTCGCGACGGCTCGCCAGGACCCCGGATTACCCGATCGCGATCGAGCCTTCGTCAGACCGCGGGCTCGACCTGGGCGTGCTGGCTGCGGCGACGCCACAGCGTACCGGCCGCCAGCACAACGACGACACCGATCAGACCGCAAACAGCCTCACCGCCATCGCCGCCTCCGGTGAAGCGGGTACCGAGGCTGAGCGAGGTCATCATGCTGTCCAGACCGCTGCCCAGTCCCCCGCTGAACAGGTGGTGAACCAGCGGCAGGATGGCCGGGTCGGTCGCAATGACCTCGCCGGCAACCCAGCCCAGCAGGCCGGCACCGAGCCAGACCAGAACCGGGAGCTTGGTCAGCAAGGCCATGATCAGCGCCGCACCGGCGACGATCAACGGCACGCTGATGGCCAGGCCGAGGATCAGCAGCGGCACGCTGCCATTGGCGGCGGCCGCGGCCGCGATAACATTGTCGAGGCTCATCACGATATCGGCGACAACCACGATCTGCACCGCTGCCCAAAGGTGCGAGGCGGCGTGAACGCCGCCCTCTTCTTCAGGCTCCGGCACCAGCAACTTGGCGGCGATCACGATCAGCGCCAGACCGCCCAGCAGCTTGAGGTAGGGCAGTTCCATGAGCGTCGCGACGACGCCGGTAAAGATGATGCGCAGCACCACCGCGGCGGCGGCGCCGAGGATCATGCCCCACAGCCGCTGCTTCGGTTCAAGGCCGCGGCAGGCCAGCGCAATCACCAGCGCGTTGTCGCCCGACAACAGCACGTTGATCCAGATGATCTTGCCGACCGCGAGCCAGAACGCCGGCTGTTGCATTTCTTGTTGAAATTGAACGAAGACCGATTTGATCGTCGCCGGATCAAAGATGTGCAGCAACCAGTCCACAGCGCGCCCCCAGTATTAATTCTGTCGTTTGATACCGGGACGCGCCGATGGCGGCGCATCCCGGGATAATCTTTTGCTTAGCCGACGATCTCGTTGCCGGCGAAGAACTGCGCGATCTCAAGCGCGGCGGTATCGACGGCGTCCGAACCGTGAACCGAATTTTCGCCGATCGACTTGGCGTGCACCTTGCGGATGGTACCCTCGGCAGCCTTCGACGGATCGGTGGCACCCATCACGTCGCGATGCTTGAGGACTGCGTTCTCGCCTTCCAGGACCTGTACGACCACCGGGCCGGAAATCATGAAATCAACCAGTTCGCCGAAGAACGGGCGCGCGCTGTGCACGGCATAGAACGTCTCGGCCTGCTTGCGGGTCATGTGAATGCGCTTCTGCGCGACGATACGCAGACCGGCCTTTTCGATGATGGCGTTGATCGCGCCGGTCAGGTTACGCTCGGTCGCGTCGGGCTTCAGAATCGAAAAGGTACGCTCGATAGCCATGATTTATCCTTGAAAAACAGTCGTTGGAAGATTGTGGCGCTTATATCGACGCAGCCCCGGATCAGCAAGCGATCAGACCGAACGTCGCTTAGTGCCGCGCAGGTCAATCGCGGCGTATCCGAAGATGACAACGATTTCATGAACATGAACCAATCCTGACAGCGTCGTCCCGGCTCCGTTCAGCGCACCGGCACTAGTTTTTAGCCGTTAAGCGCGCCCCGTTCGGTAGATCGCGGGGAGAGACGATCGCAGGCGCCGCGGCGCCGAATTGAGGAGAAGACAATGTTACGCAAATTGGCATTGACGTTGGTTGCAGCGGCTTCGCTGGGTGCAGCCGCTTTGGCCCCGACCGCTGCTTCCGCATGGGGTGGTCACGGTGGCTGGCATGGTGGCGGCTGGCATGGCGGCGGCGGTTTTCACCGTGGCTGGGGCGGACCGCGCTTCTTCGCGGGCGGTCCGGGCTATTATGGCGGTGGCGGCTGCTACGTTCGCCGTCTGGTTCCCACTCCGTGGGGTCCGCGCTGGCGCGTGATCAACCGCTGCTATTGATGCAGCCATGGTATCCCACCCGTCATAGGGCGGGATACCATTGGTAGGGCCAATTTCACCGTTATTGATCAAAAATCGCCCAACTTGATAAATCTTGAAACAAATCCGGACGGCACGACTTGCCTCATTACTCAACCGCACGGGCAAGGCCGGACAAAGAATGCAAAAACGAATCGACAGGAGCGAGGCCACCATCGACCGCATGACCAGCGCGTCGATCTGCAACGCCATTGGCGAGCGACTGCGGCAGAGCCTTCGGCCGGAAGCGAGTGATTTGCCATCGCGGCTGCAGGTGTTGCTCGACGAGATGCAGCGACAGGACCATCGCAACGGGGCCCTCTAGTCGGGAATACCGGCCTTCGCCGGCATATTGGTTAGAATCGGGGTTGCCTTTGTGCGCTGCAGCGGTGACAACCCCGCATGCTTTCAATCACAGACATATCGATCCGGATCGCCGGACGCCTGCTCATTGACGAGGGCTCCGCCCAGATCACCCCAGGCTCGCGGGTCGGCTTCGTCGGCCGCAACGGCGTCGGTAAATCCACCCTGTTCCATGCCATTCGCGGCGACCTGCCGCTGGAAACCGGCAGCATCACGATTCCGCCGCGCTGGCGCATCGGCAGCCTCGCCCAGGAAGCTCCTGACGGCCCTCCAAGCCTGATCTCGGTGGTGCTGAAAGCCGATCTCGAACGCGCTTCCCTGCTCGAGGAGGCCGAGACCGCCACCGTCCCGGACCGGATCTCAGAAATCCAGACCCGCCCCGTCGCTATCGCCGCCCATTCGGCCCCGTCGCGCGCCGCCGCGATCCCCAGCGGCCTCGGCTTCTCGACCGCCGACCAGGAACGCACCTGCTCGGAATTCTCCGGCGGCTGGCGCATGCGCGTGGCGCTGGCGGCGACGTTGTTTTCGGCGCCCGACCTCCTGCTGCTCGACGACCCGACCAACTTCCTCGATCTCGAAGGCACGCTGTGGCTGGAAGACCATCTCGCCAATTACCCGCGCACTGTCATCGTCATTTCCCA
>JACMOT010000455.1 GCA_014377915.1 Tardiphaga sp.
ATAGTTCTCGACCCCCGGCGCGAAGACTGGATTGGCACGCGACAGCTCGGTCAGCAGCGCCTCGGGCAATTTGGTCACCCGCGCCATCGCCGGGATGCGCATCACGCGGATCTCGGCCTCGGGCAGCGCGTAACAGGCATCGGCGATCAGCCCCGAGGCGATGAAACCGCCGGACAGCGCCTGGTCGTAGACCAGGCCGATCACCCGGTGCCCGCGCTTGCGCGCCAGGTCGCCGCCGCAGCCCAGGTGCGCCATCGCCCGGTTGATGCCCAGCAATTCATCGCGGCGACGCAGCATCTGGCCCTGGGTATCGACCAGCAGCAAGATCGCGCGGCCAGGGTTCCGGGCCATCGTGTCGAGGATCACGCGGGCCTGCTTCAGCGCCAGCGCGACGCCGATGGCCGCGTGGTGGGTGCTGCCGACGACGGTGATCGATTCACCGTCCAACAGCGCCGTCCCATTGAGGAAGTCGCCGTCCGCCTGAATGCTGTGATCGGGGCCGAAAAGCTGCTCGGCGAGTGCTTGCCAGTTCATGCGGCGACCTTCATCAAAGCCCGCAGCTCGGCAGCGTCAAGATCAGGCACTTGCGCCGCCTCGCGGAAGCCCAGTTGACGCCACAACGCAAACGCATCCGCGCCCCCGGGCGCCTCGTGCAGCCGTGTCGCCAGCAGCGCATGCTCTCGCTCCAATCCATCCAGACTCAGGCGATTCGCGTGGGCAATGCCGTCGATCGCAGCCGCCCGAAACGCGGCCACATCGTCATCGACCAGGACGTCGCAATCGCCGCTCAGGAAGCGATGCTTGCCCCCTGTCGTCCGCCAGACCAGGGCGCGGTCCTTCGAGTCGTATTCCTCCACGCCGTGCGAGGCCTCGATCACCTCGGGGCCGGACATCGCCAGCCGCGCGTTGTCGCTCATCACCACCCAGTCGGCGCAGCGGGCGACGATGCCCATGCCACCGAAGCAGCCGTTGGCCCCGCCGATGAGCACGATGACCGGGATGCCGGCAGCGCGCACGTCCAGCAGCGCCCGCATCACCTCGCTGACGGCGATCAGCCCGGCGTTCGCCTCGTGCAGCCGCACGCCGCCCGATTCGGCCAGCAGCAGCACGGCGGCTGGTCGGTCACGCAGCGCGCGCTGCATCAGGCCGACCAGCTTGGCACCGTGGACCTCGCCGACGCCGCCGCCCTTGAATTCACCTTCCTGCGCGGCGATGAAAACGCGCTGGCCATCGAGTGTTCCTTGACCAATCACGACGCCATCATCGAACGCCGAGGGCACGCCCAACTGCGCCAGATGCGGGCTCATCACCCGCGCGCTGGGCGGCAGCCATTCGGTGAACGGTGCAGCGTCGAGCAGCGCCGCGACGCGCTCACGCGCCGAGCATTCGGCAAAGCTCAAGCGGACTGAGGCACCCTTCGCGCTGCGCGCTGTCCCGCCGGGCGGGAGCTGAGCCCCTTCGGGCGGTCGTGCGGGGCTCATGGCGCGATCTCCTCTTTCAGTCCGGCCGCCGCCTGGTCGAGCCGCAGGCTGACCACGGCGGGTGTGGCACCCATGTCGTTGATAGAAAACCGCAGGCCCTTGAAGCGGTGGCGTTCGTGGAAATCGCCGACGACGGCCTGCCAGATGTCACCGAAGCCGCGCGCTGAAGTCTCGATGTGGAAGTGGCTGAGACCGCCCTCACCGCCCACTTCCACCAGCACCTCCAGATTGCCCGAGCCGACGACGCCCACCACCAGCGGCGTGAACGGCTGAACGCCGCGCGTGCCTGTGAACTCGTAGCTGAGTGATTCCATGCCGCTCATACCTGCCTCACCAATTCCGGAATTTCTTTGGCGGCTGATACAGGCCGCCGCTGGCCCGCACCAGATCGCGCATCGAGCGGGCCGCCAGCAGATTGCGGGTCGCGTCGCGCACATCGATGCCCATGTCGGCGGCGCGGCGGATCACGCCCCGGTCGCGCAGGTTCTCGACCATGCGCCGGTCGCGCGCCATGCCCACCGCCGTGTAGCCGGACACACCGCGAATCGCCTGCTCGCGCTCTTCGTCGCTGCGGCACAGCAGCAGATTGGCGATGCCTTCTTCGGTCAGCACATGCGTCACGTCGTCGCCATAAATCATGATCGGCGGCAGCGGCATCTGCGCCTGCTCGGCCAGCTGCCAAGCGTCCAGCGTTTCGACGAAAGCCGGCTGCATATGCTCGCGGAAGGTCTCGACCATTTGCACCACTAACTTCTGCCCGCGCGCTGTGCCGCGTGCGCCCGCAATGCCACTGCGGGCCTCGGCACCGGCCTTCAACCAAGCCGGGCTGCTGTG
>JACMOT010000456.1 GCA_014377915.1 Tardiphaga sp.
CCCTCCTGCCGCCCGGTGGTGCCATCCTGACGCCACCACCGCCCCCCGCGCCGCCGCCGCCCAGCATGGCGATTCCGGTGGTGCCGAGACTCGACGCGATGCCGACGCAGTCGAATGTGCCGGCACGGCGTTCATTCGGCGACCGCATCACCGACTGCCTGGCGGATGGCGCGGCGGCCGGTCTCGACTCCGGCAATCGTGCCGCCTATTCGCGCGCCTGCGCCAACCGCTGATGGCCTTTGCCTGACCTGGCCCTTGGGCTAGGTTGCGGCCGATCAACAGGACGAAAATGCGCGATGCGTGAATTGTTTGACGAAGTCTACGGGCAGGGCGGCTTCGATCCGGAAGAGGCGGTGCGCAAGTCCATGCGCGGGCCGCGGCGCAAGCGATTCTATACGCGCGCCGGCTTTGCCGAGGCCGGCGACGGTTTCGCCATCACGCTCGATGACAAAATGGTGCGTACGCCGTCGCGTCAGTCTTTGACCGTTCCCGCGCGCGCCATCGCCGAGGCGGTCGTGGCCGAATGGGAGGCGCAGCAGGATTTCATCAACCCGATGACCATGCCGCTGACGCGTCTCGCCAACAGCGTGATCGACGCCGTCGGCGACAATGCGCAGGCGGTGGCCGACGACATCGGCAAATATTTCGGGACCGATTTGTTGTTCTACCGCGCCGGCCATCCGGAGCCGCTGGTGGCGCGCGAAGCCGAGGCCTGGGATCCCATCTTGTTCTGGGCCGCGGATAATTTTGGCGCGCATTTCATCCTCGCCGAAGGCATCATCCATGTGGCGCAGCCGGAGGCGGCGCTGGCGGCCGCGCGGGCGACCTTGCCGCGCGATCCCTGGACGCTGGCGGCGCTGCATCTGGTGACCACGATCACTGGCTCGGCGCTGCTGGCGGTGGCGCTGCTGCGTGGCCATCTCGACGCCGATCAGGTCTGGGCCGCGGCCCATGTCGACGAGGACTGGAACATCGAGCATTGGGGTATCGACGAGGAAGTGGCGGTTCGACGCGCCGCCAAGCTGGTCGATTACCGCGCCGCCGCGAGCGTGCTGAAGGCGCTCGTGCCGGTCGGTTAAGAACAAGTTAACGCCGCGCCGCTAGGCTTGCCGGATCATTGTCCGGTGATCTCAACATGCCGATGGCCATCAATCCGATCCTGCCGGTCCTCGCGGCGCGAGGCGTCGCCGGCGATGTCCCGTTCCAGCCGGGCAGCGTGATCGCCGCGCGCGTGCTGAAAATCCTGCCGGACAATCAGGTGCGGATCTCGGTCGGCGGGCAGGCGATCGACGTGCAGTCGCAGGTCCCGCTGCAGGCCGGTCAGACGCTGCAGCTCGCGGTGTCGCAGACCTCCGACGGGGTTCGGCTGGCGTTGCTGACGCCGCAAGGCGCCGCGCTGTCCGCAGCCGGCACCGCTTTGCCGGATCTGGCAAGTCTGGTGCCGGATGCGCCGCTCAGCCTGGCGACGGCATTGCCGACATCGAATGTGTTGACGCCGCAGGAAACGGTCGCGGTCTCGACCGCCGCGCAGATCGCGGCCACGCAGCAGGCCGGACTGTCGACGCTATTCGCCAATCTCGGCGCCGCGGCCGCGCTCGATAATCTGCCGCCCAAACTGCAGCAGGCGGTGGCGCAATTGCTGGCGCGGCGGCCACCGCTCGATGCGCAGCTCACCGGGGGGGAGATCAAAAGCGCGTTCCAGAATTCCGGCCTGTTTCTCGAAGCCGCGCTGGCCGCGGGAAAGCTGCCGGCGCCGGGCGC
>JACMOT010000457.1 GCA_014377915.1 Tardiphaga sp.
CAAGAACAGGATTGCTTCGTCGCAAGGGCTCCTCGCAATGACGGGGTGAGTGATTTGAACTAACATAGAGTCATCATGCTCTAGGCGCTGATCGCCCGGGAAGTCGAGTATCGCCGTGCCGCGGATGTCTTGTCCGCGGCGGGCGTTTCAAGTCGGCCGGCCCGCCAACACATCACGACGGTCGGTGACGGCGAAGTGAAACTGTTCGAGCACCAGCCCGAAGGCCAGCAGCGCGGCCTCCTCGATGGCGCCATCCTCGAAGCAATCGAGGGTTTCCCGCAACACATCGTCGACCTGGTTCTGCATCTTTTCCAGTTCGGCCGGGCTTTGGGCCTCGCGAACGGCGCCAATCATCTCCAGCACTCGGTCCCGGGAGGCGAGATAATTATTTCTTTCGTCTCGTTTCAGGTAGTTGCGCAGCCACGCACCGGTTGAGCCGAGACCCGACAGAAGCAACAATCCACCCCACAGAAAGTCGCTGTAGCGCTCCAGAAAAGTCCGGTCGGTTCCGTCGATATAGGCCGCCGCGCCGCGGTGCGCGGGTATCGCAGCGTCCTTGTCGGTATCCGGCTTTTCCAGTGTTGCGACGCCGGGAATCTCGCGCAGCAACGCGGGACGGGCGACGAACAACTGGCGGGTCAGCGCGACCACGGTGGCCTCGGGGAGTGATTTTGGCGCAAGGATCAGATGGTCGACGCTGATGGTCTCGACCTTATCATCCGGACGCGCGGGCGACGAGCTGAACGTGCTTCCCGGAATCTCCGCTGACTCATAGATCGGGTGTTTCTGGGCAATCGTTTCCGAGACGTCGATGCCGAGGAATTGCGGCTCGCCGCGGATTCGCGCGGTAGCCGCGATCGCGTCCGCGGTCACCTTGCTGCCGAGCGGCCCGACCGCCATGAAGGCATCGTTTCGGACGTCACGGGCCATTTCGTCGATGGCGTTGGCGCCGTACTGCACCAGTTCCACCCGGTCGGCAGCGATGCCCGACTCCGTCAGGATCAGCTTCAGCATAGCCGGATTGGCCGCTGACCTGCCAATGATCGCGACCCGGCGACCCGGCAGGTTTTCCAACGTCTTGATGGCTGTCGCGGGTCTCTTAGATCGATTTTCATCACGCTTCGGAACGGACCAAAGGATCACGAAGTCCTTGCGCAAGATCGCAACGGCCTGGGTATCGTTGGGTATCGGAAGATCGGCCCGCGCGACCGCCAGGTCGACCGTGCGCTCGCCGAGCATCGCCAGGCTGGCCGCGGATCCGTCGGTGGCCGTCAGCGCCAGCCTGACATGGTCGCGTTCGCGCGCGAATGTCTGCGCCGCCGCCTGCAAGAACTTGACGTCGTCGCTGCCCGGCGGACCAACGGCAACCCGAAGCGTTTCCGGTCGAGTGATGAAATATACCGATGTCGCAGCCAGCGCGACGAATAGCAGCGCACTGGCAACGACGAAAAGCGCAAAGGTTCGTGCTGCCCGGCGCCTGCTGCGCATCCGTCGCGCCGGGTCGGAATTCAAGTCTAATAAAGGGGATGGCGCGTTCATGTTTCGGTATGGTCCCGTTCAGCCGCATGCGTTGCTGGCCTTCTGCGGAAATTAAGGCTTTCAGTGGGCCGCCTTGCCGATAAAAATCTGGTAGAAGCTGGTGGCGATTTCGATTGCGATCAGAATGACGACGATCAGTTCAAGGCGAAGCGATCGTCGGGTATCGATGATATCGGCCAATGTCTCCGCCGTTTCGGCGATCACCGCGACCTTGCGGTCGAGGGTCTCGACGCGCTCCTTTAGCTCATACTCATCCTCGAGCCGGGCATAAAGGCGCTCGAGATCCGGCCGGTCCCACAACGCGTCCGGCTTCTCCGCGACCGCGACGCGACCCGATACCCGGTGTTGGACCAGCAGGGCGTTGCCGATCAGCTTGAGGATCTCGGTGCGGTTGCGACGGGTGCGCCCGCGGGTGGCCAGTTCGACGGCGAAGGGTTCGATAATACCGAACACTTTAGTTACTTCGCGCTCGTCGCTCGCCAGGGCCACGCTCTTGGCCAGAACGTCGGCGACGATCAGCATTCGCGGCAGCGACATGTCTCCCAGCGAGATCGGGCCGCCCGCCGAAACCTGGTCATCCGCACCGCCGGAGATCTCGACGATCACACGCTCTTCCTCGGCAAGGCTGAGCCTGCCGACCACCCGGGGCGATATTTTTAACAGGAATGCGGCTTCCTCCTCCGGCGAAAGACCGATCAGAACGGCGACGCCATAACGGAAAACGACCGCGATACCCTTCTCACCCGTTCGAACCGCGAGCGGGACCGCCGAGACGATGTCACCGTCGAAGGTCGCGGTGTTGATGCGGTCACCGATATGCAGGGCGTGCAGGGAAACACGGTTCGCGGATGGTGAATCGATCATGCGCAGATGGCCTGTTGTCGATTCCGCAAGGAGGGCGGATATCAGCAGATGTATGCTCTCAAATCGTCGCGAACAACGCGGATAACCCGCACGGGTCAGCGCCCGGAAAGTGATGGCGGCGGCAGCGGAGGAGGGGTGGCGGAGCCGGTGGCGAGCGAGCGCTGCACCATGATCGTATCTGCCCAGTGGCCGGACCGGTAGGCAACGCCCGGCAGCAGGCCGACCCGGGAAAACCCGAATTTTTCGTGCAGGCCAAGGGAGGCTGTGTTGTCGGCGTCGATATAGCCGATGATCTGCCTGAAGCCCGCCGCGGCGCAGACGTCAATCAGTTCACGCATCAGGATCTGCCCGATTCCCTGCCCGACATGGTCATGGTGGATATAAATCGAGTGCTTCACCGTGAAGCGATAGGCCGGCCGCTTGCGAAAATGCACCACATAGGCGTAGCCGACGATTTCTCCGGCCTGCGTTGCCACCAGGTGGGGGAAGCGCCGGCTGCGCAGGTTCTTGCGCCGATCGCGCAGATCGTCCGGCTGCGGCGTTTCGGCGTCGCTGACACCCTCGTCGATGCCGTGGCGGATATGACGGCGATAGATCGCCAGCATCGCCTCGACATCGCCGTCGCGCGATGGCCGCACGACGACAGGCTGTTCATGTTCTCTGGGTATCCGGGCTTCCATCCGCGCTCCGCTATTCGCTGACCACGTAGGTGTAGAGCCGGATCAGGCCATTGGCGTCAACCTTGCGGTAAATGCCCTGGATCTCGACGTCGAAGCCGGGGAAGGTGTTGAAAGAGGTCTGGAACATCTTGAGATAGTCGATCATCGGCTGCGCGCGGGCGGTGAGTCGCTCGCCGGGAACGATCGTGGCGATGCCAGGCGGATAGACCACGAAAGGCGTGGTCGCGATACGGCCGGCGATGTCGTCGATCGGAAGGTAATCGACATCATTGCGGACCAGCGAGCGTGCCGCCGCGTGCGGCGACATTGCAATCTCCGGCAGATGTTCTGAAGCGAACTGCTTGGCCTGCAGCGCGCTGACGTCGGCCTTGCGGAAAAAGCGGTGCATCTCGCCGCACAGGTCGCGCAATCGAACGCCGGCATAGCGCGCCGGCCGCCGCCTCGCGAATTCCGGAATGGCGTCTTCCAGCAGCGCGTTGTCGTCGTGCAGCTTCTTGAACGCCACCAGGCCGGATATCAGAGTGCCGGCCTTGCTGGCCTCGACGCCAGGCGTCAGGAGAAACAGCAGCGAATTGAGGTCGTTCTTCTCCGGCACAATGCGGTTTTCGCGCAAGAACTGCGCCACCACCGGAGCCGGAATGCCATGCTCGGCATAGCCGCCGGTCGCGCGGTCGAAGCCCGGCGTCAGCAACGTCAACTTGTTGGGGTCGGTCATGGCGAATCCGGCGGCCATGCCGGGAAAGCCGTGCCAGGCGGCGTCAGGTGCCAGCTGCCAATAGGACGGGTTGGTGGCGAGCTGGTCGGTGCTGACGCTTTCCCAAGGCACGTTGTGCACGGCGCCTTCGCGCGACGCATCGGGGATTTCGACGCGCTCCGGCACGAAGGGCTCGAAGAACCAGCGGCGCTCGGGACGCGTCTCCTTCTCCTCGAATTCGCGGCGGACGGCGCGGATTTTCTTGCGCAGTTCGATGCCGAGCCGGATCGTATCGTCCCATAAGACTTCGCCCGAGCGGCCTTTCATCATCTGCGCGCCGACGTCCAGTGAGGCGAACAGCGGATAGAACGGCGAGGTTGAGGCGTGCTGCATGAAACTTTCGTTGAAGCGCCGGTGCTCGACGCGCCGTTTCTGGCCGCGGATGTGGCGATCCTTCATGTGGATCTGCGACGCCTGCGAGAAGCTGGCGAGCTGCTTGTGCGTCGACTGGGTAGCGATAATTCCCGGCGAGTCCGGCCCGAGGTCGCCGAGCCCCATGGCGAAGCGGCCGGCATACAGCGGATGGAATTTCATGAAGCCGGCCCAGGCTTCGTCGAACAGGATATAATCGCACAGGTGCCCGATGCGCTTGATGATCATGTCAGCGCTGTAGATGGTGCCGTCATAGGTGCATTGTTCGACCACGGCGACCCGGAACGGGCGCGGGCGTTGCCAGGCTTCCGGGTCGGTCACCAACGGGCTGGTCCGGATCCGCTCGCGTAACGCGCCTTCTTCAAACGCCTCCCAGTTCATTGGACCGATCAGCCCCCAGGGATTCCGCACCGTAGGCACGTAAATCGGTACGCCGCCGGATATCATCAGCGCGCCGTGTAAGGCAGCCTTGTGGTTATTGCGGTCGAACAGCACCAGGTCGCCATCGGTCACCAGCGCCGATAATGCCACCTTGTTGGAGGTCGAGGTGCCGTTAAGCACGAAATAGGTCTTTTCCGCGCCGAAAATCTTGGCGGCCTCCTTCTGCGCCTGCAAAGCGGGACCCTCATGGGTCAGCAGATCGCCGAGATCGAGCACCGAATTGTCGAGGTCGTCGCGGAATACGGCCTCGCCGAGATGTTCCATGAACACCCGGCCGATCGGGCTGCGGCTGTAGAACACGCCGCCATTATGACCCGGGCAGGTCCATAGCTGGTTACCTTCCTCGGCATAGTCGACCAAGGCGCCGAAGAACGGCGTCTTCAGCGTCTCGGCATATTGCTTCAGGCGGCTGACGAGATTCTTGGCGATGAAGGGGGGCGTTTCTTCCGACAGGAAAATATAGCCGTCGATGAAATCGAGGACCTCGACCGGCACATCTTCGAACCGCTTGCGACGGATCAGCAGGATGATCGGGAAGTCGAGGCCGCGGCGGCGCATCAAGTTTATCAGGGCGGCCGTCTTGCCTTCCAGGCCCTTCTTGCCCCAGTCGACGACCATGCAGCCGATCGCAGCGTCGGTCTGAACCGCGATCGCGGCGTCCTCGAGCTTGCGCGCCTTGACGACCTCGAAGCCGGATCGCTCGATCTCGTCGACAATCTGGTTGAGGCGTACGCCCTCGAGATCATCCGCCTCGAAGTTCGGAATCGCAAACAGGAAATTGAAGCGCTTGAAATAGTCCATTTGGGCACCGATCGTTTTTCACTGCGATGTCTCACCGGGTTACGTGACAATTCGGTGAATAATTCTGTCTTGGCGATCTTTTGGACCAGAAAAGACAATTGCGAATTGTTGGCGTGGCCAGTCGACAGTCCGCACCTGCATGGAAGTCAATTCAGCGGCAATGGCAACTGTCTTGCACGGGCCTTAGCGATGGGATCGAAAGACGCGGCTGAACCTCGGTGCTTCGCCGTAATTCGGCCGCCGCGACGACGCGCCGGCCGACCTCCCAGGCGTATGCCTCGCTGTTGCCCCGGCTGCGCCTGAAATATGGACTTTAGCTCCGCCACAAAATCGGGTCTGATTCGACGGTAAATCGGGCAATGACGTCGCGATAATGGTTCCGGAAGGAGTTCCCATGAACGGACTTGGCGGCCTCAATAAATCGCCGGAAGGCGTTGTCATCGGCCTGGTGCAATTGCAATTGCCGGTCGTCGCCTCGCCGCAGGATCTGGCGCGGCAAACCGATCGCATCGTCTATATGGTCGGCAAGGCGCGCCGTAATCTCGGCACCATGGATCTCGTGGTGTTTCCGGAATATTCGCTGCACGGCCTGTCGATGGACACCAACCCGGCGATCATGTGCCGGCTCGACGGTCCGGAAGTCGCGGCCTTCAAGAATGCCTGCATCGACAACCGGATCTGGGGCTGCTTCTCGATCATGGAGTTCAACCCTGACGGCAATCCCTGGAATTCCGGCCTGATCATCGATGATCTCGGGGAGATCAAACTGTATTATCGCAAGATGCATCCGTGGATTCCGGTCGAGCCATGGGAGCCCGGCGATCTCGGCATTCCCGTGATCGACGGTCCGAAGGGCGCGAAACTGGCATTGATCATCTGCCATGACGGCATGTTCCCGGAGATGGCACGCGAATGTGCCTATAAGGGCGCCGAAATCATGCTGCGCACGGCCGGCTATACCGCGCCGATCCGCGATTCCTGGCGGTTCACCAATCAGGCCAACTCGTTCCAGAACTTGATGGTGACGGCGAATGTCTGCATGTGCGGCTCCGATGGTTCGTTCGATTCCATGGGTGAAGGCATGATCGTGAATTTCGATGGCAGTGTCATCGCGCATGGCACCACCGGCCGTGCCGACGAGATCATCACCGCGGAAGTGCGACCCGATCTGGTGCGGGAAGCCCGCATTCACTGGGGCGTCGAGAATAACATCTACCAGCTCTGGCACCGCGGCTATGTCGCGGTGAAGGGCGGCGCGATGGATTGTCCCTATACGTTCATGCAGGACATGGTGGCGGGAACGTACAAGCTGCCATGGGAAGACCAGGTCAAGGTCACTGACGGGGCTTCCTGCGGCTTTGCCACGCCAACCCGGATGTTCGGCGCCAAGGCCGCGAGGGCTGCGGAATAGTGGCAGGCGACATCTCCCGGTGTCGTCCCGGCCCAGTGAGCGGAGCGAACGCCGAGCCGGAATCCATACGCCAAGTTGGAGTTAGCCCGCGGACGGCCGCCCCAACTTCACGGACAGGACCGAGGTTGCGGGTACCGGCTTGCGCTCGCAGGCCGCTTGCCGGGACGACATAGGCGTGACGGACGCAAGTCGCTGTCTCGCTCAACGATGCCGATATGTAATCTGATGGCACCTGAAATTGCCCAGCTCCATTGCATACAATTCCATATCTTCGCCCAAATATTTATCACTAGAGGGCCTTGCATCTGCGGTTCGCTCGAAAAAAGTCAGTATTTTCAGTGAACTGACCCGAACTTAGCCGCGCCTACCTTCTGGCACGATGCTTGCGACATGTTGTCCGGGCTGCGCCGAACCGGCGCGGCCGCGCAACGAGCGGGCGGCGTGTCCGCCGAAGGGGAGCACATCATGGACTTCGACAGGATTTCGCGGCGCCATCTGCTGCAGGGCGGCGCTGCGCTGACACTGGGTTCAGCGCTTGGCCTGCGCACGGCCTTCGCCGCCGACACCACGATCGGCTTCATCTATGTCGGCTCGCGGGATGACTACGGCTATAATCAGGCGCATGCGCAGGCCGCCGCGGCGCTGAAGAAGATGCCCGGCATCAAGGTGGTCGAGGAGGAGAAGGTCCCGGAAACCGACGCGGTCGAAAAGACCATGGAATCCATGATCAATCTCGATGGCGCCTCGCTGATCTTCCCGACCTCGTTCGGCTACTACAACCCGCATATGGTCAAGATCGCCAAGAAATATCCGAAGGTCAGCTTCGAACATTGCGGCGGGTTGTGGAGCGACAAGGATCCGAAGAACGCCGGCAGCTATTTCGGCTATATCGACGAAGCCCAATTCATCTCCGGCATCGTTGCTGGCCATACCTCGAAGACCGGCAAGATGGGCTTTGTCGCCGCCAAGCCGATCCCGCAGGTGCTGCGCAACATCAACGCCTTCACGCTTGGTGCCAAGCTGGCAAACCCGAAGGCCACCACGCAGGTGATCTTCACGGGGGACTGGTCGATGCCGGTCAAGGAAGCCGAAGCCACCAACAGTCTGATCGACCAGGGCGTCGATGTGCTGACCTGCCACGTCGATGGTCCGAAGACGATGGTCGAGAACGCCGCGCGCCGTGGCGCCATGGTTTGCGGCTATCACGTCAACCAGTCGCCGCTGGCGCCAAAAGCCTATCTCACCGGCGCCGAATGGAATTGGGAAGCGCTGTATCCCAAATTCCTCAAGATGCTGGCGTCCGGCGAAGGCATCCCGAATTTCTACCGCGGCGGTCTCAAGGAAGAAGTCGTCAAATGCTCGCCCTATGGCGAGGCCGTGTCGGCCGAAGCCCGCAAGCACGCCGATGATATCAAGGCGCAGCTGATCGCCGGCACCTATACGATCTTCAAGGGTCCGCTCAAGGACAACAAGGGTAATGTGGTCATTACGGCCGGCACCGAGCGTGGCCAGAAGGATGCCGAACTTGAGAAGATGGATTACTTGATCGAGGGTGTGATCGGAGCAACTTCGTGACCACTGGCGTTGGCGGCTCCCTGGCAATCGACACCACACCCGTGGCCAGGCCCGGGTTTCGCCAACGCCATGGCGGCACGATCGAATATATTCTGATCCCCGCTGGGGCGCTGATTGGCGCTCTCGCTTTATTCGGCGTGTTCGTTGCCTTGTTCGGCAAGAACCCGCTGGACCTCTATTGGTTTATGTATCAGGGCGCGTTCGGCACCTGGTTCTCCTGGCAGAATACGCTGACCAAGGCGGCGCCACTGATCCTGACGGCGCTTTGCACAGCACTACCGGCGCAACTGGGAATGGTGATTATCGGCGGCGAGGGCGCGCTATTGATCGGCGCCTTGTCGGCGACATCCGCCGCGCTGCTTTTACAATCCGCGCCGCCGCTGGTCGTACAACTCGCGATGGTGCTGGCGGGCGTCGCTGGCGGCGGGCTGTGGATCGCGCTGGCGGGCGGACTGCGCCATTACCGCGGCGTCAACGAAACCATCTCCAGCCTGCTGCTGGTCTATATCGCGCTGGCAATCCTCAACCATCTCGTCGAGGGGGTGATGCGCGATCCGGCCAGCCTCAACAAACCGTCGAGTCGCGAGATCGGCGCCGCCAACATGATCGGCTCGATCCCCGGCACCGACGTGCATTGGGGCTTTGTGTTCGGCGTGATTGCTGCGATCGCATCCTACGTGCTGATCTATCATACCGTGTTCGGCTTCGCGGCGCGCGTCGCCGGCGGCAATGTCCGCGCCGCCAAGATCGTCGGGCTCGGCGTCGGCCGGCTGATCATGATCACCTGCTTTCTGGCTGGCGGTGCCGCCGGTCTCGCGGGGATGGTTGAGGTCGCGGCCGTGCAGGGCCGCACCAACGCCAATCTCGCCGCCGGCTACGGTTTTACGGGCATTCTCGTCGCGTTCCTGGCGCGGCATAATCCGCTGGCCATCATTCCGGTGGCGATCCTGCTCGGCGGCATCAGCGCGTCCGGCGGGCTGTTGCAGCGCCGGCTTGGACTGCCCGATGCGTCGGTGCTGGTGCTGCAGGGCATGATTTTCGTCTGTGTGCTGGCCAGCGATGCGCTCTATGGCCGGATCGGTTTTCTGAAAGGAAAATCCTGATGGCAGCCGGTGACATCGGATACTGGACCGTCCCGCTCGCGGTGTTCGGCGGCGCGATCCGCATCTCGACGCCGTTTCTGTTCGTCAGCCTCGGCGAATGCATCACCGAGCGCTCCGGCCGTATCAATCTCGGCCTTGAGGGCACGCTGGTGATGGGCGCGATGAGCGCCTATGGCATTTCCTACCTTTCCGGCTCGCCGTGGCTGGGCGTGCTCGCCGCGGGCATCACCGGCGCCCTGCTCGGCGCGTTGCATGCCGGCACCTGCTCGCTGCCGCGCGTCAACGACGTCGCTGTCGGGATCGCATTGATGCTGTTTGGCACCGGCCTGGCCTTCTACCTTGGCAAGCCCTTGATCGAGCCGACCGCGGCCCGGTTGCCGGCGATCGATTTCGGGTGGTGGAGCGACGTGCCGCAGGTCCGTCAGGCACTACGCATCAATGCCCTGTTCCTGATTGGGGTGGCGCTGGCGCCAGTCCTGTACTGGGCGTTCCGCACCACGCGTTGGGGCCTGCTGATTCGCACTGCCGGTGAAAGCTCGGATGCCGCGCGCGCAATGGGCTACTCCGTTAACCTGATCCGGCTGCGCGCCACCATGTGCGGCGGCTTCCTCGCCGGCATCGGCGGTTCCTTCCTGTCGCTGTTCTATCCCGGCAGCTGGAACGAGGGGCTGTCGAGTGGACAGGGCGTCACCGCGGTAGCGCTGGTAATCTTTGCGCGCTGGGATCCGATGCTGTGCCTGTGGGCCTCGCTGGCCTTCGGCGGCGCCGCGGCCCTGGGGCCTGCGCTGCAATCGGGCGGCATCACCTCGGGCTATCACCTGTTTAACGCCGCGCCCTATATTCTCACGCTGGTGATCATGGTCATCACCTGCTCACCGAAGCGCACGCTGACTGGCGCACCCGCTGAATTGTCCATTACCCGATAACAGGAGCATTTCATGGACGCTGCTGTAGAGGCGAAGCCGAGCACCTCGCGGACCATCCTGTCCGAACCCTATGCCTGGCCATGGAACGGCGACCTGCGCCCGGAAAACACCGCGCTGGTGATTATCGACATGCAGACCGATTTTTGCGGTGTCGGCGGCTATGTCGACAAGATGGGCTACGACCTCTCGCTGACCCGCGCGCCGATCGAGCCGATCAGGAAGCTGCTCGCGTTGATGCGTGCGCAGGGCTTTCACATCATCCATACCCGCGAGGGGCATCGGCCGGATCTGTCCGACCTGCCGGCCAACAAGCGCTGGCGCTCGCGGCAGATCGGCGCCGGCATCGGCGATGACGGTCCGTGCGGCCGCGTACTGGTTCGCGGCGAGAAAGGCTGGGAGATCATCGACGAACTCAAGCCGCTGCCGGGCGAGCCGATCATCGACAAGCCCGGCAAGGGCTCGTTCTGTGCCACCGATCTCGAACTGATGTTGCGGCTGCGTGGCATCGACAACCTTGTGCTCACCGGCATCACCACCGACGTCTGTGTCCATACCACCATGCGTGAGGCCAATGACCGTGGCTTTGAGTGCGTGCTGATCGAGGATTGTTGCGCGGCGACCGACAAGAGCAATCACGAGCATGCGCTGAGAATGGTCAAGATGCAGGGAAGCGTATTTGGCGCGGTGGCGACCTCGGACGCGCTGATCGGCGCACTGTCATGATCATCGGCAGCGTCCCTCCGGTCATCGGCCCGCTCGGCGTCGAAGCGCTGGCCATGACCATGAAGTTTGGCGATTTCGCCGCGCTCGACAATGTCGAGCTCAAGGTACGGCCCGGCTCTTTCCATGCGCTGCTGGGCGAGAACGGCGCCGGCAAGAGCACGCTGGTGAAATGTATCATGGGCTATTACCGGCAGACCGAGGGCCAGGTGCTGGTCGGCGGCCGTGAAGCGGTGCTGACCAATCCGAAGGACGCGCATGCGCTCGGCCTCGGCATGGTCTACCAGCATTTTACCCTGGTGCCGGCGATGACGGTGGCTGAAAATCTGGTGATGGCGCGCGACAACGTGCCGGCGATCATCGACTGGAAGAAGGAAACAAGAGAGCTGGAATCATTTCTGACTGGCATGCCGTTCAAGGTCCAGCTGCACGCGAGAGTCGCCGACATCTCGGCCGGCGAGCGACAGAAATGCGAGATTCTCAAACAGCTTTATCTCAAGCGCCGCTTCCTGATCCTCGACGAGCCAACCTCGGTGCTGACGCCGGTCGAGGCCGATGAGATGCTCGGCATGCTGCGTGGCATGGTGGTCGACAGCGGCCTCACCATTTTAATGATCACCCACAAATTCCGCGAGGTCATGGCTTTTGCCGATGACGTGACCATCCTGCGTCGCGGCCGGCTAGCGGGGCAGGGCAAGGTCGCCGATCTGACGCCGGAGAGCATGGCACGGATGATGATCGGCGCCGAGGAACTGACCCTACAGCCGGCGCGGTCGGGCGAGACTGGCGCGATCCGGCTCGAACTGGACAGACTCAATGCGTTCGACGATGCCGGCGCAGTCGCGGTGCGCGACGTGTCGCTCTCGGTCCGCGCCGGCGAGATTGTCGGCATAGCCGGCGTATCCGGCAACGGCCAGCGCCAGCTGGTGGAAATGCTGGCGGGCCAGCGCGCGCCCGCCGGCGGCGAGATGCGCGTCGCCGGCCACGCCTATCACGCCACCCGCGACGAGATGCGCCGTCATAAAATGTCGCTGCTGCCGGAGGAGCCGCTGAAGAATGCCTGCGTCGGCACCATGAGCGTCGCCGACAATATCGCGTTCCGGGAATTCGATCGCGCGCCCTTTGCCAAAGGCGGTTGGTGGCTGAATGGCTCGGCGTTCCGGACAAACGCCGAACGAAAAATCGCGCTCTACAAGATCAAGACGCGGACCCCGGACACGCCGATCTCGTCATTGTCCGGCGGCAATGTCCAGCGCGCGGTGCTGGCACGCGAGCTGGGCGGCGACGTCGAGGTCCTGATCGCCGCCAATCCCTGTTTCGGGCTGGATTTCGCGGCTGTGGCGCAGATCCACGCCGAGATCATGGCGGCGCGCAACCGCGGCAGCGCGGTGCTGCTGGTCAGCGAGGACCTCGACGAATTGCTCGAGCTCTCCGACCGGCTGATCGTGATGTTTCACGGCCGGTTCGTCTACGAGGCCCGCGCCGGCGAAACCGATCTCACCGAGATCGGACGGCATATGGCGGGACATTGAGAACCGCTAACCCAGTCGGGGAATACTGAGCGGCCGCGCCTCGCGGGTTTGCGCCGACAGCCGGATGCCCGCGTTGGCGGCCCCAAAACCCTGGTAGTTGCGGCGCTCGACGATTTCGAAGAAGAACCGCTCGTCGAAGGCGTGGGTGTAAATCTGGAAGAATTCGCCGTCGCCTTCGCGGTCGTACAGGATCTGATTGTCACGCAGCGTGTCCATCATCGCAGCATCAAGACCGTATTTGGCCTCGACGTCGTCATAGTAGTTTTCCGGTATCTTGAGGAAGCTGGCGCCGCGCTGGCGCATCCCGGCGACTGTCGCGAAGATATCGCCGCACGAAAAGGCGATGTGCTGGACGCCCGAGCCAAAAAATTCCGAGATGAAGCGGTTCGACAGGGTCCGCGTCGCCGACGAGCCGTTCAGCACCATGCGCACATTACGGGAATCATTGGTCAGCGCCTGGCTCTGCACCAGGCCGACGGGGTCGGCGATCTCCATCTGCGGCAGTCGCAGCAGACCAAGGATGCCGGTGTAAAAAAGCAGCCATGACAGCATCTCGTCATAGGGCATTGATTGCGAGATGTGATCGATCGTCGTCAGGCGATCGCCACCAGCGTCGCCTTGCAATACTTCAAAATCGGTATCCCAGTTCTTGCCGGCGCTCTCCAGAAAATACAGCAAGCTGCCGCCGACGCCGTGGATCGCCGGAATTTCCAGTTCGCCTTGGCCAACCGGCTGATAAAAGGTCCGCGCCTTCAGCGCCTCGGCGCGCGCCATGGTCTTGCCGGCGTCGTCGACATCAATGGCGATGGCGCAGACGCCGGCGCCATGGGTGATATAATGCGAATGCGCAAATCCGTCCGGCTCGCTATTGATGACCAGCTCAATACCGCCTTGCGACCAGCGCTGCACGTCCTTGCTGCGATGCGCGCCGGTATGGCGAAAGCCGAGCTGGCCCAGCAGCGTTGCGAGATCTTGGCCCTTGGCGTCGCTGACGGCGAATTCGATAAAGCCGACGCCGCGACTCTCCGGCTTTGGCTGGAGCAGCGGCGGTTTTGCCAGCTGGTCCTGCAGCAGGATCAGCGAGCGCAGCCCGTCGGTGGCGGTGCGGACCGCGGATCCCGCGCGGAACTGATCGTTGAAGATTTCCAGCGACCACGGGCCATCATAGCCGGTCGCCATCACGGCCTCCATGAAGCCGACCACCGGTAGATCACCCTGGCCGGGGAAGCAGCGGAAATGGCGGCTCCACGACAGCACGTCGAGGCCCAGCTTCGGCGCATCGGCGAGCTGGACCAGAAAGATCTTGTCGGCGGGAATCGAGGCTATCGCGCCGACCGGAAAGCCCGGCGCCAGCGCGTGAAAACTGTCGAGGATCACGCCGATCGACTTGTGGTCGGCGCGGCGCACGATTTCCCAGGCGTCTCGATAGTCATTGACATGGCGGCCCCAGGCCAGCGCTTCGAAGCCGACGCGGAGTCCGCGGCTGGCGGCGAGGTTACCCAGCTCGCGAAAATCCGCGGCGGCGCGGTCGATGCCGCCGAGCGCGGCCGGGGAGATGTTGCTGCAGACCAGCATCAATTCGGTCTGCAACTCCTGCATCAGGTCGAATTTTCGCATCGCGCGGGCGAAATTGCGCGTGCGTTGCGGTTCCGGCATGCCCTCGAAGTCGCGAAACGGCTGGAAGGCGCAGATCTTCAGTCCGAGATCGCGGCACATCTGCCCGACGTCTCGCGGGCTGCCGTTGAACGACAGCAGATCGGCCTCGAAAATTTCGACCTCATCGAAGCCGGCAGCGGCGATCGCGCGCAGCTTCTCGTCCAGTGCGCCGGACAACGATACCGTGGCGATCGAACGCCGGGTCATGCCGCGGTCTCCACCATGGCGCCGCCCAGGAACAATTGCCCGATGCGGGGATCGTTGAGCACGCGGTCGGCCTTGTCGAACAGGCGGGTCTGACCGAGCTCGAGCACGATACCGAAATCGGAAATCTCCAGCGCCGAGCGCGCGTTCTGCTCGATCATCAGGATCGAAACGCCCTTGTCGCGGAGCTCTTTCAGAACGTTGAAGGTCTGCAGCACCATCAGCGGCGACAGACCGATCGACGGCTCGTCGATCAATACCAGCTGTGGATTGAGCAAGAGGCCACGGGCGATCTCGAGCTGCTTCTGCTCGCCGCCGGACAGCGTCGAGGCCTGCTGGGTGGCCTTCTGGCGCAGCACCGGAAACTTGTCGAGCGCGGCCTCGATACGCGCCGGCAGATCGGTGATGTCCCGACCGGCGGCGACGGCGCCCAGTTCGATATTGTGGCGCACCGACAATTCGGAAAAGATGTTGCGGCCCTGCGGCACGTAGCAAATGCCGGCGGTGAGCAGCGCGCGCTGGCTGAGGCCGGTGACGTCTCGGCCCTTGAAGGTGACCTTGCCCTCGCGCAGCTTGAGCAGCCCGAAGATCGCCTTGAACACCGTGGACTTGCCGGCACCGTTCGGGCCGATCACGGTGGTGATCGAGCCGGCGGGCACCGAGAAGGTGGTGCCGTTGAGGATCGTCATCTTGCCGTAGCCGCCGACCAGGTTCTGAACATCCAGGATCGCGTCGCTCATCACTCTGTCCTCAATGTCCGAGATAGGCTTCGATGACGGCCGGATTGGCGCGGATTTCGTCCGGGCGCCCCATTGCCAGCACCTTGCCCTCCGCCATCACCATCACGCGGGTACACAGCGACATCACGAATTCCATATTGTGCTCGATCACCACGAAGGTGGCGCGCTTTTCCTGATTGATCGCGCGCAGCCGATCCTTGAGATCGGCCAGCATGGTGAGGTTGACGCCACCGGCCGGCTCGTCGAGCAGCACCAGTCGCGGTCCACCCATGAAGGCCATCGCCGCATCGAGCAGTTTTTGCTGGCCATAGGACAGGCCGCCGGCGGGCTCCTTGGCGAGATGGTCCAGCTTGAAGAAGCCGATCATCTGGTCGGCGGCCTGCGTCAGGCCGGCATCGGACGGGCCGAACAATCGCGACAGCATGCTGCCCTGGTGCTCCTGCCCGGCCAGGATCAGGTTTTCGCGCACCGACAGTTTGGGGAACACCTGCAAAAGCTGGAAGGTGCGGCTGACGCCGAGCCCGTTCAGCTCGGACGGCCGCATCCCGGTGACCACGCGGCCGTCGACCTTGACCTCGCCGTCGCTCGGCGTCAGTTGACCGAGAATGCAATTGAACAAGGTCGACTTGCCGCAGCCATTGGGGCCGATCAGACCGAGAATCTCGCCTTCCTGCACATCAAAGCTGACGCCGTTGACCGCGGTGATGCCGCCGAAGCTCTTGCGGATGTTCGTAACTTCGAGGACCGCGGTCATGGCGCCGTTTCCAGTTTGGACTTGGCCACCCCGCGCAACGCCGAGGCCACCTTGGTGCGGCGTTCGGCCAGAAAGCGATCGAGAATGCCGAGAATGCCAGTGGGCGAATAGATCAGCAGCACGATCACGGCGACCGCGTAAATCATCAGGTAGTAGCCTTGGGTAAAACGCAGCCACTCCGGCAGCAGCACCGCGATCATGGCGCCCAGGAAGGGGCCGAAGAAGAAGCCGGCGCCGCCGACGATTACCATCATCAGCAGGTCCAGCGACAGCGCGAGGCTGAACGGCACCGGATCGACATATTGCGTCAGCGGCGCATATAGCGTGCCGGCGACGCCGCCGAGCGCGGAGCCGATCGCAAAGGCCATCAGCGTGTAGCGGCGGGTGTCGATGCCGAGCGACAGCGCGCGGATCGGATTTTCGCGCAGCGCCACGAAAGCGCGGCCCCAGGGCGAGCGGATCAGCCACCACACCGCCAGCGAGACCAGGCCAAGCGAACCGAGGCAGAGATAATAGAACGGCAGCGGCCGCCGCGTCGGAAAGCCGAAGATCTCTGGTCGCGGGATGTTGCTGATGCCGTAGATCCCCTTGGTCAGCCAGTCCTCGTTACGGAACACGAGGAAGGCCAGCGTCGAGAACGCCAGTGTGACGAAGGCGAGATAATGATGCTGCACCCGCAGCGCCGGATAGCCCAGGATCCAGCCGACCGCGAAGCACAGCACGATGGCCACTCCGAGGGCTGCGATCAGCGGCAGCCCGTTGGAGGTCATGATGGCGGAGGCATAGGCGCCGATGCCGACAAAAGCACCCTGCGCCAGCGATACCTGCCCGGCATAGCCCAGCGTCAAATTAAGGCCCATCGCGGCAATCGTCATCACCGCCCACTGGCTCAGGATGAACAGGCCGTAGCGATTGAAATTCATTGGCACCAGGATCAGCGCGGCAATCGCAACAATGCCGAAGCCGATCTGCCAGTATTTTGCCGCGGTCATACGGTGCGCTCCTCGGGTCGGCCCAACATGCCCTGTGGCCGAAACAGGATGATCGCGATCAGCAGGATCAGCGGAACGGCGGCGCGGTACTGGGTCGAGACGTAAGCGGCGGCGAGATTGTCGACCACGCCGATCAACAGACCGCCGGCGATCGCGCCGCGAACCTGATTGAAGCCGCCGACAATCGCCGCGATGAAGGCGGCCTGGCCCAGCACCTCGCCGCTGGAGAATTTGGCCAGATAGATCGGCGTGATCAGTACCGAGGCCAATGCCACCAGAAACGCATTGATCAGGAAGGTCAGCAGGATCATGCGTTCGACCGGAACGCCGATGATCCGCGCTACCGTCGGGTTCTGCGCCGCGGCCTGCATCTGGTGGCCGATCGAGGTACGATTCAGCAGCGCGGTGAGGCCAACGACGGCAAGGATGGCGAGCGCCAATACGCCGACGCTTTGCAGTGCCACCGCGCGACCAAAGATCGAGATGTCGCCGGTCGGGATGATCGAGGGAAATGGCGAGGCCTCGGCGCTCCAGAACTGTTTGACCGCCTCCTTCAAGCCGATCGCCAGCGCCATGGTCGCGATCGCCAGCGGCAGCACACCATGGCGCAGCATCGGATCGACCAGCAGCATCTTGAAGCCGAGGCCGAGCAGCAGCATCGACAGCAGGATGCCGATGATGATCGCCAGCCAGAACGGCGCGCCGGCCTGCATCGCCGCCAGCATCAGGAACGCTGGCAGCATGACAAATTCACCCTGCGCAAAGTTGATGGTTTGCGAGGTCTGCCACAGCAGCGTGAAGCCGACCGCGACGATGGCATAGATGGCCCCGGTGGCGAGGCCGGCCACGAGAAGGTCGAGCAGGTTGGACATAATGTCACTCCAAGTCCGCGCTATTGCGAACTGACAAGCCAGCAGCGCCGTCGTTATTGCGAGGAGCCAAGCGACGCGGCAATCCAGAAGCCACAAGGAAAGACTGGATTGCTTCGTCCCAAGGGCGCCTCGCAATGACGGACGAGGGGCTTTAGTTGTTCAGCTTCGGCAGCACCGACTTGATGACCTGCTTGCCTTCGACAACTTCGGCCAGAAAACCCTGGCGGTCGATATCGCCATTGGCGTCGAAGGTCGCATCCATCAGGATGCCCGGCTCCTTGGCGACGGTAATGGTGAAGCCGTGCAAGGCATCGGCAAACCCCTTGGAGTCGACCTTGCCCATTTTCTCGGTGGTGGCCTTGATCATGTAGATCGCGAGCCAACCCTTGAGCCCGTTGTGATCAGGCACGTAATTGTACTTTTTGACGAATTTCTCGCGAAACGCCTTGATCAACTCGACCGGCGCGTCGGTGGTGAGGCCGACATGGCCGCGTGCGCCATTGGCGGCGTCGCCGGCGAGCTCGATCACCTTCTGGCCGACCAGCGTGGTTTCGCCCATCAGCGGCACGGTCACGCCCTGGCGCTTCAGCTCCTTCAGAATGCGGGCGCTCTCTTCCTCATTGACATAGACGAAGACCGCGTCGGGCGCCGCCGCCTTGATCTTGCTGACGTCGGCGGCAAAGTCGGCCTGGCCGGCTTCGGTGGAGAGGTCAGCGGCGACCTTGATGTTATACTTGGCAAATTCCTTGGTGATGGTGTCGCGGCCACCCTTGCCGAAATCATTGTTCACCCAGACGATCGCTACCGACTTGGCCTTTAACTCATCATTAATGTATTTGGCGACCTTCGGCATCGAGGATTGCTGGCCGAACGAGGTGCGGAACAGAAACTTGTTGCCGGCCTGCGTCAGCTCGGCGGCTTCGCCGCCCATGATCTGGGTGATGCCGGCCTCGGCGGCGAGCGGGGCGGTGACCTTGACCGAGCCGGAATAGCCGGGCCCGAGCAGGACATACGGCTCGGCATCGAGCGCCTTCTGCACCTGGGCGCGGGCGACACCAGGGTTCGACTGCGAGTCGGCATGGGTGACTTCGAGCTTGCGGCCGAGCACGCCGCCCTTGGCATTGATCTCCTCGATGGCGAGGTCGATGCCGTTCTTCCAGTTGGTCCCGACCGTGGCGCCGCCGCCGGACAGTTCAGCCACATTGGCCAGCTTGATCGGCGCGCCGGATTGCGCGAGCGCGCCGCCGGTCAGGATGGTCGCGAGCAGAGCGCTCGCCAAAAACACGGGCTTCATGGAGTCCTCCCTTGGTTGAATTCGGTTCGTTGACCGCGGCCTTGTAGTCGGCGGCGTTGTCAGGCTGCGTTAGAAGTGGCGTACCTTTTGACCATGATGGCGTCGAATGCAATTCCCATTTCGATAGTGGATGGCGCAAGGTCGGTAAACAGCTCGAAGGCGTCGGCGGCCTGATAGATCGCCAGATCGCGCCCGGTCAATACCCTGGCGCCCCTGGCCTTGGCGGCGTTGAGTAGCGGCGTCCACAGCGGCGAATAGACGGCGTCAGCGACCCACAGGTCAGCCCGCAGCAGCGCCTCCGGCACCGGCGTGCCCGTGTTCGGCAGCATCCCGATCGGCGTGCCGTTGACCAGCCCGACGGCGCCGGCCAGGGCGTCCTCGACGCTATCGGCGATCCGGACCGCCCGCTTGTGCCGCAGTTGCGACGCCAGCCGCTTGGCCTTGTCGCGGTCGGTATCAAAAATCCGGATATCGGTGACGCCGAGCTCGGCCAGCGCAAAGGCGATGGCCTTGCCGACGCCGCCGGTGCCAATCACGGCGACGGCGCCATGCTGTGACTCTTCAACAAGCTGGCCAACGGCGCGGGCAAAGCCGGATGTATCGGTGTTGTAGCCGGTCAGGCGGCCGTCACGCGCCACGACCGTGTTGACAGCGCCGATCGCCCGGGCTCCGGGCGACAGGTCGTCGAGCAGGTCGAGCACGGCTTCCTTGTAGGGAAAGGTGACGTTGATGCCGGCAAAGCCGAGATATCGGACACCGTCCAGCAGACGTTTCAATTCGTCGCGGTCGGCGCCGGCCACTTCGATGAGCTGGTAGTGGCAGCGCGCGCCCAGCGCGTCCGCTGCTCGCTCATGCATCGCTGGCGACGCGGAATGGGCGATCGGCGCGCCGAGCAGGCCGGTGAGAAAACGGCGGCCGGTGGCGGGAAGCCGGGGGACGGTTGCGTTCATTATTCGATGGTCACTGTCATTTTGCTTGCAAAGTCATCTGCAGGCGCGCTTCAGGATAGCCGGACGGGAGGTGAACACAATTACCCTGTTATGCGTTAAACCTAACATTATGTTATTCTCTTTCGGGCGCGCGTCTCCGGCTTTTTGGCCGCTGCCAAGCCAACGGCCCGCATTTCCGCGCGCAGGCATTCGATGAAGTGCTCGATATGCAGCGACAGCGGCGCGCCGCGCTTCACGGCGATGTAGGTGTCGAATCGGGTTGGCTCGACGATCGGCACCGCGACAACGCCGGGGTAGCCGCCATGCGCCACGGTGAATTGATCGATCACCGCGATGCCCAGCCCCGCCTTCACGAGGGCGCAGACCGTGGTGCCGAACCGCGCCCGGATGGTGATGTCGTAATTCAGTTTATAGCGCGCGAAGATCTCGGCCATGATCCGCCCATAGGGATCGTTGGGGTCGATGCCGATCAGCGGATAGCGGATGATCTCCTTGGCGGAGACCTGCTTGCGGTCCGCCAGCTCATGGCCTTCCGGCACGACGCAGAACAGCTCGCCCGAGGCGAGCGGCAAAAAGTCGAGTCCGGTATGTTCGAGCCGGTAACTCATGGCGACGCAATCGCCGCGACCGAGCAGCAGATAATCAATCGCTTCTTCGAGCTTGAGAATGTTGATGTCGATGCGCAGCTCGGGATAGCGCCGCCGCACCTGCTCGATCGCGCGCGGCACCATCACTTGCGAAATGCTCGGCACCGAGCCGATGCGTAATTCCGACAGCGCTCCGCGGCCGATCTTGGAAATGATCTCGGTGAGGTCGTCGACCTTTTTGTACACGCCGTTGATCTGCTCGAAAATGCTCTGTGCTTCCGAGGTTGGAAAATAGCGGCCGTTCTGGCGCTGGAAGAAGCGGATGCCCAGCGACTTCTCGGTGTATTTGACCAGGCGGCTGATACCCGGCGCGGACACATTGAGCAGCTTCGCCGCGCCGCCAATGGTGCCAGTCACCATCACGGCGCGGATCACCTCGACCTGACGCAACGTCATCATCTTGAATTGTCCCACTTCCGCCGGCGTTCGATCTGCCGGCCATTCACTGTAACAGATCGCGCCAGTTGGTCGCGCCGAGTTTGGGGATCAGCTGCTTGTGCGGCACCCGCAAAATTTGCTACTGCTGCCGCGGCAATCGGGCGGCCGGCGGCGGGTCGCTGGCATCCCTGCCGGAAAGCCATTTAGTGAAATCTGATCAGAACAGTGTCCCACGTATCATCGGCGATATCGGGGGAACCAATGCCCGTTTTGCAGTGGCGCAGAACGGCGCCTATGGCGAGTTGGCGCATATGCCGGTCGCTCGATATGCGTCGTTGGGCGAGGCGCTGGCCGACTACGTTGCCAAACTTCCGTCGGGACTGAGGCCGCAGCAGGGCGCCTTCGCCGTGGCAGGCCCGGTGTTCGGCGACGATGTGGCGCTCACCAATCTGGACTGGTCGTTCTCGATCGCCGAGATGAAGCGGAACCTGGGCTTTTCATCGCTCCTCGTCGTCAATGATTTTGCGGCCACGGCGATGTCGGTGCCGTATCTGCCGAAGCAGGACTGTTTCCGGATCGGCCCGTCCTGCCCGCAAGTGACGGGGCCGGTCGGCGTGATCGGGCCGGGCACGGGGCTCGGCGTGGGATCGCTGGTGCCGCATCGGTCTGGCCGGCTGCTGCTGCCGGGGGAAGGCGGTCACGTGACATTGCCGGCCGTGACGGCGGAAGAGGACCGGATCATCGCCGTGCTGCGCAAACGCTGGCCGCACGTCTCGGCGGAGCGCGCGCTGTGCGGCGCCGGGCTGGTCAATCTCTACGAGGCGCTGTGTGAGATCGAGGGCAGGACCGCCGAGTCGCTGTCGCCCGCGGATGTGACAGGGCGCGCGATGGATGGCGGCGATGCGACCTGCGTGGCCGCCTTCGCGCATTTCTGCGCGATGCTGGGCACCGTGGCCGGCAATCTGGCGCTGACGCTCGGCGCCACCGGCGGCATCTACATTGCCGGCGGCATCCTGCTGCGCTTCAAGGAAGCCTTCGCGTCGTCGGCGTTTCGCGAGCGGTTCGAAGCCAAGGGCCGCTTCGAGGAATTCCTGAGCAAAGTCCCGACTTTTCTCGTACTGGAAGAATCACCCGCGCTGCTCGGCCTGGCCAACGTGCCGCTGGACGACTGAGCTGGTTTCGCAGCCGGTGGCTCAGACGGAAACCTTCTTCACCCACACCTTGTTGTCGTGGAACGCCGCTCCGCCATAGGGCGCTACGGCGTCGCCTGACGTCAGCATGTTGATGCCGCGGCCGCCGATATGCGACTTGTTGGCGTGCACCGATTCCGCGATCAGCACGCCGCGCCGCAGGCCAGGGAAGATCCGCGCGGTCAGCGTCGTCTCGCCGCGCACATTGCCGAGCGTTACCGCATCACCATCAAGGATCGACAGTCGCGCCGCGTCTTCGGGGTGCATCATCACGCTCGGCGCGCCCTCGCGGGTCTTCGACGACGGCGTCTCGTTGAAGCTGGAATTGAGAAAGCTGCGCGACGGGCTGGTGGCGAGGCGAAACGGATGTGCGTCGTCGGCCTGTTCGATCACCGCCCAATGGTCAGGGAATGACGGCATGGCGTCCCAGGTGCCCATCAGCCCGGCATTGGGCATCGGCACCTGCGACCAGTCGGCCTTGAAATGGAACTTGCCGTCGGCGTGTCCGAAGCCGTCGAGGTAGTGCGAGGTGCGGAAATCCGGCTGGATATCGCGCCACAATTCGGCCTCAAGAGCCTGGATTTCGCCGCGGCCGCTCGTCCGCAAAGTTTCGTCGATGATCTCGCGCGGCGTCATGGCGAAGGCGCGATGTTCGGCTCCGAGCCGCTCGGCCAGGCCCTGCAGTACCTCGTGGTTGGAGCGGCACTCGCCGGGCGCGTCGATCAGTTTGGCGCCGACCGAAATATGCTGATGGCCGCCGCCGTAGTACAAGTCGTCATGCTCCATGAACATCGTCGCCGGCAACACGATGTCGGCCATCTGCGCCGTCTCGGTCATGAACTGCTCATGCACCGCGACGAACAGGTCGTCGCGTGCGAAGCCGGCCCGGACCAGCGCCTGCTCCGGCGCCACCGTCATCGGGTTGGTGTTCTGGATCAGCATCGCCTTCACCGGCGGCCCGTGGTGCAACGCCTCGGCATCGCCGGTCAGCACCCGGCCGATCTTTGATTGATCGAGCCGACGCGTGGCGGGATCAATGACGTCGAGGCCCTCAATTAGCGTCTTGTCGAACTTCCACAGCGCGGCGTTGTTGTAGAAGGCGCCGCCGCCTTCAACCTGCCAGGCGCCGGTCACCGCGGGAATGCACAACGCAGCGTGCATCTGCGTCGCGCCGTTACGGCTGCGGGTAAAACCATAGCCAAGCCGGAAGAACGAGCGCTTGGTCTCGCCGACCAGTTTCGCAAATGCCTTGATCTCCGCTACCGCCACGCCACAGATCGCGGACGCCCATTCCGGCGTGCGACTGGCGAGATGAGCTTCCAGTTCGGGCGAGGCGTCGGTGTACTTTGCAAGATACTCGAGATCGGCGAAGCCGTCGCGAAACAGCACATGCATGACGCCGGCGGCAAAGGCGCCATCGGTGCCCGGCCGCAGCAGGATCTTGACGTCCGCCTGCTTCATGGTGTCGTTGTCGTAGATGTCGACGACCGCGAGCTTCGCGCCGCGTTCCTTGCGGGCGCGGGCCACATGGGTCATCACATTGACCTGGGTATTGACCGGATTGGTACCCCAGACCACGATCAGATCGGATTTCGCCATCTCGCGCGGATCGACGCCGGCGACCTTGCCGGTGCCGGCGGTGTAGCCGGCCCAAGCGATGGTCGAGCAGATCGTGCTGTAGAAGCGCGAATATTTTTTCACATGGGCGAGGCGGTTGAGCCCGTCGCGCATCACCAGTCCCATCGTGCCCGCATAGTAGTAGGGCCACACCGATTGCGCGCCGAAGTCGCGTTCGGCTTCGTCAAATTTCTCGGCGATTTCGTCGAGCGCCTCGTCCCAGGAAATGCGCGCGAACTGCCCCGAGCCCTTTGGCCCAATGCGGCGCATTGGATGCATCAACCGATCGGGATGGTGGATGCGCTCGGCATAGCGCGCGACCTTGGCGCAGACCACGCCGGCCGTATAGCTTTGCTGCTTGGATCCGCGCACCCGACCGATGGTCGCGCCATTGATCACCTCGATGTCGAGGGCGCAGGCGGACGGGCAGTCATGCGGACAGGTCGAGTGCCTGATGTCGATCTTGGCCTGAATGTTCATGCGGTGAATCTAGCAGAGGGCAAGGCGGGCGAAAGCCGTGGTTTCGGGCATTCCGCCCGTCCATTGGGCAGAGCACAAGTCTGCCACGCCCACAAAATTATTTGGCGAGCGATTCGCGCTGTGCGATCAGCCGATCCAGTTCTTCGTTCTGCTGCTCGAGACGGTCGGCAGTACGCGTTTCGTTTTGCTCGCCGGAGGCGGCGGCTGCCTGTTCGATCAATTGCCGGATATTGTCGCGAAGCACCGCGATGCGGTCATTGAGTTCCGCCGCCGAGAGGGTAACGTCCATCATATCTGCTCCAGGTCCGTCGCGAACCGGACCAAGTTTACCGCGCAAGCTCGCCGGTTCCTACCGAATAATTCATCCGGAACGCGTGGCCAGAGCCTGCAAAAGTGGTTGCCCGCAGCGGTTCGTTGCCCGATTTCGGGAGGCAAACGCGGTTTCACCACCGGGGCGGGGTCTCGGGGTGATTATCTGTCGGTTCATAGCCGGATACGGAATTCCATTTCATTGACGGTGGCGCTGATGCACCTCATCTTTTGTAGGCAACATGTGCGGCGCGTTCACGCGCGCCATGGCCATTCAAAGCCTTTCAATGACAGGTCGCATTTCCGCGATGGACGCAGCTTCGACAATCTTCGACAAGGCCAGCCTTCTGGCGCCCGGTTTCGCCGAGCGCGCGCCGCGGCATGATCGCACCGGCAGTTTTCCATTCGAGAATTTTCAGGAACTGGCTGACGCCGGGCTGTTGGCCCTGACGGTGCCGAAAGCGCTGGGCGGCGCCGGCCGCGGCGTCCGCGATGCGGCGCGCATTGTCGGCATTGTCGGCAAGGCCGATCCGGCGACCGGCCTGGTGCTGGCGATGCATTACATCCATCACCTCGTCATCGCCGCCAGCCCGCGCTGGCCGGTGGATCTGGCGCACAAGCTTGGCAGGGAAGCGGCTGCTGGCCTTGCCTTGGTCAATGCGCTCCGCGTCGAGCCGGATCTCGGCTCGCCCTCGCGCGGCGGCCTGCCGGCGACGACGGTGAAGCGCACGGCGCAAGGCTGGAGGCTGAGCGGCCACAAAATCTATTCGACCGGCGCGCCGATTCTGAAATGGTACACGGTGTGGGCGAAGACGGATGAGCCGGAGTTGCGCATCGGCCTGTTGCTGGTGTCCGCCGGATTGCCCGGCACGACGATCGTCGAGACGTGGGACCATCTTGGGCTGCGCGCGTCGGGCAGCCACGACGTCGTGTTCGACGACGTGCTGGTGCCGTTCGATCATGAAATCGATCTGCGCAAGCCCGCGGAATGGGGCGCGCCGGATATTGCCCAGGCGACCGTGCAGGCGGTGCTGGTCGGCGCGGTCTATGATGGCGTCGCCCGGGCCGCCCGCGACTGGGTGGTCGACTTCCTCAACAGCCGCGTGCCCGCCAGCCTTGGCGCGCCACTGGCCACGCTATCGCGTGCGCAGGAAATTGTAGGTGGCATCGAAGCCAGGCTGGCCGTCAATGCGCGGCTGCTCGACAGTTTTGCCCGCGATATCGACGACGGCATCGCGCTTACCTCGTCCGAAGCCAATATCATCAAGCTCACCGTCACCAACAATGCGGTCGCGGCGGTCGAAGAGGCGCTGTCCCTGACCAGCAATCACGGCCTGACCCGCGCCAATCCGCTCGAGCGGCATTTTCGCGACGTGATGTGCGGCCGCGTTCATACCCCGCAGGACGACGCCACGCGCATCAGCGCGGGCCGCCTTGCCCTCGGCATCTAATCAACCATCGAGAGAATGGAGATCCACCATGTCCGTCGAATTCATCGGCTTCATCAGCAATAACGATTCCTCCGAGACTCGCGTGCGCTCCGGGCCGGTGCTGGATCCGGCCTATATCGAGACGGTGGCCAAGGCCCACGAACTCGCCGGCTTCGACCGCGCGCTGCTGGCATTTCATTCCACTACGCCGGACGGCCTGCAGGTCGCGCAGCATGTGCTGGGCGTGACTGAGCGCCTCAACATGATGATCGCGCAGCGCCCGGGCTTCACGGCGCCGACCGTGCTGGCGCGCCAGCTCGCCACCATCGACCAGTTCTCCAAGGGCCGCGTCTCGCTGCATGTCATCACCGGCGGAAACGCCAAGGAGTTGCGACAGGACGGCAACACGCTCGACGACAAGGATGAGCGCTACGCCCGCACTGACGAGTGGCTCGACGTCCTCAAGGCCGAGTGGACCAGCGAGAAACCGTTCACCTATAACGGCAAGTATTTCCAGATCGAGAACGGTTTTGCGCAGGTGAAGCCGTACAGTCCGATCCATATTTTCGTCGGCGGTGCTTCGGACGCCGCGATCGAGGTCGCCGGTAAACATGCCGACACCTTTGCGCTGTGGGGTGAATCCTATGCGCAGGTCCGTGACGTCACCACGCGCGTGCGCGCCGCTGCCGCGAAACTCGGCCGGCCGTCGCCGCGCTTCAGCCTGTCGGTGCGGCCGATCATTGCCGACACCGAGGAGAAGGCCTGGGCCAAGGCCGACGACATTCTGGCGCGCGCCACCGCGCTGCAGGACAAGACCGGCTATCGCAAGCCGGCCGACGGTCACGCCACTGCTGGCGCCAAGCGTCTGCTGGCGTTGGCGGAGCAGGGCACCCGGATCGACAAGCGGCTGTGGACCGAGATGGCGGCGCTTACCGGCGCCAACAGCAACACCACGGCGCTGGTCGGCACCCCCGAGCAGGTCGCCGAAGTATTCGCGGATTACTACGATCTCGGCGTCAGCCATTTCCTGATCCGCGGCTTCGATCCGCTGGTCGATGCCATCGACTATGGCCGCGAGTTGATTCCGCGGACCCGCGAACTGGTCGCCCAGCGCGGTATTGCCCAGAAGAACAGTGGAGTTGCCGCGTAATGAACCGTCTTGTCCTAGCTGCCGCGCTGATTGCCGCGACGCTGTCATCCGCCCATGCGGAAACCACCCTGATCGTCGGCGACCAGAAAGGCAATTCGCGGGCGGTAATGGAAGCCTCGGGTGTGCTCAAGGATCTGCCCTACAAGATCGAATGGAAGGAGTTTGCCGCGGCGGCGCCCTTGCTGGAAGCGCTTGGCGCCGGCGCGATCGAGACCGGCCTGGTTGGAGATGCGCCGTTCACCTTCGCCGCTGCCGCCAACGTCCCGGTCAAGGCGATCGGCGCGATCCGGCAGACCCAGGAAGGTCTCGCGATCCTGGTACCGAAGGAATCCACTATCAAGAGTTTCGACGAGCTGAAGGGCAAGAAGATCGCCACCGGCCGCGGCTCGATCGGTCACCAGTTGATCCTCGCCGCGCTGGAGTCGAAGGGTTGGACGCCGGCCGACATCCAGCTGGTGTTTCTCGCACCTGCCGATGCCAAGGTCGCCTACAGCCGCGGTTCTGTGGATGCGTGGTCGACCTGGGAGCCCTATGTCAGCCAGGAAGAGGTGTTGTTCGAATCGCGTCGCGTGTTGACGGCGGAGGGATTGTCAGCCGGCCTCAGCCTGCAGGTGGCGACACCGACGGCGATCAAGGACAAGCGGCCGGAGCTGGAAGACTTCTTGCGCAGGCTGACGCAGGCACGTGCCTGGGCGCTGAACAATGCCGACAGCTATGCGCAGACCTGGGGCAAGTTGATGAACGTGGTGCCTTCGGTGCCGTTGAACTGGTTGACCCGCGCCAAGATCCGCATCGCGCCGATCGATGACAGCGTGATCGCCGACGAACAGAAGACGATCGATCTCTATCTGCGCGCCGGGTTGATCAAGACGAAGCTGGATGCGGCAACCCTCGTCGATCGCTCGTTTACCGACGCGATCTCGAAAGGCGCGGGGCTGTAGCGAATATACACCTTCGTCATGCCCGGCGATGCGCCGGGCATCCACGTTGGCGCGGAACCTCGTCATGGGCGGGACAATCCCGGCCATGACGATTTAAGCTTTAGCTATTCTGCTTCCTGGAACGGATAGTCGGTATAGCCAGCGACGTCGCCGCCATAGAATGTCGCTCGGTCATAGGGCGTCAGCAATGCGTTTTTCCTGATGCGCTCGGGCAGGTCGGGATTGGCGATGAAGGTTCGGCCGAACGCGATGGCATCGACATTGCCGGAAGCGACCGCAGCCTCGGCGGAAGCGCCGTCGAAGCCGCCGGCGGTGATCAGCACGCCCGGCCATAGCGGCCGGAACAGTTCGAACGCCGCGGGCACATCGGTGTGGTTGACCTCGGAACGTCCGGCGCCGCTGCTGCGCGGCTCGACGAAATGCAGATAGGCCAGCCCCAGCGGCGCGAGCTTGCCGATGACGTGGCTGTAGAGCGGCATCGGGTCGGCCTCGCCACTGTCATTGGCGACGCCATAGGGTGACAGCCGTACCGCGACGCGGTCGGCACCCCATACCTCGACGACCGCATCGACGACTTCCAGCAGCAGCCGCGCGCGGTTCTCGATGCTGCCGCCATAGCGGTCGATGCGCAAATTGGACCGCGACTGCAGGAACTGCTCGAGCAGATAGCCATTGGCGCCATGGATCTCGATGCCGTCGAAGCCGGCTTCCAGCGCGTTGCGTGCACCCTGCCGGTAGGCCTCGACAATGCCGGGGATCTCGTCGGTCCGCAGCGCGCGCGGCACCTCGTAGGGCGCGATGTCGCCTGAGGCGGTGCGGGTCTTGCCGGAAATGGCGATCGCCGACGCCGATACCGGCAGGACGCCATCGGGCTGATACGAGGAATGCGACGCCCGGCCGACATGCCATAGCTGCAGGAAGATGATGCCGCCCTTGGCGTGTACGGCGTCGGTGACCTGCTTCCAGCCAGCGACCTGCGCCCTCGAGTAAATCCCCGGCGTGTCCGGATTGCCACGGCCGGTCGGTGTCACCTGCGAGGCCTCGGCGATGATCAGGCCGCCTTGCGTCGCGCGCTGCGCATAATATTCCGCATTCAGCGCGCGCGCGGCGAGGCTGCTCGTATCGGCACGCATCCGCGTCAGCGGCGCCATCGCGACGCGATGGCTGAGATGATAGGGGCCGATCTGCAGCGGCGTGAACAGCGACGGATAATGCATCAGATCTCCATTTGCATATGCAATCGGGCGATGGGAATTGACGCCCAACCAGCCTGATGTGCTTAGGCTGGTTCAACCCGCATCGACAAGGCCGCGCAGTCAATGAAAGGTGATACGCAATAACTGTTGCAGTGCACTCTTTGTGATATGTGACACCAACGGTCGTATGGGCCGCAAGTTGAGGAATGGTCGCGATGGCGAAGAAGCAGGTCAAGGGCGTTGAAGACTATACGGGCGCAGCCGCCGGCTGGGGCGCGCTCAAGGCCGTGGCCGACGCGGTGCGTGGCCAGATGGCGGTGGTCAACGAGACCCAGGGCCTGCTCACCATGAACCAGCCGCACGGCTTTGATTGCCCGGGCTGCGCCTGGCCCGATCCGAAGCATACGTCGTCATTCGAGTTCTGTGAGAACGGCGCCAAGGCGGTATCGTGGGAAGCGACCGCCAAGCGGACGACGCCGGAATTCTTCGCGGCGCACACCGTGAGCGAGCTCTGGGAGTGGAAGGATCACGATCTCGAAAACGAGGGGCGCCTGACGCATCCGATGGCTTATGACGCCGCCTCCGATCGCTATCTGCCAATTTCCTGGGAAGAGGCGATGACGCGGATCGGCACGTCGCTGCGCGCGCTGCCGGATCCCAACATGGCGGAGTTCTACACGTCGGGCCGCTGCTCCAACGAAGCCGCCTTTCTGTATCAGTTGTTCGTGCGCGAATACGGCACCAATAATTTTCCCGACTGCTCCAACATGTGCCACGAAGCCACCAGCGTCGGCCTGCCGCAATCGATCGGTGTCGGCAAGGGTACCGTGACGCTGGAAGATTTCGACCATGCCGATGCGTTGTTCTGTATCGGTCATAATCCCGGCACCAACCATCCGCGCATGCTCAACACGCTGCGCGAATGCGCCAAGCGCGGCGCGGCCATCGTCTCGATCAATCCGCTGCGCGAGCGCGGACTGGAGCGCTTCACCTCGCCGCAGGGCCCGGTGGAAATGCTGACCAACAGTTCGACGCAACTGTCGTCGGCCTACTATCAGGTCAAGGTCGGCGGCGATGTCGCGGTGCTGAAGGGCATGATGAAAGCGGTGGTGGCGCTCGATGCCGCCAGCCTCAAGGCCGGCGGTGAAGGCGTGCTGGATCGCGCCTTCATTGCCGAACACACCGATGGCCTCGAGGCGCTACTGGCCGATCTTGAGGCGACGTCGTGGGAGTCGCTCGAGAAATCCGCGGGCCTGTCGCGCGCCAAGCTCGAGGAACTCGGCGCGATCTACGCGCAGGCCAAGAACGTCATCATCAATTACGGCATGGGCATCACCCAGCATCGCCACGGTACCGGCAATGTGCAGCAGATTGCCAATCTCCTGATGCTGCGTGGCAATATCGGCCGGCCCGGCGCCGGCATCTCGCCGTTGCGCGGCCATTCCAACGTGCAGGGCGACCGCACCGTGGGCATCACCGAGCTGCCGAACCAGGCGCTGCTCGACGGCATCAAGCGTGTGTTCGGCTTCGATCCGCCGACCGCGCATGGTCATGACGCGGTCGGCGCGGTACGCGCGATCCGCGACGGCCGCTCCAAGGCGCTGATCTGTCTCGGTGGCAATCTCGCGGTAGCGATGTCCGATCCGGAAGAAACCTATCCGGCGATGCGCAGCCTCGATCTGGCGGTACATATCGCCACCAAGCTCAACCGTTCGCACCTGCTGATCGCGAAAGAATCGATCATCCTGCCCTGTCTCGGCCGCACCGAGATCGACGTTCAGGCAACCGGGCCGCAGCTGGTCACGGTGGAAGATTCGATGTCGATGGTACATGGCTCGCGCGGCGGGCTGAAGCCGGCTTCCGAACATCTGAAATCAGAAATCCTGATCGTTTGCGAAATGGCGCTGGCGACGCTGCCACAGACCAAAGTAAATTGGATGGAACTGGTCGCTGATTACAGCAAGATCCGCGACGCCATCGAGGGCGTGTTTCCGGCGTTCAAGGATTATAACCGCCGGATCAAGGAGCCTGGTGGTTTCCGGCTGCGCAATGCCGCGTCCGAACGGGAATGGCTGACGCCGGGCAAGAAGGCGAATTTTCTGGTGTTCCCCGGCGTCTATGAAGACGGTGCCGCCGGCGACGCGCTGACGCTGACCACGATCCGCAGCCACGACCAGTACAACACCACGATCTACGGCATGAATGACCGCTATCGCGGCATCACCGGACGCCGCGATGTGGTGTTCGTCAACGAGCAGGATCTTGCCAGCCGCGGCCTCGCACATGGCGACCTGATTGACCTGGTGCTGGCGTCGCCGGGCGCGGCGCCCCGCGAGTTGCTGCGGATGACGGCGGTAGCCTACAACATTCCGCAAGGTTCGGTGGCGGCCTACTACCCCGAAGCCAATGTGCTGGTTTCGCTCGACCAGCATGATGCCAAATCCGGAACGCCGGCCTATAAGTCGATTCCGATCCGCATCATCGCCTCGGCGGCTTAGCTGCTCTTTCCTCTCCCCGCGCGTGGCGGGGAGAAGGTTAGAGCGCGCGTAGCGCTCCCTCCATGTGTGGGGCGGGGCAGCGTAAGGCCAGCGCCTTGCCGCTCTCGCCGTTTCGTCGTACCCGACGCGGATGAACATTGGCATCAGACTGGCGGCTCGTAATCCTGACACCGCGCCAAGCGTCGCCTATGCGTTGATGGCGGCACTGGTGATCCTGACCTGCGGCCACGTCCTTTCCAACCTGCTGCGCACCATGCCGGCGATGGCGATCGATCTGCTCGCCGCCGATCTCGGCTCGACAGCGCAGCGGCTGGCGGCGCTGACGGCGGCCTATCATTTCTCGTTTGCGATCTGCCAGATTCCCGTCGGCGTGGCGCTCGATCGTTACAGTATCCGCAACGTCGCGCTTACGCTGTTGGTCGGTACCTTCGCCGGCGCCGGGCTGGCCGCGCTGTGGCGCGGGCCTGCCAGTTTTCTGGCAGCGCAATTGCTGCTCGGCCTGGCGACCTCGGGCATGCTGATGTGCCCGATGGCGCTGGCCGCCAAACGCTTGTCGTCGTCACAGTTCGGGGTGTGGTCGGGGCTGATCCTGTCGCTCGGTAATGCCGGCATGCTGCTGTCGGCGAGTCCATTGGCCTTCGTGGTCGAGCAATGGGGATGGCGTACCGGCTTCTGGCTCGCAGGCTTCGCCGCGCTGGCGGTGGCTGGCCTGGTGATACTGATCGTGCCGGGCGACCGGCCGCAGCAGGTCAAGAAGAGCCCGGCGCTGCGGGCGGAGATGAGGACGGTGCTGCGGCTGGGTGCCGCTCCGGCGCTGCGTGGCATTGTCATTCTTGCCTTCGTCTCGCTGGCGGTGCTGCTGGTACTGCGTGGCCTGTGGGTCGGACCGTGGCTGATGGATGTCAAAGGCCTGTCGCGGCTCGATGCCGGCAATGTGTTGACGGTGTTCACCGTCGCGCTGGTGGTCGGTCCAGCGCTGATGGGGCTGGTGGACCGCAGGATCGGTCAGCGCCGGATGTTGCTGCTGGTAACGCAGCTGATCGCCGCCGCTCTGTTTGTGCTGCTCGCCTGTGGCGCGCCGGGCATGCCGCTGGCCCGCGCCTTCGCAGTCGTCTTCATGCCGGTCTCGTTCGACATCGTGGTGCTGGTGTCGATCGGTCTGCTGGTCTGCGTGCAGCCGCTCATCTACGCGATGACGCGACAAATGGTAGCGCTGGAAAATACCGGCAAGGCGCTGTCGGCCGTGAATCTGGCGTTCTTTCTCGGTGTCGCCGTGATGCAGTCGGCTACCGCACCGATAGCAGCGAGTTGGGGTCTTCCCGCCGTGCTGATCGCGATGGCGGTATTCCTGACCATCGGTGTTGTCAGCTTCTTCATGCTGACGCGAACACCCGCCGCACGCTTGCGGCAATAATTCTCGTTATCGTGTTCCGGCAAATGCTGGAGTTGGGCTTTGTCCTATGATCTGATGTGAAAGTGATGCGACGAGAATGTCGCGCACGGTCTTTGCAGGGAGGACGCCACTTGCCATTTTTCGTCAAGGGAACCGATACGTCAGGGACTATTTCATTGCGTCGCGATAATGCCGCGGCGGCCGTGAAGAAAGCCAAAGAGCTGCTGGATGACGGCTGCTGGGATGTCGAGATCACCGGACCCGAGGGCGGGCCGCATCCGATCGCCGAGTTCGAGGCGCTGCACAGCGCTTCTGCCGACCGCGCCGGCTGAACGAGGCGATGACGGCGTCGGTCTTGTCCCGCGCCGTTCGCCGCCCCGGCCATTGAGATCGCGGCAACGCGCATTGTTCCGCCATCGCGGACTGTTCCTGTTCGTATCACTCCTCGAACCCGTTGCAGTTGGCGGATCGCCCCGTCTTCGCTACGCTGCTACCCCAGTAGCGCGGTGCGCCAAGGCATGGGGAGCGGTGAATTGATCTATCTGCTCGGACTATTGATGGGCGTGGTCGCCGGCCTGCGAACCATGACGCCGGCGGCGGCCGTAAGCTGGGCCGCCTATCTCGGCTACCTGAATCTCGACGGCTCGTGGTTGTCGTTCCTCGGTTCGATCTGGGCCGTGAGCATCTTCACCGTGCTGGCGCTCGGCGAACTCATCACCGACCAACTGCCGTCGACGCCGAGCCGCAAGGTGCCATCGCAATTTGGCGCCCGCGTGCTGATCGGCGCCGTGGCCGGTATCGCCATCGCAGGTCCGGCCAACGCGCTGCTGGGTGCCGTGGCCGGCTTCGGCGGCGCGGTGATCGGCACACTTGGCGGAGCGGAACTGCGCGCCCGGTTGGCAGCAAGCTTTGGCAAGGATGCACCCGCGGCTTTCATCGAGGACGCCATCGCCATTATCGGCGCCGTCCTTGTCGTGCTGGCGCTGAAATGACCCGCGGCTTCGACGCCATCATCGTCGGGGCCGGGCAGGCCGGCCCGCCACTGGCCGGTCGGCTCACCGCCGCCGGCATGTCGGTGGCGCTCATCGAGCGCCATCTGTTCGGTGGCACCTGCGTCAACACCGGCTGCAAGCCGACCAAGACGCTGGTCGCCAGCGCCTATGCCGCGCATCTCGCGCGCCGCGCCGCCGATTTCGGCGTGATGCTGGATTCTCCGGTGCGGATCGACATGAAGCTTGTCAAAGCCCGTGCCGATAAAGTGACGCTCGACTCCCGCGCCGGCGTCGAGAGCTGGCTCGGCGGCATGGAGAAATGCACCGTGATCAACGGGCATGCCCGCTTCGAATCCGCCGACACGATTCGCGTCGGCGACGAACTCCTGACCGCGCCAAAAATATTCCTGAATGTCGGCGGCCGCGCGATGGTGCCGGAGATGCCCGGCATTCACGACATCGATTATCTCACCAATTCCAGCATCCTGCGGCTCGACCGCGTGCCGCGCCACCTGGTGGTGATTGGCGGCAGCTATATCGGGCTGGAATTCGCGCAGATGTATCGCCGCTTTGGTGCCGAGGTCACGGTGGTGGAAAAAGGCACGCGACTGGTAGCGCGCGAGGACGAAGAGATTTCGCAGGCGATCCGCGACATCCTCGAGGCCGAAGGCATTCAGGTCCGCAGCAATGCGGAATGTATCAGCTTCAGGGCACATCCCGACGGGATCGGTGTCGGCGTCGATTGCACCGATGGCGATCCGGAGATCATCGCCAGCGACGTGCTGCTGGCGGTCGGCCGCCGTCCCAACACCGACGATCTCGGACTGGACAGAGCCGGCGTCGCGATGGATGCCAAGGGCTACATCAAGGTGGATGACAGCCTCGCCACCAATGTGCCCGGTATTTTCGCGATCGGCGATTGCAACGGCCGCGGTGC
>JACMOT010000458.1 GCA_014377915.1 Tardiphaga sp.
ACGAGGAGGTCTATCTGCGGGCTTACGACAGCGTCGGCAAAGCGCGACAATCGATCGGCCAATATCTGGACTTTTACAATGGCAGACGGACTCACTCCAGCCTTGACGGCCGGACGCCCGATCAGGCCTACTTCACTTCGTTGCCGGTCCGCATGGCAGCCTACCCCCGGCAGAGGCTCCACCTATCGACGCGGAAAATCTGTTCAGACAACCGGGACCACCTCACCGTCTCAGCCGCAATGGTTCCATCGCTGCAAATCGCAGTGCTACGTTTGGCCAACGGCAAAGGCCGTACAGTCTTTCCGACGGAACATTCCCGGCACCCGCGGCTTCGTTCAGTGGGGTGGAACACGGGCGCGATGCCCCGGGAGGCAGGAATGAAGGATTTTTCCAACGCGTCGTTTCCGCCGGAAATGATTACCGTGATGAAGGAAGCGCTTGACGACGCCGTGTCGACGCTTCCCATGCCCGTCAACTCGTCGCATGTGCAATCGATCGCCGAAAGCATTTTGCGAACGACCAAGGAGGGCGAGCGCGACCCGACCATGCTGAAAACCATGGCGCTGCTGGAATTGCAGATCACGCCACGCGACTGACATCCCCTCGGATCAGCGGAAATCAGGATGTTCACGTTTTCGCGCGCGACGAAAGTCGCTCTTGTTGCAACGCAACATTATCACTAGATCCGCGATGTCGCTGTCAGACGGAGGTCGTTCAGATGCCATACGCGCTGTTTTCCAATGCCGTTCAGGTCAGCAACGCCTTTGCGACCAAATCCGAGGTATGGCAACACGCTGCCGCCCGAGGGCTGGTCATCGAGGTTGGCTCCGGCGAAGAAGATCCGCCGCGGCGCATTCTCGACATGGGCTATTCGATTCACGCATGCGCCGATTTGGCACCCATCACGGACAGCGCAGAGCATGGTGAATCCGACATCGCCCGGCTGATCGCGGCCGGAGCGTTCAATCTGCCGTCGGCAGCCGCCGCATCGTGAATTCGATTTCGTCGCCGGGCAATTCGCGCCAGCGCTCGACTTCGCTCATATAGGCCTGTTTGGGGAACCGATCGAGAAAGGCCCGGGCCGTCGCGCGGGCTTGCCAGCGCGGCAGGACGAAGGTCTCGCGGACATAGCCATCGGCCATTGCATGGCGGGCGCGTTTCTCCGCCATCCGGCTGGCGAGGTCCCGGGGTGTTCTCGGCATCGCATCACCTTTGCCAAAGCCATTTCCCAGCCTGCCATGGATCGACACCACGTCAAGGCGATCGACGTCGTCGGAGAGCGACATCCTCAAAAGAAAAGGGCGCCACGATGGCTCGTGGCGCCCTTCCCTGTTCTCGCTGAACCAGGCGCCGAGGCGCCCTTCCGGACTCAAAGCGTGAGCCTAGCGGGCGGCCTCAGCGAGGTGACAGCGCTTGGAATGAGACACTGGACCACCTCCTTTCGTTGTTTGTGACAGAGAGAGTATAGGAACAGATTCGGGAGTTGTTAAGGGCCATCGCCGCCGCGAGCCATGCAATCGCGCACGGCTCAGGCGAGCCAGCCGGCGTTGTGGAACGGGATCGCGCTGTGCATGATCCAGATCAACCGTGCTGCGCGGTCACCTTCGGGTTGACGCGCAGGGCGGCGGCAACAAGGCAGGGCGGCGACTTCTATCGGGTTTCCCCTCTTTCCCTGGACCTTGCCGTGTTGATGACCAGCCCGCCCGAATTTCAGCCGAAGCGGCTGATGACGCGTCGCCTGTCGATCATCTTTCAGATCGCCGCGCTCGGCACCGTCGCAATGTGCGCCAGCGCGCCGACGCCGCTTTACCGCGTCTACCAGCAGCACTGGGAATTTTCCCCGGTGATGGTCACGATCGTGTTCTCGGCCTACGCCATCAGCCTGCTGCTGGCGCTGCTCACCGTCGGCGGCTTGTCGGATTATATCGGCCGCCGCCCGATGATCTTTTCGGGGCTCGCCATCAGCGCGCTGGCGCTGGTGATGTTCATCGCGGCCGACTCGGTCGCCATGCTGATCGCCGCGCGGACCATTCAGGGGTTCGCAGTCGGTATCGCGTTCGGCGCCATCGGTGCCGCGATGCTCGATACCGACCGCGCCCATGGCTCGCTGATGAACAGCGTCACGCCGGTGACCGGCACCGCGATCGGCACGCTGTTCTCCGGCCTGCTGGTCACCTACGCGCCGATGCCGACCCAATTGATCTACGTCGTGCTGCTGATCGCCAGCGTGCTGCTCGCCGCGCTGGTGTGGTGGATGCCGGAAACCGGTGTGAAGCGACCGGGCGCGCTGGCATCGCTGCGGCCGGTCGTGCGGGTACCGCATCATGCGCGGCCAGCGCTGATCCTGGTGTCGCCGGGCATCGTCGCGCTATGGGCGCTGTGCGGCTTCTATCTGTCGCTGATGCCGGGGCTGCTGCAACTGGAGACCGGATCGAACTCACCCCTGCTGGGCGGCTTCGCCGTCTCATTGCTCACCTTCAGCGGTGCCGCGGCGATGCTGCTGGCGCGGCCCTGGCCCGGCATCACGATCCTGATCCGCAGCATGTCGGCCCTGATCGTCGGCGTCTTCATTACCCTCGCCGGCACCTCCACCCAAAGCATTCCGCTGCTGCTGACCGGCACCGTGGTCGCCGGCTTCGGCTTCGGCGCTGGCTTCTTCGGCAGCGTCCGTCTCGTAGTGCCGCTGGCGCAGCCGCACGAACGTGCCGGCCTGCTGTCGGTTATCCTGATCGTCGGCTACCTCGCCTTCAGCCTGCCAACCATCGTCGCCGGACTGTTCGTGCCGCGGCTCGGCCTGCCGCTGACGCTGTATATTTACGGCGCAGCCGTCATCGTGCTGGCGGCGATCTCGCTGATCGCCGCCGCACTATCGGTCCGACGCGCGGCGTAACAGCGGCTACGTCATGCTGCCCGGCATGAAGCAGCGGATCGAAACGCCCGCGGTGCCACGCATCGGCCAGACCATGGTACGACCGACACGGTTCGGTCCGGTAATGACCGCTTCGTCGGGCACATCCAGCCAGGCGCCGTCGAGCCGCACCTTGTAATGACCGCTGCTGGATTCCCAGTCGACATCGCTGACGGCGCTGCCGTCGGCGTCGGAGCAACATGGCCCCTTGCCGCTGCGCAGGCTGTCGAACCAGGATTTCAGTTCCGGGCTGGTGGCGGCATATTGCCCGCGATCGCGCGCGGCGACCGATTGCGGCAATGCGGTCAGCGACAGGGCTGCCGTCGCCAACACCGCGGCGCCGGACCAGCGCCAAGCGCGGCGGCGCCTGTCCTTGTATGAAAGGCCATCATGATGCGAACACGGCGCATTCACGCCGGAAGTGATCCAGTCGCTCATTTGCTTGCTCCAGCCCCCGGCCGGCGCAGTTATGATGATGCATTTCGCGGGCCAACTCCCCGCCTGGTCTGGTATCGCTCACGCTAACGCGTATCACGCGACTTCAATCAACCCGCTGCAACAATATGACAGTTACCGGGGGGCGTGCCCGTATCATACGCGATTCTCAGGATTGCCCCAGCAACTGTTCGCAGCGCGAACTTTTTACCGTCGATATCGCGGAAGCGGCCTCGAAAGGGCGCCACCGGTGGCGATAAGCTATCCACTGTCTTGCCCGACAACGCAGGGAACAAGACGCGCTGATACGTTGACGATGCGGCCGCGGCCTTGACATAATTATACTGCGCGACATCGGGACAGGCACGCCACCGGAACAAAATGAAAAACGCACTTTATTCGATCCATGTCGACCTGCTGGATGGTCGTTCCGGCAAGGGGAGCGGCGTCGTGGTTTTTCGCGATGGCCAGATCCTGGGCGGCGATGCCTATCTGTTTTATGTCGGTAGCTACATGGTCAATCCGGACAATCGGACCTTCAAGGGCGAGGTCACCGTGATGCAGCATACGCCGAGTCCAGATATGAGCCCGCTGTTCGGCAATCAAAAACAGCCGATCGGCATTGGCGTCAGCGGCACCTTCGACGATCATTCGGCGACCATGAACGGTACCGCGCTGGTCGGCACGGCCAGCCAGATTTTTCGCGCGACGTTGCGCCGACTGGCCAATGCCACATAGCGCTCTACTCGGCGGCCAGCTCAACAGGCGCTATGCGCGGTAGCACGATCTGGATGCGCGTGCCCTTGCCGGGCTCGGAGCTGAGGACCAGCCGGCCACCGAGCCGGTTGGTGACAATACTGTAGACAATGTGCAGGCCAAGCCCGGTGCCGCCCTGGTCGCGGCGCGTGGTGAAGAACGGATCAAAGGCGCGGCGCCGCACCTCGGGGCTCATGCCCGCCCCATTGTCGGAAAACAACAGTTCGATGTGATCCGGGCCGGATTCGTGAATCCGGACCTCCACCGCGCCGCCACCGCCGCCCGGAAAGGCATGCGCGACCGCGTTGAGGAACAGGTTGGTCAGCACCTGCCCATAGGGGCCGGGATAGCTGTTCATGATCAGATTCGGCTTGCAGTCGACGGACAGTGCGAGGTTCTGTTTCCGCAGCCCCGGCTTCAGGCTCAACACCACCTGCTCGGTCAGGTCGGCCAGATCGAACACCCGCTGGTCCGAATAATTGCGGTCCGCTGCCACCTGCTTGAAGGACTGGATCAGTTCGGCGGCGCGGTTGAGATTGGCGACCAGCTGCGAGGCGGCATCGCGGTTGGACTCGATGAATTCAGTCAGACTGGAACGCCGCAGGTCGCCGCGAGCGACCTCCGCCGCGAACAGCGCGATCTTGCGTTCCAGCGACGATGCCACCGTCAGGCTGATACCGACGGGATTGTTGACCTCGTGCGCGACGCCGGCGACCAGACGGCCGAGCGCGGCGAGCTTCTCCGCCTCGATCAGCGAATTTTGCGTCTCGCGCAAATTGCGTAGCGCGGCCTCGGCGGCGTCCTTGGCCTTGCGCATCTCGGCTTCGCTGCGCTTGCGCTCGCCGATGTCGAGCGCCACCGTGACGATATTCTCGATATTGCCGTCGGGCGTCAGCAGCGGCATCTTGTTGACGAGCCATTGCCGCATGGTGCCAGCCGCGTCCTGGTATTCTTCCTCGTAGAAGCCGAGGCCGTCGCGGGTCGCCAGCACGCGCTTGTCGTTCGCGTCGGTCTTGCCGGCCCCATAGCGCGACATCAGGTCGGCGGTGGTGCGGCCGAGCGCCTCGCCGGGCTCGATCCCGAAAATGCCGGCCATGTAGCGGTTCATCAGCACATAGCGCAGCTGCGGATCCTTGACATTGATCACAGCGGGAACCGTATCGATCACCTGCTGCAGCAGACGGCGGCCTTCCTTCACGGCGGCTTCCGCGCGCTTCTGGTTGGTGATGTCGCGCACGGTGCCTTCGTAGCGCACGATGTGGCCGGCGGCGTCCCGCACCGCCGTGGCACTGTCGGAGATCCACAGCACCGAGTAGTGCCGCTGCCGCACCTGGTACTCGAATTCGCGCACCGTGCCGTCGCGCTCCATGCGTCGCATGTACTCCTGGCGCGCTTCGGGATCGACATAAATGGAACGTGAAATATCCAGCGTGGCGCGGATCAGTTCCTCCGGCGAATCGTACCCCATCATCCGCGCCAGCGCCGGATTGGCATTGAGCAAGGCGCCTTCCGGCGTCGTGACATAGATGCCGTCGACCGAGCCCTCGAACAGCTTGCGGTAGCTCTCCTCGGCCAGGCGCTGCTCAGCCAATGCGCGCACCGCCGCCTCGCGCGCCGCGTCGGCATCGACCAGGGTGCGGCGAAACACCTCCGCGGCGCGCGCGATGTCGCCGATCTCGTTGCTGATCTCGGTCGCGGGGATGGCGGTGTGCTGGGCGCCGCCGGCCAGCGCCCGCATCGCTCTCGCAATTGCCCGCAACGGCCGCACCGTGCGCCGGACCACGAACACCGCCGCCAGCAGGCCAATCAGCACGCCCGCGATACCGAACGCGATACTTTGCCCCTTCGCCTCGGACAAAGTGCGGGCGAATTCACGCGATACCACCCGGCCGCGCCGCGCACTCAGTTCGCGCAGCAATTCGGTGACGCGGCCGATCAGCCGGCCCTCGGTGCCCAGCACGTCGCGATCGATCTCGGCGATCTCGCTCTCGGTGGCGGCGATGGCGCCGATGCCATCGGCATAGGCATCGGCGGCGATCCGCAACGCCGGGTCGTCGATCGGCAACGCCCGCATGCGCTGCGCGGACTGCTCCGCATTGACCGGATCGCGCGCGAGCAAAGCGGCATTGATCTGGTTCTGTGCCCTGAACAGGCTGCGGGCGGTGGCACGGTTCGGCGTCTCGCCGATCGCCGCTTCGAACTTGTCGCGCAGCGGTGGCAGCGCGGTAACAAGCGCGGTACGGCGCGCGATCAGGGCGCTGACCCGGTCGATGCCCTCACGGTAGCTGGTCAGCCGCGCGCCAACGCCATCGATCATGTCGCGTTGCTCGGGCGCCAGATCGATCCGCGTTTGCTTCAGATCGTCGCCGAGCGCGGCCGCGGCCCGCGACACCTTCTCGGGCATCGCGTCGGGATCGGTGACGAAGTCCCGCGCCGCCAGCCGCAGGCTGTTCATGCGGCGATCAATGTCTTCGGCCAGATCGCCCACAGCCTCCAGCCGCTGCAATTCCGCGAAGGTCCGGTCGATATGACGAAACGCGACAACGCTGGCCGCGCCGGTGATCATGATGACCGCCAACACCAGCAGAAAACCGCTGAAAGTCAGTTGACCGATCGAAATCGGGGATGATCGAAACCGCTGAAAAAACGCCGTGATAGCAGATGGCATGGTTTGGCCCGGACTGCAGACAGCCGTAATATAAGCTGACTTCGCGTCCCGGGGGAACAGATTGGACGGCCCGTCGGCGGACCGCCCAGTCCGATGCTATTTCGGCCGGATGGCGTCGGCAGTGCCCTGGATAAAGGCCTGTATCTTGACCACCTCGGCCTCCGTCAGCTTGCCGGTGAAGTCCGGCATGCCCTTGTCCATGAACGGCCCCTTGAACACGAAGTCCTTCAGATTGGCGATGGTCTCGGTGGGGACATAGCCGAGATTACGGACATTGCCGCCCTTGTCGACGCCGGGAACACCGTGACAGGTGGCGCAGGCGCTGACATAGATCGCGGTACCCTCCGGCACGTCCTTCGGGTCGTATTTGACCCCGCTCAGCAGGTTTTCGGTCTGGTACTTGGTGAATGCGGGCAACGGCGCCTTGCCGCCCACCGCGAAAGTGTAGACCGTGCCCGGTCCCTCCCGATCGGTGGCGCGCTGGGTGATACCGAATACCCCGCCCCAGCCGACCGCGATCGAGACATATTGCACGCCATCGACCAGATAGGTCGCGGGCGCCGCCACCACGCCGGTGCCGACCGGGGTTTCCCAGAGCTTCTCGCCGGTCGAGGCATTGTAAGCGACAAAGCGGCCATCCGCCGAACCCTGGAACACCAGATTGCCCGCGGTGGTCAGCGTGCCGCCGTTCCAGGGCGCGATGTGCTCGACCCGCCAGACTTCCTTCTGCTTGACCGGATCCCAGGCCAGCAGTCGCCCGAAGGGCAGGTTCTTGGGCGGCTCGGCATTGAGCGCGAAGCCGACATTCCAGCCCGTGGTGCTGCCGTATTTCATCGGCGCCGGCGCATTCTGCACCAGGGTCTTTTCGCCGGTGAGATTGAGCGGCACGCCCTGCGCCGGTAGGTAGACCAGACCGGTCTGCGGATTGAACGACATCGGGTGCCAGTTATGCGCGCCGAATGGCCCGGGGATGCTGTCGAAGGGTTTATCGGGGCTGCGCGCCGCCGGGTTCTCGATCGGTCGACCATCGGTGCCATAACCGGAGGCCCAATTCACGTCGACGAAGTTTTTCGCCGAGATGAACTTGCCATTGGTGCGATCGATGACGAAAAAGAAACCGTTCTTCGGTGCGTGCAGCACCACCTTGCGCGGAGCGCCGTCGATGGTGAGATCGGCGAGGATCATCGGCTGCGTCGAGGTGTAGTCCCAATTGTCGCCGGGGGTCTCCTGATAGTGCCAGAGATACTTGCCGGTGTCGGCGTTGAGCGCGACGATCGAACCGAGGTAAAGATTGTCGCCGCCGGCCGGACTGCGCAGGTTGCGATTCCAGGGCGAGCCATTGCCGGTGCCGATATAGATCATGTTGAGTTCGGGATCGAAGGTGATGGTGTCCCACGACGCGCCGCCGCCGCCGTTGATCCAGTACTTCCCGGCGGGATCCCAGGTCTTGGCCGCCGCCGCCATCGAGTCATCCTCGAACGGCTTGGCGGGATCGCCGGGCACCACGAACCAGCGCCACGCCTGGTTGCCGGTCTCCGCGTCGAAGGCGGTGACGTAGCCGCGCACGCCATATTCGGCGCCGCCATTGCCGATCACGACCTTGCCGTTGAACACCCGCGGCGCGCCGGTGATGGTGTAGGACATGTTGTGGTCGAGGATGGTGTCCTTCTCCCAGACTTTCTGACCGGTGGCGGCATCGAGCGCGACCAGCCTGCCGTCATAGGCGCCGACAAACACCTTCCCCTTGTAGAGCGCGACGCCGCGATTGACGACATCGCAGCAGCCCCGATAACCCTTCGCGCGGTCGACGCCGGGATCAAAGCTCCAGATCCGCTTGCCGCTCCGCACATCGACCGCATGCACCACGCTCCATGGCGCGGTGATATACATGATGCCGTCCACTACCAGCGGCGTCGCTTCTACACCACGGGTGGATTCCAGATTGTAGGTCCACACCAGCCCGATGTTTTTCACGTTGTCGGCGGTGATCTGGCTGAGTTTGCTGAAGCGGCTCTCCGCGTAATCGAGGCCGTAGGTCGGCCAGTCCTTCGAGGTCGCGGCGTTGGCGACGATCGCGGCGCTGTCGATGGCGCCGGTCACGGCCCTGATATGTTCCGGCGAGCCTTTGGTTTGTGCCTGCGCGGGCGTACCGAGCAACAGGGCCGCCAGCGCCAAAGCGGCTGATGCGCGACGCTTGTTCACTATCAGGCTTGTGAGAATGTATTGGCGCGCAAACGCGCCCTGACCGGCAAGTTGATGCATGCTTTTCTCCCAATGGCCTCTGACGGACCTGCCATTACGGTACGCCCGAGGAGCGCAGCGTCAACAGCGGAGTACAGTTCCATGCGGAGTGAGCAACAGTGCGGCGCAGCGTCAGGCTGCGGCGCTGCGGAATATTCGGACTACGGCGCGCCGGTCATTTCGAACACGTCGCCGTCATAGCCGGCTTCCAGCGGAATCCGCAGCGTGCGCTTGTCGCCGTCTTTGGTCACCACCGGCATCACCGTCACCACCGCGCTGCCGCGGGCATCGTGCAGCGCGGCGGCGACATCGGGCTGCTTGCCGAGCTTGATCAAATTGCGCGTGGTCGGGAATGGCAGCGTGAAGCGGCCGCTGGCGCCGCCCTCCAGCGCTTCGCGTGGCGACAGCCAGATGGAATCGGTGGATTCCTTGCCGTCATGCAGGCCGACCTGTTCGGGCGGCGCCTCGGCGAGGAAGAACCAGGTATCGAACCGCTTCTTCATGCCCTCCGGCGTGATCCAGTGCGCATAGGGCACCAGCAGATCAAGCGCCAACACCAGGTCGTTGTCGGCGATGATGTCGGCAAATCTGACCTTGCCCTCGTTGAGGGCGTCGCGATGAGCATCGGCAATCGCGCCGGCGCGGCTGGCATCGATCAACTCGGACGAACCGCGTGACCGGGCCAGCAGGATACGGCTTTCCTCGAAGGTCTCGCGAATCGCGGCGATACGAAAATCCAGTGTCGCGGCGTCGTCGCCGACCACGCCGGCGTAGAGTTCGGGGCGGCCAATGATATCCTGGTCGCCGGGGTCGACGCTGCCGCCGGGAAACACCAGCGCCCCGGAGGCAAACTCGATCTGATAGTGCCGCACCATCATGAACACTTCGATGGCGTCAGTGCCGCCCTGCCGCAGCAGCAGGATGGTGGAAGCGGGCCGCGCGACGCCGGGCTCGGTGGACATATGATGATAGCTCCCTGAACGGCATTCTTGACGATGCTCGATCTGTAGGATGGGTAGAGCGAAGCGAAACCCATGATTGTCTTACGCGCAGGATGATGGGTTTCGCCGACACGGCGCATCCGCCGCGTCGGCTCTACCCATCCTACGCGACTTATTCGGCCGCGCTGGCCTGCGGGGTCAGATTGGCGCGCTTGTCGAAACGGGCGACGCGCGACAGCAAATAGTCGATCTCGGCCTTGGCAAGGGCGGTGATCGACGGGCCGGGCTTGCGCTGCGCCGCCGAGGCAATCACGCCGCGCTTGTGCAGCACATATTTGCGGACCGCGAGCCCGATGCCGAGCTGCTGCTCATAGCGGATCAGCGGCAGATGGGCGTCGAACAGATCATGCGCCTTGTCGCGCTCGCCCTGCTTCTGCAGCCGGACGACGTCGACCAGCAGCTCCGGAAAGGCATAGCCGGTCATCGCGCCGTCGGCGCCGCGCTCCATCTCGAAATCAAGGAAGACGCCGCCATTGCCGGTGAGGATCGACAATTCGCGCAACGAACCGTCCTTCTGGAAACCGCGCAGCGCGGTGATCTTCTCCAGGCCCGGCCAGTCCTCGTGCTTCAGCATCACGCAGGACTTCGAGTCCATGATGATCTTGCGGATCACCGCCGGCGTCATCACCACGGTCAGCGTCAGCGGGTAATCCTGCAACACCCACGGAATGTCGCTGCCGATCGCCTCCTCGGCCTGCTTGAAATAGGTGGTGATCTGGTCGTCGGTGCGCAGCATCGGCGGCGGCGCGATCATCACGCCGGCGGCGCCGGCATCCATCGAGGCACGGGCCAGCGAGCGCATCGCGGCGAAGCCCGGCGACGACACGCCGACGATGATCTGCATGTTGTTGGCGCGCTTGATGAAGCGGGTCGCGACGGCCTGGGCCTCGGCGGCCTCCAGCTTTGGCGCCTCGCCCATGATGCCCAGCACGGTGATGCCGTCGCAACCGGTCCCGGCGTAGAAATCGGTCAGGCGATCGATCGACGCCTCGTCGAGGCGGCCATCTTCGTGGAACGGCGTCGGCGCAATGGCAAAGGTACCGGTGGCCTTCGGAGTGAGCTTCATCGTGTCTTCCTCAATCGGTCAATTCGGGCCGTCCTGCCGCCATCATGCGGCAGAACCGGCCCGCCGGACACCCCGATATCATGCCAGAACGGTCTTGCCACTCTTGATCACGGTGACGTTGCGCGATTTAACCCTGGCTTCGAACGACACCACTTGGCCGTCCCTCCACAGGTCCATGGTGACGGTCTCGCCCGGATAGACCGGCGACGAGAAGCGCACCGCGTGCTGCCTGAAGGCGGCCGGATCGTAATCGGCATAGGTCTGCAGCACGCCACGGCAGGTGATGCCATAGGTGCACATGCCGTGCAGGATCGGCCGCGGAAAGCCGGCGCGCTTGGCGAATTCAGGATCCGCATGCAGCGGGTTACGGTCGCCGCACAGGCGATAGACCAGGGCCTGGTCCGGCCGCGTCGAGATATCGACGCTCTGGTCGGGCGCGCGGCCCGGCATGGCGTGCGGCTCGGGCTGCTTGCCCGCAGGACCGCCGAAGCCACCATCGCCGCGGGCAAAGCGCGACGCCACCAGCGTCGCCAGCTCAGCGCCGCTCTCGTCGCGTAGCACGGTCTTGTGGCGGATCACCACGCCCTTGTCCTTGCCCTTGTCGAACACGTCGAGCACGCTGGAATCGGCGGTGATTTTAGCCGCGACCGGCATCGGCCGGTGGAAGGTGATGTCGCGCTCACCGTCGACCACCAGCAATTTGTTCAGATTCATCTCGCCCGGGCCGGAGCCCCACGCCGCCACCGAGGCGAAGGTCGGAACCACCTTGACCGGGCGCTCGGTAAAACAGGCCTCGTTGACGAAGGACAACTCCTTCTCGTCCATCGGGTCAGCACCGAGCCCGATACCATAGGCGTAGAGCATCACGTCGCGGTCGGTGTAGGCGTATTTCTGACCGATATTGGTCATCGCCATCAGCGCTTCGTAGTTGATCGGCATGGGGTGGTTTCCTCTCGTATTGTTTTCGTTGCGGCACCAATGATGGCGCCCTCCCCCCTTGTGGGAGAGGGCATCGCCGATGCCCGCCCCGAGCGCTAATGGGTGAGGGGGCGCAGCAGGCTCATTCGATTGCCGCTCCCCCTCACCCGGCCCGAAGCCGCTTCGCGGCTTCGAGCCACCCTCTCCCACAAGGGGAGAGGGTAGAAAGAGCGCAGCCTACGCCGGCGTGAAGAACGGCAATGGCGCGCCGTCGGTGGGCTTCCACACCACTTTTACCTTCTGGCCGATCTTCACCAAGCCGGGCTCGCAATCGACGATGTTGGTCTGCACCGAGGGGCCTTCCTTCAGCGTCACATAGGCGATCACGTAAGGGCCGGTCGCCGATTTGCGCATGTAGCTGAACGTGTAGATCTCGCCCTCGCCCGAACTCTGCTCCCAGACCGTCGCGTCGGAGAAGCAGAACGGACAGATCGAGCGCGGAAAGAAATGCGGCTCGCCGCACGCCGTGCAGCGCTTGATCATGAACTTGCCCTCTTTCGCGGCGTCCCAGAACGGCTGCGTTTCGGGATTGCCGACCGGGGTCGGGTACTTCTTCGCTTCAGTCATTACACGCGCTCCAGAATGGCGGTCGAGGCGGCATGGCGCACACCGAGCAGGCCACCGGTGCCATGCGCGATGGCGAGATCGCAATTCGGCACCTGGACCTTGGGATGGGCTTCGCCGCGCAGCTGGCGTACGGCTTCGAGGACCTTGGTCATGCCGCCCCGGTTGACGGGATGGTTGCTACACAGCCCGCCGCCGTCGGTGTTGAACGGCAGCTTGCCGACGCCGGAGATCAGGTTGCC
>JACMOT010000459.1 GCA_014377915.1 Tardiphaga sp.
CCTTCGCCGCGCCTGCGAACGCCGTGAACGTGCCCTGCTCCGCGATCTCCTGCGCGGCGCCGATAAACCCCGCCCACGCGCTGCGCGCGAGCGCGCCGCCGACGCTGATGCGGCGGACGCCGAGGTCGGCCATGGCCGCCACCGTCATCGACGGCTGCACGATCAGCAGGTTGACCGGTTTGGGATGCACCGCCTTGACCACCGCCGCGATATCCTCCGGTCTATGAATGCCCGGCGCATAGAGGCAGTCCGCTCCAGCGTCGGCGAAGGCGACCAGCCGCGCGATGGTTTTTGTCAGGTCGCGTTCGGGGGTGAGAAAGCCTTCGCAGCGCGCGATCAGCATCACCGCGGGATCGACCGCGTCGATCGCCGCGCGGGCGGCCTGGATGCGCTCCACCGCGAGGTCGTCCGCATAAAGCGGCTGGTCGGCGCGGCCGGTGGAGTTCTCGATCGACAGGCCGGCAATGCCGGTCGCCACCGCGCGCGTCACATTGGCGGCGACGCCTTCGGGATCGTCGGCAAAGCCGGCCTCGAAATCGGCATTGATGGGCAAATCGGTCGCGGCGCATAGCGTGGCGAGGTGGTCGATGACGTCGTCGCAGGTGACATGGTTGTCGGCGCGGCCGGTCGACCAGGCATAGCCGGACGAGGTCGAGGCCAGCGCCTGGAAGCCGGCCTGCGCGAGATAGCGCGCGGAACCGACGTCCCAGGGGTTGGGGATGACGAAGCAGCCCTGCTCATGCAGTTGGCGGAATGTCGCGCGTTTCTCGGCGGTGCTCACAGCCATGGTCGCCTCCCTTTTTGTTATCTCAAGAACCGCAATCCGTTTCCCGGGCGCGATGCAGCACGCAGTGCTGCTTCGCAGAACCGGGATCCCGGTTGCTTGCGCTTCGAACCGGGGCCCCGGATCTGCGGAGCACCACGCCACCCCGACGATGCTTCGCATCGTCAGGCGGCGCGCTGCACCGCGTCCGGGGAACGAGTGGCCGCGCCGCGCGAAAGAGAAGGGACTATGCCTCGCCAGGCATCGTCCCGGCCAGTGCCGTTTCCAGCCGCGCCAGTTCGGTGGTGATATCGCTGGTGACATCCTCGGTGCGCATGGCGATCACGCGGTAACCGCGCTCCTCGAGCCAGGCGGTGCGCGCCGCGCGGTCGGTAACGATGATGTCGGTCTCGTCGGCATTGACCAGCTCGATCGCCGCGCGCCGCGGAAACGAGACGAAATCCGGGATGTGGCGGCCGACCGGGGTCTGGCGCTTGAAGGTGCCGGCAAAGCGGCGGTCGGTGCGCAGCGCCTCCCACAGCAGCCGCTCGGCGTCGGTCGGATTGCGGCGCAACAGCCGCGCCAGCCCGCGCACGGTGCCGCTCTCGTGCGGCAAGGCGCCCTGGCCGTGTTCGGCCAGCAGCGCACGCAGCCGCGTCGCCTGTTCGCCGTCGAGCACGCCGCCCTTGGCCGGGCCTTTTCGCCCTTCGGCGATCGCCATCACCACGCCGTGCAGCGTGTGCATGTCCTGCTTGCTCGGCTCCATCCTAGAGAAGATGTTGCGCAGATTGACCAGCATGGTCTCGCGCTTTTCCACCGGCCGCAGGAATTCGACCTTGTCGAGCTCGCGCACCAGATTGTCGAAGAACGCCTGCATCTGGTGCTGCGCGGCGGGTTCGGAACGTTCCGGCATCGCATAGGGCAGCGCGTTGGCGGTCGCCTGCTTGAAATATTCATAGCCGCACAGCAGCACCGCCTGCGCCAGATTGAGCGAGGCGAAGGCCGGGTTGACCGGGAAGGTGATGATGCGGTTGGCCAGCGCCACCTCCTCGTTCAGCAGGCCGTAGCGCTCGCGGCCGAACATGATTCCGGCGGTGGCCCCGGTGGCGACATGGGCGATGGTCTCGGCGGCCGCGGCTTCCGGCGCCACGACTGGCTTGGCCTGGTCATGGGCGCGGGCGGTGGTGGCGAACAGCAGCGTGCAGTCGGCGACGGCTTGTTCCACGGTGTCGAACAGCTCGACGCGGTCGAGGATGTGGTCGGCGCCGGAGGCCGCGCGGCGGGCATGGACATTGGGCCAGCCATCGCGCGGCTTGACCAGCCGCAGCCGGGTCAGCCCGAAATTGCCCATGGCGCGGGCGCACATGCCGATGTTCTCGCCGAGCTGCGGTTCGACCAGCACGACGACCGGTCCGATGAGCTCGCTTTGCGCCTTGGTGTGATCGGTGCCTGAACCGGACATCTCGCTTCACTTTCTGATTCGGTCTGCCCGGGCTTCGAACGAACCGGCAGCGCGGCCTCGTTTGCCCGTCTGACAGAATTTCTCAAGCAAATAATGGGATCTGGTGTGCCGCAGGCACTGGCCTAGACTGATCCGGCTGCCGCGAACCGCCACGGCTCCCGCCGCGACCAACCACAATGACCTGCTCGCCGCCACTTCCGCACACGCCTTCCCCCGCCCGCGCGTCCCTGACCGGGCGACAGCGCGCCGCGCAATTGGCCGCGCTCGACACCGCGCAGGCGCTGGCCGCGGCGCGCGGCTGTCCCGACGCCTGGTACCGCGTTCAGGCGCTGGCCTCGGTCGCCGTCCATGCCGCGGCGCCCGAGGCGCTGGCCATCCTCGACGAGGCGGCACGCGAATCCCGGTCCTGCCCCGATGTCTATGGCACCGTGGCGGTGATGGCCTGGCCGATCGCGGTCGCGCTGCGGCTTGGATGTTTCCCCTTCGCGGACCGCGAACTGGCGCGGGTGCTGGCGCTGGCGCCCTCGGTCGAGCCGGCGGCGTCGCGCGCTTTCGCGCTGCAGACGCTGTGGAGCGGCTGCTTCGCCGCGGCACCGCGCCATGCCGGACCGGTGTGGGCGACGATCCAGGCCTGCTGCCCGCCCGACCGCCACTGGCGCGCCGCGCGGCTGTACCGGCATGTCGCCGAGCGAAGCGAGGCGCATCAGTCCGGTGCCGCCGCCAGGGTGCTGCGTGCGATGCCCGAGGGCCCGGCGCGCCGCAAGCTCGCCCGCCGGCTGGGCCTTGCGTGATTCGTGAGAATTGAAACGGACCCCTGTTGTCCCAGCCACGGTGCGACACCCTTGTGCCGCTCCGCGGAGCCGGGACCTTACCGAACACAGGCGTTTTTGGCGGTCCCGGCGCCGCGGTGCACGACGCCTCCTTCCGGAGGCGCCATGCGCCGCGTCCGGGACAAGGCCACATCGGTCAGAATTCGACTCTGACGGGCCTCAGCAAAATCTCGGCGGAGTTCAAAATCCTTAACAAAATTAAGGAATTGCACGCGAAAGCCGAGATTTTGCTGAGGCCGCGCGGCAAGGCTGCGACAACTTTGCTTTCGATCGGCATTGCAGTACCAGTGGCGGCACAATGGAGCAAAACCGGGTCCGCTGAACCCGGCACGGGGGAACCGACGATGCGCGCACGATGGACACTGGCAATCGCAGGGGCGGTGCTGATGCTGGCCGGCTCATGGCTGGCGCATCTGACCCAGACCGCGGGCGGCATCAAGGTCACGGATATCCGCTTCACCGGCGCCAAGGGCAATAGCATGAGCGCCCTGCTCTATACGCCGCCGAATGCCACCGCGCAGACCCCGGCGCCCGGCATCCTCGCCGTGCACGGCTACATCAATTCGCGCGAAACCCAGGACGGTTTCGCGATCGAATTCGCCCGCCGCGGCTATGTGGTGCTGGCGCTCGACCAGACCGGCCACGGCTATAGCGACGGCCCGGCCTTCGCCAATGGCTTTGGCGGCCCCGACGGCCTCGCGCATCTGCGCAGCCTCGCCATCGTCGACAAGGCCAATATCGGCCTCGAAGGCCATTCGATGGGGGGCTGGACCATCCTGTCGGCGGCGACCGCCATGCCCAACGACTACAAGGCCATGGTGCTGGAAGGCTCCTCCACCGGCAAGCCGTTCGCCGCCGATGGCACGCCGAGCTGGCCGCGCAACCTCGCTTTGGTGTTCGCGCAATACGAAGAATTCTCCACCCTGATGTGGGGCGTGCCGAAGGCACGCGACGTCGTCAACAGCCCGAAATTGTGGGCGCTGTTCGGCGCCGGCGCGGCGGTCGAGCCCGGCCGTGTCTATGGCGACATCGCGCAAGGCACCGCGCGGGTGCTGTACACGCCGGCGATGACGCATCCCGCCGAGCACATCTCGCATGAGGCGATCGGTTACGCGCTCGACTGGTTCGGCAAGACCCTGAGCGGCGGCACGCCATTGCCGGCGTCGGACCAGATCTGGTTTCGCAAGGAAATCGGCACCGGCCTCGCGCTGCTCGGCTTCGTCGCCTTTCTGATCGGCATGTTCGACGCCCTGCTGGAAGCCCGGATGTTCTCGCGGCTGATCCTGCCCGTGCCGGTCGACGGCACGATGCCGGCGGACGCGCCCGTCAATCGCGGCCGCTGGCTCGGCGCGCTGGGGCTGTCGGCGCTGATCCCGGCGATCACCTATTATCCGGCGTTCGCGCTGGCCGGCGCCTATGTGAAGCCGCAGGCCTGGTTGCCGCAGGGCATCACCAACCAGATCGTGGTCTGGGCGCTGATCAATGCCGTGATCGCACTGGCGCTGATGGCGTTCGCGCCGAAACGCGCCCGCCGCCGCGGCCTTGTCGGGCTGTCGGTGGCCATCGCTATCGCCACCATCGCCTGCGGCTATCTGGCGCTGTTTCTGGCCGATCTGGTGTTCAAGGTCGACTTCCGGTTCTGGATCGTGGCGCTGAAGCTGTTGAGCGGCAAGCAGGCTGTCATGGCGCTGATCTATCTGGCGCCGCTGACGGCGTTCTTCGTGATCGCGCTGCATGTCATGCACCGCAACTTCTCGACGCTGTCGGCCAGCCGGCCGGCGGTCTATCTGACCAATATCGCGGCGCTGGCCGGCGGCTTCGTGATGCTGCTCGGCCTGCAATATGGCGCGCTGTGGCTCACCGGCCAGTTGATCGACCCGGCACCGGCGGTGATCACCGGGATGGCGCTGAACACCATCGTGGCGATTCAGTTCATCCCCGTGATGGCCATTGTCGCGGTGATTGCCACCTTCACCTGGCGGCGCACCGGCTCCAGCCTGCCCGGCGCGCTGATCTGCGCGCTGCTGGTGACGTGGTACGTGGTCGCCGGGACGGCGACCCAGGCCGCGTTCTGAGCCAAATTTGGGCGGCAGCTGCCTGGCCGCTCGGCTTCCGCCGCGGCCAGCGCAATGCTATAGCCCCCTGACCATCACCCTGCCCTCCCGCAACGCGTCAAAGGCCCGATCTACATGGCAAAAATCAAGGTAACCAACCCCGTCGTCGAACTCGACGGCGACGAGATGACCCGCATCATCTGGCAGTACATCAAGGACAAGCTGATCAACCCCTTCCTTGACATCGACCTGCAATATTACGACCTCGGGATGGAATACCGCGACAAGACCGACGATCAGGTCACCATCGACGCCGCCAACGCGATCAAGAAATATGGCGTCGGCGCCAAATGCGCCACCATCACCCCGGACGAAGCCCGGGTGAAGGAATTCGGCCTCAAGCAGATGTGGAAGTCG
>JACMOT010000460.1 GCA_014377915.1 Tardiphaga sp.
GGTGACCGGCTCGATCGCCGAGATGATCGGCGGCGGCGTCACGCCGGAAGGTACCAATATCAAGCGCTTCCTGCCGCGCACCATCGACGAGGACCAGTGGCAGAGCGCCGACCGCGCCATCGTCTGGCTGTGGAAGGAATATGGCCCGAAGAAGATTCCCGAGCGCAAGCCGCTCAGCGCGGATGTGAAGCCTCGCGTGAATATCATCGGCCCGATCTACGGCACCTTCAACATGTCCAGCGATCTCGCCGAGATCCGCCGCCTCGTCGAAGGCATCGGTGCCGAGGTCAACATGGTGTTTCCCCTGGGGAGCCACCTGGCCGATATCCCGAAGCTGGTGAATGCCGACGTCAATGTCTGCCTATACCGTGAATTCGGCCGCCTGCTGTGCGAGGCGCTGGAACGGCCCTATCTGCAGGCGCCGATCGGACTGCATTCGACCACCAAATTCCTGCGCAAGCTGGGCGAACTGCTCGGCCTCGATCCCGAACCGTTCATCCAGCGCGAGAAACACACCACCATCAAACCGTTATGGGACCTGTGGCGCTCGGTGACGCAGGACTTCTTCGGTACCGCGAGCTTTGCCATCGTCGCCAACGAGACCTATGCCCGCGGCGTGCGTAATTTTCTCGAGACGGAGATGGGGCTGCCCTGCGCCTTCTCGTTCTCGCGCAAGGCCGGCGTCAAGCCTGACAACGACGCGGTCCGCCATGCCGTGCGCATGACGCCGCCGCTGATCCTGTTCGGTAGCTACAATGAGCGCATGTATCTCGCCGAAGCCGGCGGCCGCGCGATCTACATTCCGGCGTCGTTCCCCGGCGCGGTGATCCGCCGCCACCTCGGTACGCCGTTCATGGGCTATTCCGGCGCGACCTACCTGGTGCAGGAGGTCTGCAACGCGCTGTTCGACGCGCTGTTCGGCATCCTGCCGCTCGGCAGCGACTTGGATCGTGTCGAGCCGACGCCGGCGCGGCTGCATGAGGAAATTCTCTGGAGCGATGAAGCCAAGGCGCTGCTCGACGAGGTGCTCGAGGCGCATCCGGTGCTGGTGCGGATTTCGGCGGCCAAGCGGCTGCGCGACGCCGCCGAGAGCGGGGCGCGCCGTGCCGGCGAAAAAAGGGTGACACCGGATTTTGTCGTCCATGCGCGCATGGCCCTGAAGGACGGTCAGCCGGTGTGACGCGTGTGAATGAGTGAGCTGAACGCGCCGCGGTTATTGGCGCAACTGCCTGGGAGGAGACCTCGATGTCCGACTATGTGCACAGTGACCGCCGTTCAAGAGGGATCGCCAGCTGGACGCTGGAATCGCGGGCGACCTTCGCCGCCTGCTATCTGCTGTTTCTGTTGCGCGCGGTGTTGTACCGCGTGATGCCGTGGCGCCGGCCCGAACTATTCGGTCAGGCCGGTCGCGACGGATCGATCTTCAGGGAGGCCCACAACGCGGCGAGCGAGCTCGTCACCTCGTCGTTCATGGGCCTTTAGTCAGGGATTCGCCCGGCGCCGCCGGGCGGGTGCTGCCGCGTCTTCCGGGACCCGGCATTCGCTGTCGCCCGGCTCGGGCGGCGAACGGCCGCGAGGCCATCACTAGGAGGAATACCAAATGAAGGACGGTTCCATCTCGGGGCTATCCGAAGCCGAAGCCAAGGAATTCCACTCGATCTTCATGACGAGCTTCTTTCTGTTCGTGGCGATCGCGGTGGTGGCGCACATCCTGGCCTGGATGTGGCGTCCGTGGCTGCCCGGCCCCGGCGGCTACAGAGCGGCGCTGGAAAGTATCCAGCACGTGGCCAGTGTTTCCATGTCCTGTCTGACCTGAGGGAGATTCAAACATGTGGCGCATCTGGCTTCTCTTCGACCCGCGGCGTGCGCTGGTGCTGTTGTTCACGTTCCTGTTTGGACTGGCGATCGTGATCCACTTCATCCTGCTCAGCACCGACCGTTTCAACTGGCTCGACGGCCCGCGCAAGGGACCGCCGAAGACGTCAGGGATTTCTCTGCCTTACGCTCCGCCGGTGATGCCGTCCTGACGGCATCACGACGCTGCATCCCAGAACGGACGGAGCGGCCTGAGCACCCGCTTCGCCCGTTCCGGATGCGACCTGACATCGCAATGAAGATATACGCACAACGGCCTTCGTAGCCCGCATGAGCGAAGCGGCATGCGGGGCCACTATCGGCGGGAATACCCGTATGTCGCTTCGCTCAAGCGGGCTACGGCTCACGCACTTGATGTGAACACGCGCAGGCGGAGGAACGATCGATGGCCATGCTCAGTTTTGAAAAGAAATATCGCGTTCGCGGCGGCACGCTGGTCGGCGGCGACCTGTTCGATTTCTGGGCTGGCCCGTTCTATGTCGGCTTCTTCGGCGTCACCACCGTGTTCTTCTCGCTGGTCGGCATCGCCATGATCCTGTGGAGCGCGGCGCTCGGCCCGACCTGGAATATCTGGCAGATCAGCGTCAACCCGCCGGACGCGTCCTATGGTCTTGCTTTTGCGCCGCTGCGGGAAGGCGGCATCTGGCAGATCGTTACGGTCTGCGCGCTCGGCGCCTTTGGGTCGTGGGCGCTGCGCGAGGTCGAGATCTGCCGCAAGCTCGGCATCGGCTATCACGTGCCGTTCGCCTTCGGCGTTGCGATCCTGGCCTATTTTACGCTGGTCGTGATCCGCCCGGTGCTGATGGGGTCGTGGAGCTACGGCTTCCCCTATGGCATCATCACCCATCTCGATTGGGTCTCGAACACCGGCTACCAGTACGGCAATTTCCACTACAATCCCGCTCACATGATCGCCATCACCTTCTTCTTCACGACGTGCCTGGCGCTGGCGCTGCACGGCGGGTTGATCCTGTCCTCCACCAATCCCGCCCGCGGCGAACCGGTGAAATCGCCGGAGCATGAGAACACCATGTTCCGAGATCTGATCGGCTATTCGGTCGGTACCATCGGCATCCACCGCCTCGGACTGTTTGTCGCGCTGTCCGCGGTGTTCTTCAGCGCGGTCTGCATTGTGATCAGCGGACCGTTGTGGGCCGAGGGCCAGGCCTGGTCCGAATGGTGGAACTGGTGGCGCAATCTTCCGATCTGGTCTTCCAACTAATCCCGGTCATCAGAAAGCATCCCGTCATGGCCAATTATCAGAACTTCTTCACGCAGGTGCAGATTCGCAGCACCGTCTATCCGGGTATTCCGCTGCAACCCGGGACCTGGGTTCGATCCGGGGAGGGCCGGTTCAACTACTGGCTCGGAAAAATCGGCGATGCCCAGGTCGGTCCGATCTATCTCGGTTTTACCGGCATCGCCTCGATCTTGTGCGGCATTGTCGCGATCGAGATCATCGGCCTCAACATGCTGGCCTCGGTGAACTGGAGCCCGATCGAGTTCCTCAGGCAATTGCCCTGGCTGTCACTCGATCCGCCGAAGCCGGA
>JACMOT010000461.1 GCA_014377915.1 Tardiphaga sp.
AAAAGGGAACGGCGTTTTTGCGTTGGGTATTAGAAAATTTACCGGACAGCACGACGCTGCAAATACGCCGCGGACTCTCGCCTGCCAAAAATCATTCAGCCACGATTCACCCGCAGGACTCCACGTTGGGATAGTCGCTCCTGAACCTGCGCAGGGGCATGACCGACCCACCGAACGGCCACCCTTCGAGGAGACATCATGCGTCCTGTCATTCGCCCCGTCATTACCGCGCTGAGCATCGGTTGTTGTGCCGTGTCGCTGATCGCGATCAGCCTTACGCCCGCCCTGGCACAGGCAACCAAACAGCCGCCAGCCGCCCAGCAACCAGCCGCGGCGACTCAGCCCGCGGTCGAACGGCCGGCGCCGAAGCAGCTGGCGCTGACGGACAAGCAGATCGACTCGGTGCTCGCCGCGCAGAAGGATCTCGATGCGGTCACGGCAAAGCTGCCGGAAACCGCCGCCGACAAGCCCGATCCCAAAATGATCGCCCAGCTCGAAGACGTCGCCAGGAAATACGGCTTTGCCAGCTACGCCGAATATAACGAAGTGGTCGAGAACATCAGCCTGGTGCTGAACGGCTTTGATCCGCAATCCAAGAAATATGTCGGGCCGGAAGCGGTGATCAAGCAGCAGATCACGTCGGTGCAGGCCGACAAGAAAATGCCGGCGAAGGACAAGAAGGAAGCGTTGGCCGAACTCAACGAGGCGTTGAAGTCGCCGCCGCCGGTGCTCGAGAACAAGGGTAACATCGAATTGGTCGGCAAATATTACGACAAGCTGTCCGCGGCGATGCAGGAAGAGGAATAGCGGGGGCTGACCGGCCGTCGCCGCGACCGGATGGGGCTTGGCCTTGGCCGGATAGTTGTCTAAGTCAGCCCATCTGTCACCGACGCGCGAGACCGACATGCAAGACAATCCCAATCCGAAAGACCGGCCGGCCCTCCCGCTGAAGGGCTACAGCCTGATGGATTTTCAGCCCGATCCGACCGTAGTCGGGATCGCGTTCGACACCGAGCAGGGTCCTTTCATGTTCGTCGCCAACCGCGAGATCCTGGAAGCGCTCGGCCAGGCCTTTACCCACAAGGCCGCGTCGATGCCGTCGCAGCAGGGCTGATTGCCTATCGGTTGCCCCCCGGAATCGGGTGGCGAAACCGCCGCGAGCATCGCAAACCGCAGGCCATCAATTCCCGTCCGGGATTATGGAGGTGACCATGCCTGATGTTCGCTTCGCGCTGTTCGACACCACCATCGGCCGCTGCGGTGTGGTCTGGGCGGACTCCGGCATCGTGGCGGTGCAACTGCCGTATCCCGATGAAGCGCAGACCCGGGGCCGCATCCGGCAGCGTCATACGGACCTGGTCGAAGCCTTGCCACCCGCGCGGGTGCAGACAGCCATCGACGGCATGGTGACGCTGTTGCAGGGGCGCCCCATCGATCTCTCCTCGGTCGACCTCGATCTCGGCGATCAGCCAGCCTTCAACCGTGAAGTCTATGCGATCACGCGCGGCATCCCGCCCGGCGCGACGCTGACCTATGGCGCCATTGCAAAGCGGCTCGGCGGGGTCGAGCTGTCGCGTAGCGTCGGCACAGCGCTCGGCCAGAATCCATGTCCGATCGTGGTGCCTTGCCACCGGGTGCTCGCCGCCGGCGGCAAGCCCGGCGGCTTCTCCGGCAATGGCGGCGTCCTCACCAAGCTGAAGATGCTGGCGATCGAGGGCGCCGCGGTCAATCATACGCCGTCGTTGTTCGACTGACCGGGGCGCCAGTCTTCCACCGATGTGCCGACCCTGATCATGAAGTCCTGATCGTGTTTGCGCGGTGGTTGTGTCAGTGGATTGTACGGAATATCAAGCGGCGGCAGGCAGCTTGTCGTTCCTGGCCTGGTCTCGATCGAGCGATGGCAGGGTCGAATGACGGGCTGTCGTGGTCGATATTCTGAACGGAGCTGATACGGATGGAGTTTGACGTCGGCGCGCGACTGAAGGAGCTTCGTTTGGCGGCTGGTTTCAGCCAGCGCGAGCTCGCCTCGAAAGCCGGCGTGCCGCACGGTCTGATTTCAATGATCGAGCAGAACAAGAGCAGCCCGTCGGTATCTTCGTTGCGCAAGATCATCGGTGGCTTCGCCATGACGCTCAGTGATTTCTTCCAGGAGAATAGCCCGCATCCGCGGCAGATATTCTTCAGAAAAGAGCAGCTGGTCGATCTCACCTCGCGGCTGGTGGCAGATCGTCACTCCGGATCGGCATCGATCCGCATGTTCCAGGTCGGTGATGCCAAGAAGACTAATTTACAGATCCTGTATGAGCGGTATGAGCCTGGCGCCGACACCGGCGCGACCATGTTCCAGCACGAATCGCAGGAAGGTGGCATCGTCATCGCGGGAATGCTGGAACTGACTGTTGGGGACCAGGTCGGATTGCTGGCGGCCGGCGACGGCTTCATGTTTGATAGCCGTACGCCGCACCGTTACAAAAATGTCGGCGATGTCGTCCTCGAGATCGTTGTCGCCAATACGCCGCCTTGGCTTTGAAGCGGGTACTCCGTGCCGGTAGCCAGTAGCCCACATTGTGGTCAAAACCAATCGGTTCGCTCGATATACCGTCCGTAATTGCTCAAAATTTCATTATATTTCGAATTGACGATGCGCGGTCCTGCCCGCATGATTGCTCAAAATTGCGTGTCAGAGCGGCCAACGCGCGATGCACAATTCTTCCCGGGCAATCACAGGACCCAGATCGATGCAGCACAGCCAGACAGATCACACGCCGTTCCGGATCGAAGAGGCGACGATTTCGGAGCTGCAGGCGGCGATCAGGACAGGCGAGATCACCTGCGTCCAGATCGTGCAGGGCTATATCGACCGGGCGCGCGCCTATAATGGGGTGGCGAGCGTTCTGGTTACCGCGGAAGGTCAGCCGGTCGCCCCGGCGTCAGGTACCGTTAGGGCAGGGGCTGCGCTTCGCTTTCCGACCGCGACCGTGGCTGCCTCGGACATCTTTCCGGACCTCGACCGCTATCAGGGCAAGCCGCTCGAATTCGGCCGAATGGAGCCGACCAGGTCCGATCCATCGGTCCAGCAGCAATTCGGCATGATCACTGGCATCCCCGACGGTAGCCAGGTCAACGCGCTGTCGACGCTCAATATTCGTGGCGAACGCTCGGCTGTTTGCAAGGGCGACTTAGACCGGCATCCATCCCTTGGGGCGCTGCCGCCGGGTGCGCCGCCGGTCTGCGAATTCTTTCGTCATTATCCGGATGCGCTCGAACATGCGGCCGAGCTGGATGCCAAATACGGTGCCAACCCGGATCTGGAGAAAATGCCGATGTATGGCGTCGTCTTCTCGTTCAAGGATCCGTTCGATTGCCGCGATATGCGGTCTGTCGGTGGCGGCGATGCCGCCTACGACATCGACGTTCCCGCGCGCGACCATCAGCTCGTCGGCAAGCTGCGCGAGAAGGGGGCCATCATCTTCGCCAAGGCCGTCAGCACGGAATATAATGGCCGCGCCGGCGACCCCGGCGGCGAGCACCTCGCGGACGAGATCCTGCCATCCATTCTCGGCTACCAGCGAACCACCTGGGCCGGCAATCCGGCCAATCCCTATGACACCACACGTTCCGCCTCGCTCGGGTCCAGTTCGGGATCGGCATTGTCGGTCTCGACCAATCTGGTGATGGCCAGTCTGGGCGAGGAAACGCGGGCGTCCTGCCGCGGACCCTCGAACCACAATGCCGTGGCGCTGATCCTGCCGCATAAGGCGATGCTGGGATTCGACGGCGGCGCTGTCGGCGCCGACATCTACACCGATCGCACCGGCGTGATCTGTCGCTCGGTGTTTGATTGCGCCAGAGTTGTGGATGCGCTGGTCGATGCCAAGACCGATGGCTATTACGATCCGCGCGACCCCTTCACCACGGTGCCACGGTCATCGATCCTGGCGACGCCCTATATCAACCATCTGTCACACGGCGGCAGCGAGGGCGCGCTGCGCGGGATGCGGATCGGCGTCGTGCGCGAATCCATGATCATCCCCGAAGGGTCCCTGGCGGAGCGGCCGATCGTCGCCGCGGCCAATGCCGAGATCAAGGCGATCCTGCGCGATCACCTCGGCGCCACCCTGGTCCAGTCCAGCGATCCGCAAGCCGAAAACGATCCCGAACTCGAGACGATGGGCGTGGATTTCAGAACCGCCGTGGCGCGGCTCGTCTCCATCTTCATGCCGGATCTGTTGTTCCGGTTGGGCGCCGATGGTCAACCCGTCTACAGGGAAGTCGCCGAGGCGATCATTCCGACACCCTTCGTCGCCGGCGGGATGCCGAGCCTCGCCTCGCCCACCGTCGCCGCCGGGGCGGAAGCCAACTTTCAGCCGCCGAAGATTTTCGGGACCGGCAAAATGAAGCCAATCGATTACTGCGTGGCGTTGACGGAAGGGAAGATCGCTCCGCCGCGCAATCTCGATATCCATTCGATCCAGGAACAGGAACTGGCGCCCACCTTCAGGTTCCACATCCAGCAATATCTGATGCGACGCGCCGACGACTGGGCGGCGAAGGGATTTACCGAAACCCTGACGGATTTTGCCGCCCTCAATGCCCGTTCCAAATTCTGGGGCGACGACCAGCGCGCCGCCTTCCTGAACTGGGATGCATTGTCAGATCCGCGCAATCGGCTGGACGGACGACAGGGCGTCAACGAACGCATCATGCTGCGCGAATTGCTGCGCCGGATCGACATGATGGTGCTGCTCGAAAACAAACTCGACGGCTTCGTGCGGCTGCATTCGCCATGGGTGCCAGGCAAGATAGGCCATGCCAACCAGCCGCGCGGCGGCATGCACAACATCACCCTTGAATCCTTCTTCGGACCCAATGCGGGGCTGACCGAGATCCTGATTCCGGCGGGATATGTCGACGTCGCCTATGATCCGGTGTTCACGCTGTCGGCGGACCGCAAGCGTTACCTGCCGACGGCTTCGAACACGCCGACGTCGCTGGCGGCGCCCGGTCTGCCGTTCTCCCTCGTGTTCCGCTGCGAACCCGGCAAGGAGGATGTCAGCATCCGCATCGCATCCGCTTATGAGGCGGCCCCGCGGCGGCGCGTTTCGCCGCCGGCCTTCGGGCCGATCTAGCCTGAGGTGCGTCGGCCCGTGCCCTTACGACTACGCGCAGCGGTCGCCCGCGATATTGACGCGGGCGATCGCTTCCTGGCGTTCGACTTCGCAATCTTGGCGGTCAGGTACCGCCCGTACGTCGGTCGGGACTCAGCCCTTCGGCGGCACCGAGATCTTCACCGACGGCCGTTGCAGCATCTTTTCGTGGAAGGCATCGAGATTCGGAAATGCCTTGCGCCAGCCGCAGTCCGGAAACCGGAAATCGGCATAGCCCAGCGTGCACACCAGCGCGATCTGAGCGACGTCGAGCGGGCGCGTCAGAATATCCGGGTGCTTCTCGAAGCGGGTCAGACCCTGCCAGGCGCGGTCCCACTGATCGTCGACCCACTTCTGCCATAGCAGTTCCTTCGGACGCACGCCGACCTCATAGCGGCACAGCAGCATGGCGTCGGTCATGCCCTGGATCATCGAGTGCTCGCTCTTGACCTGCCAACGCCCCGGACCCGATACCGGGATCAGCCTGTGACCTGCGAGTTCATCGAGATATTCGACGATGACATAGGAATCGACGATGACATGGCCGTCGTCGAGGATCAGCGCCGGCAGCTTTCGCAGCGGGCTGATGTCATGGGAATAGGCTTCGTTCGGCTGGGTCGGCGCGACCGAGGCGGCGACCAGTTCGATCTTGTCGATCAGCCCGAGTTCGATCGCGGCGATCCGCACCTTGCGTGCGAAGGGCGAGCCGGGGGAGAAGGTGAGCTTCATGGATGTCCTCGTATGAATAATATCAAAGGTCGAACGCCGCTGCCTCGGCCGTCATTGCGAGCCCAATGAAATCGGCGAAGCCGATTTCGTTGGGGCGAAGCAATCCAGAAAGCCGCAAACACGGACCGAGCTGGATCGCTTCGTCGCAAGGGCTCCGCGCCATGACGAAACGGAGAGAGACCTAGACCGCCACGACTTTCTGCTTCTGATCGCCAAGCCCCTGGATGCCGAGCGTCATGACGTCGCCGACATTGAGGAATTTCGGCGGCTTCATGCCGAGGCCGACGCCGGGCGGGGTGCCCGTGGTGATGATGTCGCCAGGCTCCAGCGTCATGATCTCGGACAGATACGAGACGATCTTCGGCACGTTGAAGATCATGGTCGCGGTCGAGCCGGTCTGGCAGCGCTGGCCGTTGACGTCGAGGAACATGCTGAGCTGGTGCACGTCGGCGACTTCGTCTTTCGTGACCAGCCACGGGCCGAGCGGGCCGAAGGTGTCATGCGACTTGCCCTTGGTCCATTGCCCGCCGCGCTCGATCTGGAAGAACCGCTCGGAGACGTCGTTGCACACCGCATAGCCGGCGACATGGTTCAGCGCATCGGCTTCGGTGATGTATTTGGCGCGGGTGCCGATGATGATCGCAAGTTCGACTTCCCAGTCCAGCTTGGTCGATCCGCGCGGCTTTTCGACGTCGTCGTTGGGGCCGCACAGGCTGTTGAGCGCCTTCATGAACACGATCGGCTCCGACGGAATCGGCATGCCGGCTTCCTTGGCGTGATCGACATAGTTCAGGCCGATGGCGAGAAACTTTGGCTTGCCGCCGACCGGCGAACCGAGCCGCGGCGAGCCTTCGACGAGTGGCAGCGACGATGCGTCCAGCGCCGCGAGCTTGGCCAGGCTGGCTGGCGAAAACACGTCGTCCGCCAGATCCTTCACCTGACCCGACAGGTCACGCAGCCTGCCGTCCTTGTCGATCAAACCCGGCTTCTCGCTGCCGATCGCACCAAATCGCACCAATTTCATTGTTTTCTCCCTGAGGCATTCGAGGCCTGAAATGTCATGGAACAGGGCGCGGCGGAATTCAACCGCCGGCCGCGCGACCTAGCCCTGCAACGCGATGAATTTGAACGCCTCGCCATCGCGCTGGATGTAGCCAGCGTCGTAATGGCCGCCGATCACCAGCGTGGGCGTGTCGGCAAAGCGCGCGAACAATTCATGCCGCGTTGCAGCAGACTGCGCCGGGTCGGAATCCGCCGTCGACGACCACGACGGTTGCGCCATCTGGATCGGGCTGTGCGCGACATCGCCGGCCAGCAGCGCCTGCTGCCCGTCGGACCTGATCCACACGCTGACATGGCCGGGGCTGTGGCCCGGCGTCGGGATCAGCGTGATCTCGTCTGAGAGCTGCTGGTCACTGGCGACGAATTGCACGCGCCCAGCGTCGACGATCGGCCGCACCGAATCGTTGAACACCGCGGCATGTTCCGGACTGTCGCTATGCGCTTTCCAGTGGTCATATTCGATCTGCCCGAATAGATAACCCGCGTTCGGGAAGGTCGGCACCCACCGGCCGTCGACCAGACGTGTATTCCAGCCGACGTGATCGACATGCAGATGGGTGCACAGCACCCTGTCGATGCTCTCGGGCGCAAAGCCCGCCGCGGTCATGTCTTCCAGGAACGGCGTGCGGCGTTGATTCCAGACCGGTACCGCGCGGCCCTGCTTGTCGTTGCCGAGGCCGGTGTCGACCACGATGCGTAGCGTTGGCGTCTGCACCACCAGCGCATGAACCGTCATCTTCAAGCGCCCGTTTTCATCGGCGAAATGCGGCCTCATCCAGGGCAGCGCCCTGACGTCGTCAGGTCCAGCCCGCGGCAAGATGAAGCGCGTACCGCCGCTGGTTTCCAGTTCGACGATCCGCGTGATCGTGACCTTGCCGACGCTCCATTGCATCCGCGCTCTCCCTGTTCATGCCGGACGATGATCGGCGTGGCTGTCGCCGATCATCGCACCGGGTGGCTTACATCGTGCCGGGGAAGGCGCCGCCGTCGAGGACGAGGTTCTGGCCGGTGATGAAGCCGGCCTTGGCGCCGCACAGGAAGGCGCAAGCGAGACCGAACTCTTCCGGATCGCCAAACCGGCCGGAGGGGTTCTCGCTGGCGCGCTTGGCGAGGATTTCGTCGACCGACAGGCCGGTCGCCTTGACCTGACCGGCCGCGACGCCCTTCAGGCGATCGGTGTTGAAGGGACCCGGCAACAACCCGTTGATGGTGACGTTTTCACGCACCGTCTTGCGCGACAGGCCGGCGATGAAGCCGGTGAGGCCGCTGCGCGCGCCGTTGGACAGGCCGAGCACATCGATCGGGGCCTTCACGGCGGCCGAGGTGATGTTGACGATGCGGCCGAATTTTCGCGACATCATGCCATCGTCCGTCGCCTTGATCAGCTCGATCGGGGTCAGCATGTTGGCGTCGATCGCCTTCAGCCAGTCGTCGCGGGTCCAGTTGCGGAAATCGCCCGGCGGCGGACCGCCGGCATTGTTGACCAGGATGTCGAGCTGGCCGGCGGCCTTCAGCGCCATCTCGCGGCCTTCGACCGTGGTGATGTCGCCGACCCCTTCGATGACTTCGACGTCCGGATAGGCCTTGCGGATTTCCGCCGCCGTCGCGGCCAGCACCTCGGCGCCACGCGCCGTCAGCGTGACATGCACGCCCTCTGCCGCCAGCGCCACGGCGCAAGCCTTGCCGAGGCCCTTGCTGGATGCACATACCAGCGCGCGCCGGCCCTTGATTCCCAGATCCACGATGTCACTCCTGAAGTTTCGATATGCGAGGCGGGCGTTATAGCGGGTCTGCGACGGCGTGATAAGGGCGCCGCCACCTACGTGCCCCGGACGCGACGCAACACGCGGTGTTGCTTCGCAGGGCCGGGGCCGCCACGCACGACAGCGCTTGTGACCTAGATCCCGCGCTCGCGCTTCCACTGCTCAATATAGGCGGTGACCTCCGGCGGCAGCGACTTGAAACCCTTTTGCCCCGCCATCGACAACCATGGCCGCAATTTCGAACCGGTCAGGTAGGCGGGCTGCATGGCGACTGGCAGCATCTGGTCGAAAATCAGCACCATCGTGATCGCGATCAGGCCGACGCGGAGGCCGCCCAGCGCGGCGCCGGCGAGGCGATCGCCGAGCCCGATCCGCGGTCCGATCAGTTCATTGATGGTCATCCGCAGCAACGACCCCAGCACGATACCTGAGATCAGGAAGGCGCCAAAAAACACCAGCGAATTCTGCGCCGTCGCGACGCCGGCATTGGCGGTTTGCGGCACGATCAGCGTGGTGATCCAGGCGGCGATCGGCATCGCGATCAGATAACCGAGGATGGTGACGGCGCTGCGCAGCAGCCCGGCGCGAAAGCCGATCACGACCGCCACCGCCAGTGCGGCGTAAATGGCGAGATCCAACTGATTCATGACGAGCGGCCTGTTGGCAGGGGCATTGCGTGCCGCGGCGGTTCGGCGCCGCCTCGCGGTTTGCGATCCCGCAGATGCCCTGTATCAGTGGGAAAACGGCAGGGAGTTCGAGATGTCCGAAATATTCGACGTCAGTAAAGAAATCATTTTCATCACCGGCGCGTCGCAGGGGCTGGGCCGGCAATTCGCCCGCGTGCTGTCGGCGCATGGCGCCGCCGTGGTGCTGGCGGCGCGGCAGACCGCCAAGCTGAAAAGCCTCGAGGACGAGATCAAGGATCGCGGCGGTCGCGCCGTCGCGGTGCAGATGGACGTCACCGACATGGCCTCGATCCCGCGGGCGATCGACGTGGCGGAAGCCGCCCTCGGCCCGGTCAGCGTGCTGATCAACAATGCCGGCATCGCGGTGGAAAAACTGGCCGTCGACCAGACCGAGGCCGACTGGGACGCGGTGATCGGTGCCAATCTGAAGGGCGCCTATTTCACCGCCACCGAGGTCGCCCGCCGCATGATCGCGCGGCAGCAGGGCGGCAATATCGTCAACGTTGCCTCGGTGCTCGGCTTTGGCGTGACCAAATTCGTGTCGCCCTACACCGTCTCCAAGGCCGGCACCGTGCAGGCCACCAAGGCGCTGGCGCTGGAATGGGCGGCCCACCGCATCCGCGTCAACGCGCTGGCACCGGGCTATATCGACACCGACATGAACCATGAATTCTGGACCACGCCGCCTGGCGAAAAGCTCGCCAGGCGTATCCCGCAGCGCCGCATCGGCCATGAATCCGATCTCGACGGCGCCATCCTGCTGCTGGCGTCGCAGGCTTCGCGCTACATGACGGGCAGCACCATCACCGTCGATGGCGGATTTCTGCTGGGCTGATCGCTGGCCTTATCTGTCTGATCCAATTGAGGTTTCGAGAAATGTTCGGCGAACTGTCATAAAAACACGAAAACATCGTCGCAGCCCCTTTCCAAACCCCCCATGCATTGGTACATACCCGTTGCACCGCAGGCCTTGGCCTCGGTTGTCTTCTCAGGAAGCCTCCGGACTGGGATCGATCGACGCCTCGCGCGTTGGACGATTGCATGTCGTTCTTGGTTTCCCGAAGGTTTGGCGCGGGGTGGAGCAGCCCGGTAGCTCGTCAGGCTCATAACCTGAAGGTCATAGGTTCAAATCCTATCCCCGCAACCAAACATCTGATTGAGTTTTTAGATCGGAACGAAAAAAGCCGCCCTTCGGGGCGGTTTTTTTCGTTGTGCAAACCGCGTCCGCTCTCGCTTGCGCGCGATGAGCGGGGCGGCAGCGTCGCCGCAAATAATGGTTCGGGGGTACGTCTCTACCGAACCATGTTGGTCGCAAAGTTTTGACGGCGCGGCGCCGCGCGGCGGCTCCTTCGTGATTTCCAGGACATCAGCCTGGGGCTATGTCGGGCCGGATGAATGGTGATCATCATACTATTGGCTCCGCCACCGTCACGTCGCTGCTCCGTGAAATGCCGGATATTGAATCCCGCGTCGCGGCATGGGACAGAGGCTTTCTGTTTCCGTCACTTGGAGAAGGGGCACGATGTCTCAGCCTGATCCGACTCCCGCTGCGGAACTGACGCCGGCGCAGCAGGCGTGGCGCCGGTTGGCGGTTCCATTGCTCGCGGTCGCCGCAATGGCGGTGTTCATCGTGCTGGCGACGCTGCGCTGGGATGTCTGGGTCGGCGGTCGTGCGATCCAGACCACCAATGACGCCTATATCCGGGCCCAGACCACCCGGCTGAGCAGCCGCGTCGCCGGCGAGGTGAAGGCGGTCGCGGTCAGCGACTTCCAGCGCGTCAAGGCCGGCGACCTGCTGATCCAGATCGATCCTGCCGACTATGAAGCCCAGATGGCGCAGGCCGAGGCTGCCGTGGCCGGCGCGCAGGCCGCGCTCGACAACCTCGCCAACCAGGTCGAGCTGCAATATGCCACCATCGCCCAGGTCGAGGCGCAGCGCGTCTCCGCGCAGGCGGCGGAGGTCGAGGCGCGGCAGGAGCAGGAGCGCCAGCAGGCCTTGACCCGGACCGAAGCCGGCACGCGGCAGAAGTTCGAACAGGCGATCGCCGCCTATGCCAAGGCGCAGGCCGATGTGAAGGCGAGCGGTGCCAGCATCGCCGCGCAGCGCCATCAGCTCGAAGTGCTGGCCGGTACCAGGAAGCAGCGCGCCGCCGACCTGCTTGGCGCCAAGGCGTCGCTGGAGGCTGCGAGGCTGCGGCTTGGCTATACCAGAATCGCGGCACCGTTCGATGGCGTGGTCAGCGAGCGGCAGGTGCAGCCCGGCGACTACGTCAATATCGGCAGCAGCCTGGTCAGCGTGGGGCCGCTGCCGGATGTCTATGTGATCGCCAACTACAAGGAAACGCAACTGACCCGGGTCAGGCCCGGCCAGCCGGTCGAGATCGTCGTCGATACGTTCTCTGGCGAAATATTGCGTGGCCACGTCGAGCGCATCTCGCCGGCATCGGGCTCGCAATTCGCGCTGTTGCCGCCGGATAACGCGACCGGCAATTTCACCAAGGTGG
>JACMOT010000462.1 GCA_014377915.1 Tardiphaga sp.
CCGAGGAAGCCGGCGCGGCGGGCGGCCTTGATGCCCTCCTCCATCGCTATGATGGCGTGGGGATATTCCGAGCGGACGTAGATGTAGCCCATGGTAGCGCCGACCGCGATGCCGGCGATGGTCATGCCTTCAATCACAACGAAGGGGACGCCCCCGAACAGCATGCGGTCGGCGAAGGTGCCGCTGTCGCCCTCGTCGGCATTGCAGACGATGAACTTGCGATCCGCGGGCGTGTCCGCCACGGTCTTCCACTTGATGCCGGTCGGGAAGCCGGCGCCGCCGCGGCCGCGCAGGCCGGAGGCGGTGACATCGGCGAGAATGCCGGCGGAGCCCAATGTCAGCGCGCGCTCGAGGCCCTTGTAGCCATCATGAGCGCGGTAATCCTCGACCGAGCGGGGATCGACCACGCCACAGCGCGCAAAGGTCAGGCGGGTCTGCCGCTTCAGCCAGGGAATCTCGTCGGCGACACCGAGCCGCAAAGCATGGGCGCTGTCGCCCTTCATCGCGTCGAGCACCGAGGCGACGTCGTCCTCGGTCACCGGGCCGAAGGCGACGCGGCCTTCCGGCGCGGCGAACTCGACCATCGGCTCCAGCCAGTACAGGCCGCGCGACCCGGTTCGCACGATCTCGATTTCGAGCTGGCGCGCAGTCGCAGCGGCGGCAAAGGCCGCGGCGACTTCATCGGCGCCGACGGCGACCGCTCCGGCATCGAGGGGAATGAAAATCTTGATCATCGCTGTGCCTCCGCAACCAGCGCGTCGAGGCGCTTCTCATCGAGACGGCCAACCAGCCGGCCATCCAGCATCGCCGACGGCGCGGTGGCGCACAGTCCGAGGCAATAGATCGGCTCCAGCGTCACCAGCTGGTCAGGTGTGGTCTTGCCGAGCTTGATCCCCAGCGCGGCTTCCGCGCGCGCCGCCAGCGCATCGCCGCCGGCGGCCTGGCAGGCCTCGGCGCGGCACAATTTCAGCACATGCTTGCCGGCCGGCTCATGGCGGTAATCATGGTAGAAGGTAAACACGCCATGAACTTCGGCACGCGACAGGTTGCGCGCCTCGGCGATCATCGGGATCGCCGGCTCCGGGACATAGCCGAAGGCCTCCTGCAGCGCATGCAGCACGACCAGCGTGCCACCCTCGACATCGGCAAGGCCGGCGATGATTTCCGCGCCGCGGACGGCGTCCCAGGGTTCATAGGCTGCGTGCATCGGATACTCGATCGACCTCATGACAGGAGAACCGATCAGAATTGGAATCGATCCAAAGATCAATAAAGCAGTCTCATGCTGCGATACGGAAACCGTATCGAGCGAATGGTGAAAGCGATCGATTTGATGGGGTTAGCCGGGGTGCGGCGCAACAATTTCAACCGCCGGCACCGCGGCCGTCATGGCGAGCAGCGTTTGCGACGAGGCAATCCAGTCTTGCTTCGCTTGTGCCATTCTGGATTGCCGCGTCGCTTCCGCCTTCGCTCTTTGAGCTACGTCGGACAAGTCGCTGCTCGCAAGGACGGTGAACGGACGGCGCCGCCGCTCACACCTCCAGCGACGGCGCCACTTCGCGGGCGATCTGCACCAGGGTTGCCACCAGCGGCGTCATCGGGTCGCGCGCCGGCACTACCAGGCCGACGCCATAGGTGACCACGGGATCGACGATCGGGATCATCCGCACCGAATTGTTCGAGGTCAGGCCCAGCGTCTCCGCCAGCTTGGCGGGCATCACGCTGGCCCAGCGCCCGGTCTTGACGTGGGTGTAAAGCACGATGATCGAATTAGAGGTCAGCATCGGCATCGCCTCGGCGCCGACCGATTTCAGCGCGCGATCGATGATACGGCGATTCTGCATGTCGGGCGTCAGCAGGCACAGTGGCACCTGACCGACTTCCTTCCAGGTGACCTGATCGCGGTCGCCGAACAGCCCCTCGGGCGAGGTCAGCAACCGGTAGCTCTCCTTGTAGAGCGGGATCGAGCGGACCTTTCCGAGCGGCTCGTTCTCGATATAGGTGAGGCCGGCATCGACTTCGAGGTTTTCAAGCAAGCCGAGTACGGCAGCGGACGTGCACGACACCACGCGAAAGCGGACGTCGGGGTGGCGGGCGCGGAACGGCGTGGTCAGCGCCGCCACCATACCGAGCACGGTCGGAATCGCGGCGATGCGGATCTCGCCGGACAGGCTGTCCTTGAGGCCGTTGATCTCCTGCTTCATGGCGCGGGTATCGCCGACGATGCGGCGCGCCCAGTCCAGCGCGCGCTCTCCCTCCGGCGTGAAGCCCTGGAAGCGCGATCCGCGCTGCACCAGCATCACGCCCAGCATGTCCTCGAGCTGCTTCAGGCTGGTGGACATGGTGGGCTGGGTCACACCACAGGCTTCGGCGGCACGTCCGAAGTGCCGCTCCTTGGCGAGCGACAGCAGCAGTTCAAGTTTATCGATCAAGACACGCCTCGCTTGGACCACATCGTCGTAACGGCGGCGCGACGCGATCATCGCGCGTATGGTGTTGGCCGCCCTGCGCGAGCATATGTCGCGGATGCGCGAAGCTGCAACCACGAGGGTGATCCGGGGGCACCAACGCCATGCCCGACCGCGGGCAAGATGAAAACGCTTCACCTACGAGTGAGCCGCGGCAAACGGCCACGGCTCGGGAGGTGGACAGGGAGCCGCGCAAAAGGCTCAGCTCACGCGCAGGACCGGTTCGCGCTCACGACACGTCGCCGCGCGACAGACAATCAACCTAGGCGGCTGATCTGCTCTTCGGTGACAACGCGCTCGACGTTCTCGGTCTTGCTCTTGATGCGGTAGCGCGGACGGCCATCAGCTTCGATGGGCAGGCAGGAAGTGATGGTGTAGACGCTGCGTTCCTTGACCATCGAGCGACCCTGCGGTCCCTGCAACTGGTGATGGACGTCGTCGTTGATTGCGTAGTTATGCGCCATTATTCATACTCTCCACGATGAGCGGCTTTTAGCCACAACCGTGCTGCAAAGCAAGAAATCTGTAGCAATTTCGGCCAGATAGCACGTCAGGCCTGATATGCAACGACTACCTGCCAGCGCTATCTATAGTACCGATGCCCGCTTTTCGCGTCGCCGCTGCCGGTCCCGAGGGCACTAATTCACGGCGAATCCAGTCAATTCGGCGATTTTCGCACTGACTCGGCTGCATCGCCGAATTTTACCAGCCCTGTTAGCCATAGCGACAGGAGCTGCGATCAGGACGGTTCAGCACCACGAATCGCTGCCCAAAAACCGAAAAACCACCGGCAGGGCATTGCCGGTGGTTTCGGAGGTTTACATTAGAGTTCGCGTGTCTCCTTGAAGACAGGGCCGTCAAAGGATTTGCCGGCTGCGCCATCGCACGATACATGAGTTTGATGGCTGATTACAATAGCTGATTTAGTCAGCTTAAATCAGATCGCCATGGACTCAGCCTGGCGCGGGATCGACAAATGCCCCGGCGCGAGGCCGGCGCGCTGCCGTTCAACCATGGCGTGAAATACCGCCTCTAGATGCCGGGTGAAGGCCCGGGTGTTAAACGCCGGCTTGGCCGAGCGATCAGCCAGTCGCCGCCGGAGCCTCCCCAGCCGCTCCGGATCGGTCGCCAGCGCGACCGCCTCGCGCTCATAGGCCGCGATGGTCGTCGTCACCAGTTCAGGCAGATCGAGATTGTACAGCAGGCTGGCGGCGACGCGGCCGGCGAAGGTTTCGCCCTGACAGGTCAGCAGCGGCAGGCCGGCCCACAGCGCGTCGCTGGCGGTGGTGTGGGCGTTGTAGGGCAGCGTGTCGAGAAACAGGTCGGCGCAGCGATGCCGCGCCAGATGCTCCGGCACCGGCAGTCGCGCCGCGAACACCAGGCGAACCGGATCGACGCCGCGCGCCGCGGCCTCGCGCCGCAGATTGGCCACCGCCTCGGCGCTGTCTTCCAGCAGCCACAGCACGCTGCCCTCGACAGCCGCCAGGATCCGCATCCAGCTATCGAACATCTCGGGCGTGATCTTGTAGGCATTGTTGAAGCAGCAGAACACAAAGCCCTGCTCCGGCAGCCCGCCTTGCGCGCGGCTCGGCGTGGCCGTGGCGATGACCTTGCGATCATCATTGGCCTGATAGAAATCCGGCAACCAGGCCACTTTCTCCGAATAGAAGGCGCGACGCGACTCCGGCAGCACGTGGCGGTCGGCAATGATGTAATCCATGTAGCTGGCGCCCAGCGTGCCGGGGAAGCCGAGATAATTGACCTGCAACGGCGCCGCGCGGCGCGCGAACACGCCGGTGCGGTGTTCGCCGAAATAACCGTTGAGATTGACCAGCACGTCGATGCGGCGGGCGCGGATCGCGGCAATCGCGGCGGGGTCGCTAAGTCCGGCGATGTCAACGATGTCATGCACGGCGGCGCGAATACGCCGTCGCGTATCGCTGCCGTCATCAAAGCCGTTGTCGAAGGCGGTGATCTCGAATTGCGATGTGTCGTGCTGCTCCAGCACGCCGACCAGCAGCAGCGAGGTCGCCTGCTGGCGGAACTCGCCGGCGAGATAGCCGATCCGGATCTTGCCGGCGGCGATCGGCGCGGTGGCTACGGCCGGCGCGGCGATCGCCGGATAGCGCGCGGCGTTGTAGAGCACGGCGCAGCGCTGCAGGCTGCGTTCCGTGGTGGCGATGCCCTGCCAGCCGAACGGCTCGGCGGACAGACGACCGGCGGCCAGATCGTTCTCGATCGCGGCGATCAACGCGGCCGTGCCGTGCCAGTCGCAGGCCAGCATCTTCTGGTGCAGCAGACTGCCTTTCAGCAGCGGCAGATCGGGATTGAGCTGGATGGCGCGGCCGAAGGCCGGCACCGCCTCGGCGGGACGGCGCATCCGCGAGAGAATGAAGCCACGGCCGAACCAGGCTTCGGCGAGATCGGGCGCCAGCGCCAGCGCCGCATCGCAGGCGGCCAGCGCCTCGACATGGCGCCGAAGTTCGGCCAGCGACTTGGCCTTGTTGAACAGCGCGCCGGCATAGCGCGGATTGAGCGCCAGCGCGCGGTCGAAATCGACTATCGCCGCGGCGTAGTCGCGCAACTCATTATGGACGGTGCCGCGATTGTTCCAGCTTTCGGCATGGCCGGGGTTGATCGTCAGCGCTTGGGAAAAGCGCCGCAGCGCCTCATCGGGCCGACCCAGCGCCTTCAGCACCAGCCCGTAATTATAGAAGGTCGCGTCGGATTTGGTGTCGAGCCGCAACGCCGCCTTGAGATGCGGTTCGGCCTCCGAATGTTGCTGGCGCGACAACAGGATGATGGCCAGCAGGTTCAGCGCGCCGATGTTTTTCGGATCCTTGCGCAGGATTTTCCGGAAGTCGCGCTCGGCGACATCGAGCCGGCCCTGCTGAAACGCGGCAAAGGCGCCCTGGAAGAGTTCTGCTGCGGACGCCATGGGACTGGATTTCGGCTTGCGAGGTTGCGGTTTGGAGGAGAGCCAAGGTGCCGCCGGTATAGCTGCCCGACCTCGCGACGTCGAGAACCCCGCGGGCAACGCGTCCGCAAATGCAAAAACCCCCGGCAGTTGCCTGCCGGGGATTTTCGTTTCAGAGACAGATCGTCAGACGATCAGGATCAGAAGGAGCGCAGGATCTGAACCGAACCATTGTAGAAACTCTGGTTCGACATCGTGTAGGTCGCAGCAGTGCCTTGACCCGCGATCACAGCGCCGTTCGAGGTGTAGACGCCATTCTGGTTCTGATACAGCTTAGTATAGATAAACTC
>JACMOT010000463.1 GCA_014377915.1 Tardiphaga sp.
CTTCGTCGCCGAGGCGGTTGCCTCCGGTGCAATCGCGGTTGCCGGTGATCAAGCGCCCGGCGGTCTGCCGGTGCCGGTTGTCGCCACGCATAGTCCGCGCCGCGCGCTGGCGCTGGCCGCGGCCAAACTCTATCCGCGGCAGCCCGCCGTGATCGCCGCCGTCACCGGCACCTCTGGCAAGACCTCGGTCGCGGCCTTCATGCGCGAGATCTGGCAGCAGCTCGGCCGAGAAGCGGCCAGCATCGGCACCATCGGGCTGGTGTCGCCGAAGCGCACCGTCTACGGCTCGCTGACCACGCCGGACCCAATCGCGCTTCACCGCCAGATTGACGAGATTACCGGAGAGGGCGTCACCCATCTGGCGCTCGAAGCCTCGTCACACGGGCTCGATCAATTTCGACTCGACGGCCTCCGCATTGCCGCCGGCGGCTTCACCAACCTGTCGCGCGACCATATGGATTATCATCCCAACGTCGCGCATTATCTCGGTGCCAAGCTGCGGCTGTTCCTCAATCTCGTGGTCGATGATGGCGCCGCGGTGATTGCCGCTGATCACGAATATTCCGGGCAGGTGCTGCACGCTGCCCAATCGCGGCATCTGAGGATCATCACGGTCGGGCGCAAGGGCAACGGCGCCGGAGAAGGCATCCGCCTGGTGGACGCCGTCATCGACGGCTTCTCGCAAAAATTGACGCTTGAGCATCGCGGGAAGGTCTGGGCGGTAACGCTGCCGCTGGTCGGGGAATTCCAGATCGAGAACGCACTGGTCGCGGCTGGCCTGGTGATCGGCACCGGCGCCGAGCCGGAGCAGGTGTTTGCCACGCTCGAACATCTCAAGGGCGCCCCGGGCCGGCTCGAACTGGTCGGCGATTATCACGGCGCGCCGGTGTTCGTCGACTACGCCCACAAGCCGGATGCGCTGGCCAAGGCGCTGCAGGCGCTGCGACCCTACGCCAGCGGCAAACTCGTCGTGGTGTTCGGCGCCGGCGGCGATCGCGATGCCGGCAAGCGGCCCCTGATGGGCGAGATCGCGATGCAGAACGCCGACAGCGTCATAGTCACTGACGACAATCCGCGCAGCGAAAACGCCTCCAGCATCCGCGCCGCCATCCTGCTGGCCGCCAAGGGCGCCACCGAAATTGCCGACCGTGGCGAGGCGATCCGCACGGCGGTCGAAAGCCTGCAGCCGGGTGACGTGTTGCTGATCGCGGGCAAGGGTCATGAGACCGGACAGATCATCGGCGAGCGGATCCTGCCGTTCAGCGATCATGAAACGGCGGTGGCCGCGCTGACGGCGAGGGTGGCATGAGCGATCTGTTATGGACCTCTGCCGCGATGGCGGCCGCGATGCGCGCCGCAGCGCAGGGCGCGCTGCCGGCGGGTATCACCGGCCTCTCCATCGACAGCCGTTCTCTTCAGCCGGGTGATGCCTATTTCGCCATCAAGGGCGACACCCATGACGGCCACCTTTTCGTCAAGGCGGCGCTGAAGGCTGGCGCCGGGCTCGCGGTGGTGGAAGCCGCGCAGCGCGACAAATTTCCCGCCAATGCCCGGCTGTTGATCGTTGATGACGTACTGGCTGGACTGGTCGAACTCGGCCGCGCCTCGCGTGCCCGGCTGGGCGCGCGCGTGATTGCGATCACCGGCTCGGTTGGCAAGACCTCGACCAAGGAGGCGCTGCGCCGTGTGCTCGAAGCCCAGGGCGCAACCCACGCGTCGGTCGCTTCGTTCAACAACCATTGGGGCGTACCGCTGACGCTGGCGCGTTGCCCGGCGGGCGTGCGCTTCGCCATCTTCGAGATCGGCATGAACCATTCCGGCGAGATCGAGCCGCTCGTGAAGATGGTGCGGCCGCATGTCGCCGTGATCACCACCGTCGAGCCGGTGCATCTGGAATTCTTCGCCGGTATCGAGGCCATTGCCAACGCCAAGGCGGAAATCTTTCTCGGCCTCGAGCCCGGCGGCGTGGCCATCCTCAACCGCGACAACGCGCAGTTCGCCCGCCTGCGGCAAAGCGCGGAGCGGGCCGGGGTATCGCGTATCGTTTCGTTCGGTACCGATGCGGAGGCCGAAGCGCGGCTGGTTGATGTTGCCTTGCACTCCACCAGTTCTGATGTCCGTGCCAGCATCCTCGGCCATAACGTCAGTTACAGCCTCGGCATGCCCGGCCGCCACATGGCGATGAATTCGCTGGCCGTTTTGGCTGCCGTTGAAGTGACGGGGGCTGACCTCGTTCTGGCCGCACAGACGCTGTCGCAGGTGCAGCCAGCCGTCGGCCGCGGCGCCCGCTATCGTCTCGACGTCGATGGTGGTGAAGCGACCTTGATCGACGAGAGCTATAATGCCAACCCGGCCTCGATGGCGGCGGCTCTCAACGTGCTAGGCGCGGCTTCGGCGGGTCGCGAAGGCCGTCGTATCGCGGTACTCGGCGATATGCTCGAACTCGGCCCGCAAGGCGGTGCGTTGCACCGCGATCTGGTCGACCCGGTGCAGGGCAACCAGATCGATCTGGTATTTTGCTGTGGCCCGCTAATGCGCCAGTTGTGGGACGCGCTTTCCTCGGCTAAGCGGGGCGGCTATGCCGAGGACGCCAGGGCGCTTGAGCCGCTGGTGCTTGCGGCAATCCGGGCCGGCGACGTCATGATGGTCAAGGGCTCGCTCGGCTCGCGCATGAAACCGATTGTCTCCGCGCTCGAAAAGCGCTTTCCCGGCAAAACCGCACCCAACGACGCCGCGGTATAGGGCGGACTGAATGTTCTACTGGCTGATCGACTTCGCAGGCGCGATCCCCGCGTTCAACGTGTTCCGCTACATCACCTTCCGCACCGGCGGTGCGATGGTGACGGGAGCGCTGTTCGTGTTTCTGTTCGGCCCCTGGATCATCGACAATCTGCGCCTGCGCCAGGGCAAGGGCCAGCCGATCCGCACCGACGGACCGCAGTCGCATTTGATGAAAGTTGGCACCCCGACGATGGGCGGGCTGATGATCCTGTCCGGCCTGGTGGTCTCCACGCTGCTGTGGGCCAACCCGCGAAATCCCTATGTCTGGATCGTGCTGGCGGTGACGCTCGGCTTTGGCTTCGTCGGTTTTTATGACGACTATCTCAAGGTGACAAAACAGACCCATAATGGCTTCTCCGGGCGCACCCGGCTGGCGATCGAGACCCTGATTGCCGGTGCCGCCTGTTACGCCTTTGTCCGGCTTGGCCGCGATCCGCTGTCGAGTTCGCTGGTGATCCCGTTCTTCAAGGATGTGGTGCTGAATTTCGGCTGGTTCTTCGTCATCTTCGGCGCTTTCATCGTGGTCGGCGCCGGCAACGCGGTGAACCTGACGGATGGCCTCGATGGCCTGGCCATCGTGCCGGTAATGATCGCCTCCGCCTCGTTCGGCATGATCTCCTACCTGGCCGGTAACGCGGTGTTCTCGGACTATCTGCAGATCAACTACGTTGCCGGCACCGGCGAACTGGCGGTGTTGTGCGGCGCGGTGCTTGGCGCCGGCCTGGGCTTCCTCTGGTTCAACGCGCCGCCGGCCTCGATCTTCATGGGCGACACCGGATCATTGGCGCTGGGCGGCATGATCGGCTCGATCGCGGTGGCTGTGAAGCACGAGATCGTGCTGGCGGTGATCGGCGGGCTGTTCGTGCTCGAAGCCGTGTCGGTGATCGTGCAGGTGACGTCGTTCAAGCTCACCGGCAAGCGCGTATTCCGGATGGCGCCGATCCATCATCATTTCGAGCAGAAGGGCTGGACCGAGCCGCAGATCGTGATCCGGTTCTGGATCATCTCGGTGATGCTGGCGCTGCTCGGGCTGTCGACGCTGAAGCTGCGGTGACAGCGTGATCCCCGTCACTTCCTTCGCCGGCAAGACAGTGGCCGTATTCGGCCTCGGCGGCTCCGGCCTGGCCAGTTGCCACGCGCTGCGCGCCGGCGGCGCTGAAGTGATCGCCTGCGACGACAGCATTGACCGCATGGTCGAGGCGACGCGCGAAAATTTCATCACCGCCGATCTGCGCAAGGTGTCGTGGGCGAATTTCGCCGCATTGATCCTGACCCCGGGCGTGCAATTCACGCATCCCGCGCCGCACTGGACTGTGCTGGCCGCGCAGCAAGCCGGCGTCGAGGTGATCGGCGACATCGAACTGTTCTGCCGCGAGCGCGCACAACATGCGCCCGACGCGCCGTTCATCGCTATCACCGGTACCAATGGCAAATCGACCACCACCGCGCTGATCGCGCATCTGCTGCGCGAGGCCGGTTTCGATACCCAGATGGGCGGCAATATCGGCACCGCGATCCTGTCGCTGGCGCCGCCGGCCCCGGGCCGCGTCCACGTCATCGAGATGTCGTCGTACCAGATCGACCTGACACCCTCGCTGAACCCCTCGGTCGGCATTCTGCTCAACGTCACGCCCGATCACATCGACCGCCACGGCACCCTCGAACATTACGCCGCGGTGAAGGAGCGCCTGGTTGCCGGCGTACAGGGGCAGGGCACCGCGATCATCGGCGTTGACGACGACTGGTGCCGCCACGCCGCCGACCGCGCCGAACAGGCCGGCACACGCGTGGTCCGTGTCTCGGTCGAACATCCGCTGGCCGAGGGCCTGACCATCGATGGCAGCCTCATCGTGCAGAACGGTGCCGGCGCGCAGCAGACGCGGGTCGATCTCAGCAATATCGGTTCGCTGCGTGGCCTGCACAATGCGCAGAACGCCGCCTGCGCCGCGGCGACGGCGCTCGCGCTGGGAGTCAGCATCGAGGTGCTGCAAAACGGCCTGCGCAGCTTTCCCGGCCTCGCCCATCGCATGGAGCAGGTCGGCCGCCAGGGCTCGACTTTGTTCGTCAATGATTCCAAGGGTACCAATGCGGACGCCACCGCGAAGGCCCTGTCGTCATTCAACGACATCTTCTGGATCGCTGGCGGAAAACCCAAGGAAGGCGGCATCGAGAGCCTGGCCGAGTTCTTCCCGCGGATCCGGAAAGCCTATCTGATCGGCGAGGCGGCAACCGGTTTTGCCGCTACGCTCGAAGGCAAGGTGCCGTATGAAATCAGCGTCTCGCTGGATGTCGCGGTCGTCAACGCCGCCAGCGATGCCGCGCAAGCCGGTCTCGCCGAGCCCGTCGTGCTGCTGTCGCCGGCCTGCGCCTCCTTCGACCAGTTCCGCAACTTCGAACTCCGCGGCGACCGCTTTCGCGAACTGGTGCTGGTGCTGGACGGTGTGAAGCCCGCCTAGCGCTTGTCATTTCGGGGCGCGGCCGCGGAATGAAGGTCGGGCGTCTTTCTCCCTCCTCCATTTTTTACAATCCGTTAACCCGCTGGCAACCACGATGGCGCACCAATAGGGGCTTATGATCCGCAGGTACGCCGATGATCTCCCGTGAAGAACGTACGCCGCTCAGTGAATGGTGGTGGACCGTGGACCGCCTGCTGCTGGCGGCGGTGGTGGCCTTGATGCTGGCCGGCACCATCCTGTCGCTGGCGGCGTCGCCGCCGGTGGCGACGCGGATTGGGCTCGACCCGTTTCACTTCTTCAACCGGCATGTGCTGTTCCTCGTGCCGTCCTTCATCGTGCTGATCGGCGTTTCGTTCCTGTCGCCGCGGCAGATCCGGCGCTCGGCGCTGATCATCTTTGCGATCTCGGTCGTGCTGATTATCGCGACGCTTCTGGTCGGTCCGGAAGTGAAAGGTGCGAAGCGCTGGATCACGCTGCTCGGCATCAATATCCAGGCCTCGGAATCCGCCAAGCCGTCCTTCGTCGTTGTCGCGGCCTGGCTGTTCGCGGAGTCCGCGCGAAAGCCGGAAATGCCCGCGACCTCGATGGCGGTGGTGCTGTTGCTGATGCTGGTGTCGCTGCTGGTGCTGGAGCCGGACTTTGGCCAGACCATGCTGATCCTGATGGTGTGGGGCTCGCTGTTCTTCATCGCCGGCATGCGGATGGTCTGGGTATTCGGGCTCGCCGCCACCGCCGCGGCCGGCCTGTTCACCGCCTATTTGTTCGTGCCGCACGTCGCCGGTCGCATCAAGCGGTTCATGGATCCGGCTTCGGGCGATACGTTCCAGGTCGATACCGCGATGGAATCCTTTGCCAATGGCGGCTGGTTTGGCCTCGGCCCGGGCGAGGGCATTGCCAAGCGAAGTTTGCCGGACAGCCACACCGATTTCGTGTTCGCCGTCGGGGCCGAGGAGTTCGGCATCTTCATGTGCCTGGCGCTGCTGTCGCTGTTCGCCTTCATCGTGATCCGCTCGCTGTCCCGCGCTTACGCCACCGAGGATCTGTTCACGCGCTTTGCCGCGTCGGGCCTCGCCATCCTGTTCGGCGTGCAGGCCGCCATCAACATGGCGGTGAATTTGCATCTCATTCCCGCGAAAGGCATGACGCTGCCGTTCATCTCCTATGGCGGCTCGTCGATGATCTCGCTGGCCTACAGCGTCGGTATGTTGTTGGCTCTGACACGGATGCGCCCGCGCACCGAGATGGAATCGATCGGCAACGCCAATGCGGTCAGCAATTACGCGTGATAGGCTGATTCCATGACTGATGCGCCTCTCATCCTGTTGGCCGCCGGCGGCACCGGCGGCCATTTGTTTCCGGCCGAGGCGCTGGGCGTTGTTCTGATGAAACGTGGCTGGCGGGTGCGTCTAGTGACCGACGCGCGCGCGCTGAAATATAGCGGCGTGTTCTCGCGCGAGATGATCGACGTGGTGCCGAGCGAAACCTTTCGCGGTCGCAATCCGATCTCGATCGCGCGCACCGCCATCACGCTCGGCACCGGCACCGGCGTCGCGATGGACCTGATGTGGCGGCTGGAGGCCGCCCCGGTGATCGGGTTCGGCGGCTAACCGACCGTGCCCCCCCC
>JACMOT010000464.1 GCA_014377915.1 Tardiphaga sp.
GTCGGGGCTGTGATGCAGCCCGCCGGTTTTGCCAACGCGCAGGGCGTGCTGTCGGCCGATTATCGCAAGGATGGCGCCGACTCGCAGTGGAAGAACGACGAGGGTATGAAGAAGTGGTCGGCATTCCTCGACAAATACATGCCCGGCGCGGACCGCTCCGACAACAGTCTGATCTATGGCTACGGCGCGGCGCAAACCATGGTGAAGGTACTGCAGATGTGCGGCGATGATCTAACCCGCGCAAACATCATGAAGCAGGCGGCCAGCCTGAAGGACTTCACGCCGGACACACTGCTGCCCGGCGTCAAGATCAACACCTCGGCCACCGACTTCGCGCCGATCGAGCAGCTGCGCATGATGCGCTTCAAGGGCGAGACCTGGGACCTGTTCGGCAACATCATCGCCGTCGATACCGCGACCAACTAAGCGTACCAGCACAGTCCCTCACAACTGCCCGCCCCCTGCGACATTGTCGCAGGGGGCTTTTTGTTGCTGGTATGGCATGAGGAGTATTGAATGTAATCGGGAGTCACAGAACTCCGTTCAATCGACATGTTCGCAAATAATCAGGGAGATCCGTCATGCCCGCGTTTTATCAGCGGTTGGCCTTGCTGCCGGCCGCCATCGTGCTGCTGGCAGCTTCCGGCGCGTTGGCCCAGAAGAAATACGACATCGGGGCCACTGACACCGAGATCAAGATCGGCAACATCATTCCCTATAGCGGCCCGGCATCGGCCTACGGCATGATCGGCAAAACCGAAGCCGCCTATTTCAAGATGATCAACGACAATGGCGGGGTTAACGGCCGCAAGATCAACTTCATCAGCTATGACGACGCCTACAGCCCGCCCAAGGCGGTGGAACAGGTGCGCAGGCTGGTGGAAAGCGACGAGGTGCTGGTGGTGTTCGGGCCGCTCGGTACGCCCTCCAACACCGCGATCCAGAAATATTTGAACGGCAAAAAGGTGCCGCAATTGTTCGTCGCCACCGGCGCCACAAAGTGGAACGATCCCAAGTCCTTTCCTTGGACCATGGGCTGGCAGCCAAGCTACCAGAGCGAGGCCCAGATCTACGCTAAATGGCTGATCCGCGAGAAGCCGGACGCCAGGATCGCGGTGCTTTACCAGAATGACGATTTTGGAAAGGACTATCTGAACGGACTGCGCGAAAGCCTGGGCGGCAAACGTACGATGATCGTCGCCGAAGAAAGCTACGAAATATCCGAACCGACCATCGACAGCCACATTGTCAAGATCAAGGCGCAGAGCCCTGACGTCGTGATCAGCTTTGTGACGCCAAAATTCGCCGCGCAGACCATCAAAAAGATCGCCGAACTCGGCTGGAAGCCGCTGCACATTGTCGCCAATGTCTCGGTGAATGTCGGCAGCGTCATGCAGCCAGCCGGGTTCGAAAACGGTCAGGGCGTTCTGTCCGCGGCCTATGCCAAGGACGGTACCGATACACAGTGGAACAACGACGCCGGCATGAAGCGATGGTCGGCATTTCTCGACAAATATATGCCAGATGCCAACCGGGCTGACAGCAACCACATCTACGGCTACGGCGCCGCCCAGACGCTAATCAGGGTGCTGGAGATGTGCGGCGACGACCTGACCCGCGCCAATGTCATGAAGCAGGCGGCCAGCCTGCGGGATTTCACACCGGACACGTTACTGCCTGGCATCACGATCAATACCTCGGCGACCGACTTCGGCCCGATATCGCAACTGCAGATGCAGCGTTTCAAGGGTGAGCGCTGGGAACGCTTCGGCGACATCATCAGCGGTGACGCGGGCGGCTGAGCGAAAGCCACATACCGTCATTACGCGATGCACGATAGACGGCGCAGCCGGCTTACGTGCATCCCCGGAGTCCCGAGATGTTTTTGAACATATCGAGATTCCGGGTTCGCCCGCGGTTTTCGCCACTCCCGCCCCGGAATGACACGATAACAAGCGCCGCTAAAATTCCGCGGCGATCTTAGCGAGCATGCCTAGCAAGGCGGCCTGGTCGGCGGGGCCCAGCAGCTCGACCAGCCGGGCTTCATGCTTGGTGGAAACAAGCTTGCGGGCCCGGGCCAGGGTCGCGCTGCCCTTGTCGGTAAGCATCAGGACATGGGAGCGGCGGTCGCTCGGTGAGCGCATCCGGGTCAACAGGTCGCGACTTTCCAGCCCGTCCAGCATCGCCACGAAGTTCGGCCGGAGAATGCCAAGCGTATTGGCGATCTCGGTCTGGTTGCGACCGGGGTTCTTATCGAGCAGCAGCAGCACCGAGAACTGCGCCGGGGTCAGCTGCAGCGGTGCCATGCAGCGCAAAAAATCCTCGAACACCTTCAGCTGCGCGCGCTTCAGCGCATAGCCGAGCAGTTCGGACAATTCGCCCATCCGCAGCGCGGCGGTTTCGGGCATCGGCGCGGCCGGCAGCATCGGATTCTCGGAATCGCGCACGGAGGGCTTCAAAACGGTCATGGTTCGCTTTCCGCGGTCCAGCGGTGGAATGGAACAACTCGGCCCAATCGCGGCGGGCCTTGAGGTTATGTTGGATAATCGTTATCAACCATATCAAATAACGGGCGAGATTCAACCGCCGTTGCTGATTGTCGTGTGGCTGTGGTAACCGCCGCAGACCTACACGGTTGGGGAGCGAGCGACCTTGAACACGACGATTATGCTGTTCCTGCTGCAGGACGGCATCACCAATGGCGCCATCTACGCCCTGCTCGGCCTCGCGCTGGTGCTGGTGTTCGCGGTCACCCGCGTGATCCTGATCCCGCAGGGCGAATTCATCACCTTTGGGGCGCTGACCTATGCCAGCCTGTCGGTCGGGCAGATCCCTGGCACGATCCGGCTCGCCATCGCGATGGGCGTAGTCGCCTTCGGCTTCGACCTGTTCACCGCCCGCAAGTCGCTGCACGTAAAACTGGTGCTGCGTTCGCTCGCCGTCAACGTGGTGTTTCCGCTGGCGATCTGGGCGGTAATGCTGGCGCTCGCCGGGCGGCCCGCCAACATCGCCATCAACATCACGCTGTCGTTGCTCATCGTCGCGGCGATCGGGTTGTATCTCTATCGTATAGCATTCCAGCCGATCGCTCACACCTCGGTGCTGGTATTGCTGATCGCCTCGGTCGGCTGCCACCTTGCTCTGCAGGGTTTTGGCCTCGTCTTCTTCGGCGCCGAAGGCCAGCGCGCGCCGGCATTGTCCAGCGCCTCGGTGACCATCGGGCAGTTGCGCTTCACCGGCCAGAGCATCGCGGTCTATGCCATCACCATCGCGCTGATCGTTGGGCTCTGGCTGTTCTTCGGCTTCACCCTTTACGGCAAGGCGCTGCGCGCCACCGCGGTGAATCGGCTCGGCGCCCGCCTGGTCGGCATCCGCACCTCGTTGTCGGGCCAGATCGCCTTCCTGTTGGCGTCGGTCATCGGCGCGATCTCCGGAATTCTGATCATCCCGATCACCACGCTGTATTACGACACCGGCTTCCTGATCGGACTGAAGGGTTTCATCGCCGCGATCATTGGTGGTCTCGTCAGCTATCCGCTGACCGCGGTGGCCGCCCTCGTGGTCGGCATTGTTGAGGCGTTCTCTTCCTTCCATGCCAGCAACTACAAGGAGGTCATCGTGTTCACGCTGATCCTGCCGGTGCTGGTGCTGCGCTCGCTGGCCGCGCCCGCGGTCGAAGACGAGAAGGATTGAGCGCATGAGCCCGCGTCTGCTTCCGATCCTGCTGTTCACGGCGCTGATGGCCGTGATCCCGTTCATCCCCGGCATGCCGCCGTTCTGGATTGTGCTGCTCGACAATATCGGCCTCGCCGCGCTGGTGGCGATGGGCCTCGTCTTGCTCACCGGCGTCGGCGGCCTGACCTCGTTCGGCCAGGCGGCGTTTTGCGGCTTCGGAGCCTACACCACCGCGTACCTCACCACCGCGCATGGCCTGTCGCCATGGCTGACGCTGCCGCTGGCGCTACTGGTCAGCGGCGGCGCCGCCGTGCTGCTCGGCCTCGTCACAGTCCGATTGTCCGGCCACTATCTGCCGCTCGGCACCATCGCCTGGGGCATCAGCCTGTTCTATCTGTTCAGCAAGCTGGAATTCCTCGGCCGCAATGACGGCATCTCCGGGATTCCGCCGTTGTCGATCGGGACGCTGAAGATGCTCGATCCCGGCACGATCTATTACGTGATCTGGTTGTTCGTCATCGTCAGTGCCCTGCTCTCGACCAACCTGCTGGATTCGCGCACCGGCCGCGCCATCCGTGCGCTCCGCCGCGGCCACATCGCGGCGGAAGCCTTCGGCGTGCAAACCGCGCGCGCCAAACTGCTGGTTTTCATCTATGCTGCGGTGCTGGCCGGGCTTTCGGGCTGGCTCTATGCGCATTTCCAGCGCGCCGCCAACCCGACGCCGTTCGGGCCGCAGGCCGGCATCGAATATCTGTTCATCGCCGTGGTCGGCGGCGCCGGCTATGTCTGGGGCGGCGTGCTCGGCGCGGCCATTGTCGTGATCCTGAAGGAAGTGCTGCAGAGCTATTTGCCGCTGATCTTCGGCGGCAGCGGCCAGCTCGAGACCATCGTGTTCGGCATCCTGCTGGTGGCGCTGCTGCAGCTGGCACCGACTGGGATGTGGCCGTGGCTGACCTCGCTGCTACCATTTGCGCGCAGCCCGATGCGGCCGGTCGTCTCGGCGGAGTTGCCGCCGCGCCTGCAGGTCCATACCGACACCGGCGCACTGCTGCAGGTCGAGAACGCGCGAAAACAATTCGGTGGCGTGATCGCCGTCAACGACGTTTCGTTCGACGTGCAGGCCCGCGAGATCGTCGCGCTGATCGGTCCCAACGGCGCCGGCAAGAGCACCACCTTCAACCTGATCACCGGCGTGCTGCGGGCCAGTGGTGGCCAGATCTCCGTGTGTGGCCAGAGTATCGACAACGCACCGCCGCAGGACATCGTCAGGCTCGGCATCGCCCGCACCTTCCAGCACGTCAAGCTGGTGCCGGACATGACAGTGCTTGAAAACGTCGCGCTCGGCGCCCATCTGCGCGGCCGCGCCGGCGCCATCAGCAGCATGCTGCGGCTCGACCGTGCAGACGAAGCAAAGCTGCTCGGCGAAGCCGCGCGGCAAATCGCGCGCGTCGGGCTTGGCGACCAGATCGATCAGCTTGCGGGCTCGCTGTCGCTCGGCCAGCAGCGCATCGTCGAGATTGCGCGCGCGCTATGCGTCGACCCGATGCTGCTGCTGCTCGATGAGCCCGCCGCGGGGCTACGCCACCTGGAGAAGCAGCAGCTCGCCGCGCTGCTGCGGCAATTGCGTGACGGTGGCATGTCCGTGCTGCTGGTCGAACACGACATGGGCTTTGTGATGGACCTCGCCGACCGCATTGTGGTGCTGGATTTCGGCACAAGGATCGCCGAAGGCACGCCGGCGCAGATCAAGATCAATCCCGACGTGATCAAGGCCTATCTTGGAGCTGCCGCATGAACCACGGCATGAGCCTACTGACCGTCACCGACGCCCATGTCGCCTATGGCAAGGTCGAGGCTGTGCGCGCCGTCAATCTCGCAGTCGGCGCCAACGAGATCGTCACCATCATCGGCGCCAACGGCGCCGGCAAGACCACCCTGCTCAACGCGATCATGGGAATCCTGCCGCTGAAGGGCGGCGTCCATTTCGAGGGCCGCGACGTCTCGCGGCTCGACATCGAGGACCGTGTCGCTGCCGGGCTTTGCCTAGTGCCGGAGCATCGCGAATTGTTCGGCACCATGAATGTTGAGGACAATTTGCAGCTCGGCGCTTTCCGTATCGCCAAGGCCACCGCGTCGCGCTCGTTCGAGCGGGTCTACACGCTGTTTCCGCGCCTCAAGGAGCGCCGCAAGCAGCTCGCCGGCACCCTCAGCGGCGGCGAGCAGCAGATGCTGGCGATGGGCCGCGCGCTGATGGGCGCGCCGAGACTCCTGATGCTCGACGAGCCCAGTCTGGGATTGGCGCCGATCATTGTCGCCGACATTTTTCGCATTGTCGCCGAGCTGAAGGCCGCTGGCGTCTCGATCTTGCTGGTCGAACAGAACGCCCAGGCCGCGCTAAAAATAGCCGACCGTGCCTATGTGATGGAGCTCGGCGAGTTCATCCTCGACGGCCCGGCCTCCGACATCGCCGGCAATGCCCGCGTGGTAGCGAGCTATCTCGGCTTCCAGCACGAAGGTGCCAGCGCGATTTGACGTTCGTCATTCCGGGCGCGTTTCGGCCGTTGCAGCCGGCCGAAGCGTGAACCTGGAAACCGACGGTGTTTCGAACATCCCGGAATTCCAGGTTCGCTCGCAGCTGACGCTGCTCTCGCCCGGAAAAGCGAGGAGCCCCCCAAAGGGGACGATCGATTGACTTGGGGCTTATTGATTATATAATATAATTATTCTTAAAAGGACGTATTTGCACCATGGCGCCAGTGACCGCGGAATTCTCGCTTTTGAAAATCGAAACGGCAGGCCGGGTGCTGATGATCGGTCTGGACCGGCCGGCGAAGCGCAATGCGCTGAACGACGGCATCATCCTCGAGATCGAACGCTGCTTTGCGACGCTGCCGGCCGAGACCGGCGCGGTGGTGATCCATGGTATCGGCGACCATTTTTCCGCCGGCCTCGATTTGTCCGAACTGTGCGAGCGCGATGCCACCGCCGGACTGATGCATTCGCGGATGTGGCACCGGGTGTTCGACAGCATCCAGCACGCCCGCGTCCCGGTGATCGCAGCACTGCGGGGCGCGGTGATCGGCGGCGGGCTGGAACTGGCCTGCGCGGCGCATATCCGCGTGGCCGAGCCTTCGGCCTATTACGCGCTGCCCGAAGGCCAGCGCGGCATCTTCGTCGGCGGCGGCGGTTCGGTGCGGCTGCCGCGGTTGGTTGGCGTGGCGCGGATGGCCGACATGATGCTGACCGGCCGCGTCTATACCGCGACCGAAGGTGTCGTGCATGGCTTCTCGCAATATCTGACGAAATCAGGCGGCGCTCTGGAGAAGGCGATCGAACTCGCCGAGCGGGTGGCGCAGAATGCGCCTTTGACGAATTTCGCGGTCATGCAAGCCTTGCCACTGATCGCCGAAGCCAGCCCGCAGACTGGACTGATGCTGGAAGCGCTGATGGCCAGCGTGGCGCAAAGCGACCAGGAGGCCAAAACCCGAATTCGCGCCTTCCTCGACCGCAAGACGACGAAAGTGCGGCCCGGCTGACTTTTACCAACTAAAAACAACAGGGTCGAAACATAATGTCTGCAACAGCCGCAACAGGCGACCAGACCAAACGCGCCGAATCGGCGCATCCGCTACGACCGATCTCGTTCGGGGATATCGGCATTACCGTCGACCGCCGCGACGACGGCACCATCTATCTGCACCCGGCATTGACGCTGGGCGACTATCCCATCCGCATCACGGACTGCCTGCATCGCTGGGCCTTGGAAGCGCCAGACCGGATCTTCATGGCGGAACGCGCGGCGGACGGCGGCTGGCGTGAAGTAACCTACGCACAGATGCTGGACGCGACGCGGCGTATCGGCTCGGCGCTGCTGACGCGCGGCCTTTCCGCGGAAAAGCCGATCGTCATCCTGTCCGGCAATTCGATCAATCACGCGCTGCTCGCGTTCGGCGCGCTTTATGCCGGCATTCCCTATTGCCCGGTATCGCCGGCCTATTCGCTGGTCTCGAAGGATTTTGGCAAGCTCTCTTATCTGATGGAGCTGCTGACGCCGGGCCTGGTGTTCGTCGATGACGCCGACGCCTTTGCCGACGCGATCCATTTCAACGTTCCGGCTAACACCGAGATCGTTGTCGCGCGCGGTGCGTTGCCGGACCGCGGCTTGACGCTGCTGTCGGCGTTACTGGCGACGCCGGAGGCCGCCGGTATCGACGCTGCGCACGAGGCGATCGGGCCGGACAGTATCGCGAAATTCCTGCTGACTTCCGGCTCGACCGGCCATCCGAAGGCAGTTATCAATACCCAGCGCATGCTGTGCGCCAACCAGGTCATGCTGCGCGATACGCTGGCGTTCCTGAAGGACGAGCCGCCGGTCATCATCGACTGGCTGCCGTGGAATCACACTTTTGGCGGCAACCACAATATCGGCTTGACGTTGCTCAATGGCGGCTCGATGTATCTCGACGACGGCAAGCCGACACCGGCGGGAATCGAGGCGACGATCCGCAATCTACGCGAGATCTCGCCGACGGTGTATTTCAACGTCCCCAAGGGTTATGAATCGCTGCTGCCTTTTCTGCGCGAGGACGCGGCCCTGCGCCAAAAATTCTTTTCACGGCTGCATGCGATGTTCTTCAGCGGCGCGAGCCTGTCGCCCTATGTCTGGGACAGCCTCGACGAACTCTCGGTGCAGGCTACCGGTGCCCGGGTCCCGATGCTGACGGGGCTCGGCGCCACCGAGACCTCGCCATTCTTCATGTGCGTGACCCCGACCACCAGCCGCTCCGGCCATGTCGGCCTGCCCGTTCCCGGCAACGACGCCAAGCTGGTACCGAACAATGGGAAGCTTGAAGTGCGCGCCAAAGGCCCCAACATCACGCCGGGCTACTGGCGCCAGCCGGAGCTGACCGCTAAGGCATTCGACGACGAGGGCTACTACATTTTCGGCGACGCGCTGAGGCCGGTCGATCCCGACGATCTCTCCGCCGGGTTCGATTTCGACGGCCGCATCTCCGAGGATTTCAAGCTCAGCAGCGGCACCTGGGTCAGCGTCGGGCCGCTGCGCGCGCGCTTTGTCGGCACCTGCGCGCCACTGGTGCGCGACGTGGTGATCGCGGGAATCGACCGCGACGAACTCTCGGCACTGGTGATCCTCGATCTTGACGGCTGCCGCGTCATCAACCCGGCGCTTGAAACCGGCGATTTGGCCGCCGCGGCGCATGACCCGTTGGTTCGCCATGCCTTTCGCGAACGGTTGGCCAAATTCATGGCCGGTGCCACCGGTTCCTCGACCCGGATCACCCGCGCGGTGCTGCTCGACACGCCGCTGTCGATCGACCGCGGCGAGGTCACCGACAAGGGTTCGGTCAACCAGCGCGCCGTGCGGGAACATCGCGCGGCGCTGATCGAGGCGATCTATGCCGGGGCGGCGGCGATAAGTGTGATCGCGATCTAGTCTGTCGTTCCGGGGCGCGGGCGGCGTCAGCCGAACGCGAACCCGGAATCTTAAGCTATTTTGAACATCTCGGGATTCCCCGCCACCCCCATTGGATTGGCTGATGTTCGCTCGGGCGTTGCCCTCGCGCCCGGGAATGACAGGAGCCCCGTCCTGACCTAAAGAAGGGGCTGATTTCGGCGCTGAAATTTGCTTGATACGACCCATAAAAAGCCAACCCAAAGGGAGAAACCAATGCACAAGCTCAGCCTGGCCATGGCCGCCGTCGCGGCGTCGCTGCTCGCATCGCCGCTCGCCGCGCAGACCTCCGACATCACCATCGGCATCACCGTCTCCACCACCGGCCCTGCCGCGGCGCTGGGCATTCCCGAGCGCAATGCGCTTGAATTCGTACCAAAGGAGATCGGCGGCGTGCCCTTGAAGCTGATCGTGCTCGATGATGGCGGCGATCCGACCAATGCGACCACCAACGCCCGCCGCTTTGTGACGGAATCCAAGGCCGATATCATCATGGGCTCATCGACCACGCCGCCGACCGTGGCCGTCTCCACCGTTGCCAACGAAGCCGGCATTCCGCATTTCGGCCTGGCGCCATTCCCGATCTCGCCGGAGCGCATGAAGTGGTCAGTGGCGATGCCGCAGCCGGTACCGATTGTGGGCAAGGTGATGTACGACCACATGAAGGCCAAGGGCGTGAAGACGATCGGCTATATCGGCTATTCGGATTCCTATGGCGACCTCTGGTTCAACGACCTGAAGACGCAGACCGCCCCGATGGGCATGAGCATCGTCGCCGAGGAGCGCTTTGCCCGGCCGGACACGTCGGTCGCCGGCCAGGTGCTGAAGCTGGTGGCCGCCAATCCCGATGCCATCTTGGTCGGCGCCTCCGGCACCGCGGCCGCGCTGCCGCAGAGCGCCTTGCGTGAACGCGGCTACAAGGGCCCGATCTACCAGACCCATGGCGCCGCCTCGATGGACTTCATCCGCATCGCCGGGGCTTCCGCGGAAGGCGTCTTGATGGCGTCTGGTCCGGTGATGAACCCGGAAGGCCAGCCCGACAGCGCGTTGACCAAGAAGCCCGGGCTGGCCCTGAACGCGGCCTATGAGGCCAAATATGGCCCCAGCAGCCGTAGCCAGTTTGCCGGCCACTCCTTCGACGCCTTCGAGATCCTGAAGCGTGTCATCCCGGTGGCCCTGAAGACGGCCAAGCCCGGCACGCCGGAGTTTCGTGAAGCCATCCGGGCAGCACTTCTGACCGAAAAAGAACTGGCGGCGAGCCAGGGCGTCTACAACTTCACCGATAAAGACCGCTACGGCCTCGATGATCGCGCGCGGATTTTGCTGACCGTGAAGGACGGCAAGTACGTTCCGGCGCAGTAACGCACTGTCGTTCCGGGGCACGAGGGCAAAAGCCCAAGCGAACCCGGAACCTCGACCTGTTTAAAACATCTCGGGCTTCCGGGCTCGCTCGCGGCTGGCGCCGCCCGCGCCCCGGAATGACAACCGCTCGCCGACGAAGTACAAGAGCCGGCCCTCGCCAGAGGGCCGGCTTTTTGCTGCCGAACGCGCATGGTCCGGGGGCCATACCGCGCACCATATCCACGGGAAAGAACCGACATGACCAAACTTCGTCTGGCTGCCGCCCTCGCGGCGTCGCTGGCTGTCTCGACGCCGCTGCGAGCGCAGACCTCCGAGATCACCATCGGCCTCAGCCTCTCCACCACCGGCCCCGCCGCGGCGCTGGGCGTGCCGGAGCGTAATGTGCTGGAATTCGTACCGAGGGAAATCGGTGGCGTGCCATTGAAGCTGATTGTGCTCGACGACGGCGGCGATCCGGCCATTGCGACCACCAATGCCCGGCGCTTTGTCACCGAGTCCAAGGCCGATGTGATGATCGGCTCCTCAATCGTGCCGTCGAGCGTGGCGATGTCCACCGTCGCCAATGAGGCCGGCGTTCCGCATTTTAGCCTGGCGCCGATGCCGTTCACTCCGGCCCGCGAAAAATGGTCGGTCGACATGCCGCAGCCGGTCGCGATCGTGGGCCGGGTCATGTACGACCACATGAAGGCCAAGGGCGTGAAGACGCTCGGCTATATCGGTTATTCGGATTCCTACGGCGACCTCTGGTTCAACGACATCAAGGAGCAGACCGGGCCGATGGGCATGAAGATCGTCGATGACGAACGCTTCGCCCGCCCCGACACCTCGATCACCGGCCAGGCGCTGAAGCTGGTCGCCGCCAATCCCGACGCGATCCTGATCGGCGCCGCAGGTGCTGGCGCCGGCATGCCGCAATCGGAACTGCGCGACAGGGGCTACAAGGGCCTGATCTACCAGACCCATGGCGCGGCCTCGATGGACTTCATCCGCATTGCGGGGGCGTCCGCCGAAGGCGTCCTGATGGCCTCCGGCCCGGTGATGAATCCGGAAGGCCAGGCCGACAGCGCGCTGACCAAGGCGCCTGGGCTTGCGCCCAACGCCGCCTATGAAGGCAAATACGGCGCCAGCAGTCGCAACCAGTTCGCCGGCCACGCCTATGACGCCTTCGAGATTCTCAAGCGCGTGATCCCGGTGGCCCTGAAGACCGCAAAACCCGGCACGCCGGAATTTCGCGAGGCAATCCGCCAGGCCTTGATGAGCGAGAAGGAAATGGCGGCGACGCAGGGCGTCTATAATTTTACCGACAAGGACCGCAACGGCGTCGATGATCGCTCGCGGATACTTCTGACGGTGAAGGGCGGCAAATACGTGCCGGCGGAGTAGGTTTTCCCCTCCCCCGCGTCTTCGCGTGGGGAGGGATTAAAGGACCTGATGCACCGCGAGTTCGACACGATCAGGATACCGCGCGCCAACGCCGACAAAAAGGTGCTGCATCAGCCAGCGATAGTTTTCGGCGCCAGTCTCGAATCTCGGCACCGAGCGAAAGTAGATCAGCGCGGGATCGACGGCCTCGCCGCGCGCGATACAGTCCAGCGCCTGCTTCGGCCCAAAGCGGATGCCGATGTTGTCGATATAGATCACCGCGCCATCATCCAGCTGAAATGCGTATTTGGCCTCCAACTCGGTAAAGCCGTCCGGCCGGATGGTCTGGAAGTCCGCGCCGGTTGGAAAGATGGTGCCTGATATCCCTTCCCCGCTTACCTCACCGCCAAGGATCGGTATGATGCGGCGCAGACCATGGCCGAAATCACCGGCGACGATCGGCGCGCCGATCCTGATCTTCAGCGTGAAGACGTATCTTGTTTCGAGCTGGGGGGTCATCGCATTATCCGATCATCCGCATCGGCAGCCAGGTGGCGATCATCGGGAACAGCACCAGCAGCACCAGTCGGATCAGATCGGTGACCACGAAGGGCAGCACGCCCTTGAAGATGGTCGACATGCTGACGTCCTTGATCACGCTCTTGATGACAAACACGTTCATGCCGACCGGCGGATGGATCAGGCCAAGCTCGACCGTCATGACAATGACGATGCCGAACCAGAACGGATCAAAGCCCAGCGCCATCACCACCGGGAACACGATCGGCACGGTGAGGATCACCATCGCCATCGCATCCATCAGGCAGCCGAGCACCAGATACATCAGCAGGATCAGCGTCAGCACGCCATAGGGACCGATGCCCAGACCGGTGAGAAATTCGGTGACGTGCTGCGGCGTCTGCGTGATGGTGAGGAAATAACCGAAGCACAGCGCGCCGATCAGCACCGTGAACACCGCGGCCGCGGTGCGCGTCGCCTGCAGCAACGATTGCAGGATGCCCTCGCGGCTCAGCTTGCCGCGCAGCACGCCGATCAAGAAGGCGCCGACGGCGCCAACCGCGCCGGCCTCGGTGGGAATGAAGAAGCCACCATAGAGGCCGCCTATCACGAACACGAACAGCAAAAGCGGCGACCACACGTCGCGGATCGCCAGCGCACGCTCGTGCCACGACGCCTTTGGCCCGGCCGGCAGGAAGCCGGGCTTGACCACGCCGATGATGAAGATGGTGATCATGTGCATCAGGATCGCCAGCAGCCCCGGCACGATGCCGGCGATAAACAGCTTGCCGATATCCTGCTGGGTGATGATGCCGTAGACCGCCAGTACCGTACTGGGCGGCAGCATGGCGCCGAGCGTGCCGCCGACCGCGATCACGCCGGTGGCAAAACTCTGCGGATAGTTGAAGCGGCGCATCTCCGGATAGGCCACCGCGGAAAACGTCGCAGCCGTCGCCACCGACGAGCCGGAGATGGCGGCAAAGCCACCGCAGGCGGCGATTGTGGCGATGCCGAGCCCGCCCTTCCAGTGTCCGACAAAGGTGTTGGCGGCGCGGAACAACTCGCGGCTGATGCCCGACACCGAGACGAAGGCCCCCATCAGCAGGAACATCGGGATCACGCCGAACGAGTAATCCGTCACCGTGCGCATCGTGGTCTGGCCGACCAGTTTCAAGGCCGGTGCGAAGCCGGTCAGGTAGCCGAAGCCGGTGATGCCGACGAGCCCCATCGCCATGCCGACCGGTACCCGCAGCAGCATCAGCACGAACAAGCTGACGAACCCGATCAGCGCGACCGCTTCATTGCTCAATTCCATGCGATCACTCTGCGATTTTGAGTTTGGGTTCGTGCATCTGCTCCGGATGAAAGATCAGCCGATAGGTGCGGAAGGCGATCAGCAACACCGCGGAGACGTCGCCGATCCAGGACACCAGGAAGAACGGCCAGATCGGCAATTGCAGGTCCATGGTGACGATGTTGCTGTGGTAGGTGTCGACCACCTTGTCGAACAACGTGTAGGTCTGCACGCTGACGACGAACAGCAGCACCAGGGTCGCGAACACGTCGATCCAGCGCTGGTGTTTCGGCGTGGCATTGGCCCACACCAGATCAACGGTGATGTGCGAGCCGCGATAGGAGGTGGCGGCGATACCCCAGAAAATCAGGATGCCGAGCATGAACTGGCCGACATTGTAGTAGTCCGGAATCGTCACCGCGAAGAATTTCCGCATCACCACCGCGATGAAAGTGTTCAGCGCGACGATGCCGACAAAGAACGCGGCGATCCATTCGATGGAATCGATGAAGCGATCCATGATGTTTTGGCGCGGCATCTCGGGCGGGACGGACAGCGCACCGGCGGCGGTGACTTCGGGAATGGTCATGCGGTTTTCCAGGGATCGTCGTTCCGGGGCGTGCACGGCGTCAGCTGGGCGCGAACCCGGAACCTCGAATTGTTTTGAACATCTCGAACATCAGAGATGCGATGAACATTTCGGGATTCCGGGTTCGCGTTCGGCTAACGCCGCCCGCGCCCTGGAATGGCAGCGTGTAGCTACGACGCGCGTTCTATATTTTATTACTACAACCCGGCGTCAAACTTCTTCAGCGCCGCCTTCAGTTCAGCATCGATCGCTTCCGCGTCGCCACCCGCCTTCTTGACGCCGGCGGCCCAGCTGGCGCGCAGCGGCTCGATGCCCTTCTTCCACTCGCCGAGCTGTTCCGGGCTGAGCTTGTAGACCTCATGGCCTTCCAGCGCCTTCATTTTCACCCGGCCGTTGGCTTCGAAATCGACCCACGGATCGGTGACCTTCGACGCCCATTCCGGTGTGCAATGATCATCGATGATCTTTTTCTGGCCGTCCGACATCGCGTTGTATTTGGCCAGGTTGATATTGTAGGTGAACACCGTCGAATAGAGCGGCGCATCGATATGGTACTTCACCACCTTGTCGATGCCGAACAGGAAGATCGAGCCCCACGGAAATGCGATCTCGTCGGCGACGCCGCGCTCGATGGCGTCGCGGGATTCCGGCGCCGAGGCTTGCACATTGGTGCCGCCGAACAGTTTCACCATCTCGCCGAACGTGCTTTGGGCCGGACGAACCTTCACGCCGCTGAGGTCAGCGGGCACCATGATTTTCTTCTTGCCGTGCAGCGAGCCGGGATCGTGGATGAAGGCAAAGCACAGCTTGGTATCCTTCATCTCGGTCTTTGCGTATTTTTGATACCACTCGTTCAGAGCCTGCGTACCCTTCTTGCCATCGGCGAACACGAAGGGAAGCTGCCCGGCGGCGATGATCGGAAAGCGACCGGGCTGATAGCCGGGATTGACATAGGTGATGTCGGCGATGCCGTCCCGCGCCATGTCATAGTGGTCGAACGCCTTGCCGAGCTGCTCGGAGGGGAACACCGACAGCTTGATGGTACCGCCCGAGGCCTTCTCGATGTCGGCGGCCCAGGCCTGGGTCGCTGGCACCAAGGGATGCGCCGGAGGCACCCATAGCGAGACTTTCAGATTGATGGTCTTGTCCTGCGCCGCGACCGGATGGATCGCAGACCCAATGCCGGCGGCCAGCCCCAGCAACGCAAACAGCGCTTTCCTCATCGACGTTCTCCCCTGATTTCGCTGGACCTTGAACGGCCCTTTGCGAATATTGTTATATCATATAATTATCAAATCAAGCCTCACCGGTAGACTGCCGCGCGCTGGCTTGACTCGTCAACTCGTACGGCCGAGACCTACCAGAATAAGAGCAGGAGCGAGCGTTGCGGACAAAAGTCGCCATTATCGGAGCCGGCCCGGCAGGAATGCTGCTGGGCCAGTTACTGCACAGCTACGGCATCGACAACATCATTCTCGAACGCAAGGACCGCGACTATGTGCTGGCGCGGATTCGCGCCGGCGTGCTCGAACAGGGCACGGTCGGACAGCTGGAGAAACTCGGCATCACCGAGCGCTTGCACCAGGAAGGTCTGGTCCATGGCGGTATCGAGCTGTTGTTCGGCGGCGTCCGCCACCGCATCGACATAAAGCAAGCGTCCGGCGGCAAAATAGTCACCGTCTACGGCCAGACCGAGGTGACACGCGACCTGATGGATGCCCGCGACCGGGTCGGACTCACCACCGTCTACGACGCCGACGATGTCAGCCTGCATGATTTCGACGGCAGCAGCCCCCGGGTACGCTACGTCAAGGACGGCGTCAGCCATGAGATCGACTGCGATTTCATCGCAGGCTGCGACGGTTTCCACGGCATCTCCCGGCAGAGCGTGCCGGCCGGCGCGGTAAAGACCTTCGAGCGGATCTATCCGTTCGGCTGGCTCGGCCTGCTGTCGGATACGCCGCCGGTCTCCTCGGAGCTGATCTACGCCAACCATGAACGCGGCTTTGCGCTGTGCTCGATGCGTTCGATGAGCCGCAGTCGCTATTATGTGCAATGCGCGCTCGACGAAAAGGTCGAGGACTGGTCCGACGACCGGTTCTGGGACGAGTTGCGCTCGAGGCTCGATCCCGAAGCCGCGGCCACGCTGGTGACCGGGCCATCGATCGAAAAAAGCATTGCGCCGCTGCGCAGTTTTGTCGCCGAGCCGATGCGGTTCGGAAAGCTGTTTCTGGCCGGCGATGCCGCCCATATCGTGCCGCCAACCGGCGCCAAGGGCCTCAACCTCGCTGCCTCCGACGTGCACTACCTGTCGTCGGCGCTGCGCGAATTCTACGACGAGAAGTCGACCGCCGGCATCGATGGCTACTCGGCCCGGGCACTGGCGCGGGTCTGGAAAGCCGTGCGGTTCTCGTGGTGGATGACGTCGATGATGCACCGTTTTCCGGAGACCGACGGTTTTGGCGGGAAGATTCAGCAGGCCGAGTTGGACTATGTGGTAACCTCACAGGCTGCAACCTCTGCGCTGGCGGAGAATTATGTGGGACTGCCGTATTGATCGCAGCTGTCATTCCGGGGCGTACGCAGCGCGAGTTGCGCGCGACCCCGGAATGACGACCGCTCGTAACCTGTTTCAAGTTCAGTTTTAAACTTTGTTGCTCTGTCATCGCGGACAACATCGCGCTCATATGGAGAGAGCTTTCTCAATCGCGAGCACATCCGCATGACCATCGACATCCCCGACGGCTTTGCACGGCACGACCGGCCGAGTCCGCTGACCGAACCGTGGGAGCCGATCTATTCGAAACGCAGCGATCGGGCGGTGATGATCGGATTGCGGTTGGCCCTTGCACACACCAATTCGCGCGGGCTGGCGCATGGCGGGCTGATTTCCTCGCTCGCCGACAACGCGATGGGCTTGAGTTGCGGCCATGTGCTAGGCGGCGGTGCGAGATTACTCACCGCCAGCCTCACCGTCGATTTCGTCGGCTCAGCGAAAATCGGGCAATGGCTGCAAATTGAGCCCGACGTGATCAAGACCGGGCGGACGCTGTGCTTCGCGCAGTGCCTGGTGATGGCGGACGGCGTCACCTGCGCGCGCGCCAGCGCGACGTTCAGCGTGGCACAGACGCAGGAATAACGGAGAACTCGCGTTCGCCGAACTGCCAGTCTGTCGTCTGCACCGCCAGATCGATGAAGGTCCGCACCTTGGCCGACAGCAGCCGCGAGGTCGGGTAGACGATATGGATGGGCATCGTCGGCTCCTGGAACGCTGCCAGCACCGTTTGGAGCCGGCCGGCGGCGATCGACTCCGCCGCCTGATAGGTCAGCACGCAGGTCAGCCCGCCATCATGCTCGGCATGCCAGATCGCGGCATCGGCGGTGTTGGTGATGAAACGCGGCGCATGCGCCACGCGGAGGTCCGCGCAGGCCTGGATAAAATGCCATTCCGCCGCCGCCGCGGTGGCGCCGAACTGGATGGTGTCATGCGCAACGATATCCATCGGGACTTCTGGCGTGCCGCGCGCTGCCAGATAGGCCGGCGACGCCACCACGATACGGGTCATGCTGCCGAGATGGCGCGCGACCAGGCTGGAATCGGCGAGATGGCCGATCCTGATCGCGGCATCGACGCCATCCTCCACCAGATTGACCAGGCGGTCCGACAGCCGCAATTCGCCACTCACTTCTGGATAAAGCCGCAGATAGGCGGACATTAGCGGCGTGACGTGAAGCCGGCCAAACCCTATCGGGGCGGACACCACCAGACGGCCACTCGGCAAGGTTCGCTCTGCTTGCGTCGATCGCTCCGCATCCTCGATATCGGCGAGGATGCGGCGGGCGCGCTCCAGATAGCGCGCGCCGACATCAGTGGGCGTCACCGAGCGCGTGGTCCGCTGCAGCAGGCGGGCGCCGACGCGCTGCTCCAGCGCGGCGATCAGCCGGGTCACCCCGGGGGCCGACAGCTGCATTTTCCGCGCGGCAGGGGCAAAGCCGCGGAGGTCGGCGACCGCGACAAAGGCGGTCATGGCGTCGATGCGGTCCATGGCGTTATTTCATATTTCGCAACAATGAAGTGTCAAACGCCATTATTGCCCGGAATTGCGAGGAGCACCATCTTCCCGGCAGAGGCATCGCGGTAATGCGAGCCAGCTTGAGGAGATTCTCATGAACGAACCTCGTCTTTATTCCAGTGATGTGGCCTTCACCCCGGCGGTCAAGGCGATCCAGGTCCGCAAGGGGTCACGCGACGCCTATGCCCACGTCGAGCACAATGGCGGCTGGCGCACCGAGGTCGATGACCATCTGGCGGCGTTTCTCGCCGACACCGACAGCCTGTTCCTCGCCACTGCCAGCGCCGACAGTCAGCCCTACATCCAGCACCGCGGCGGACCGAAAGGCTTTGTCCGCGTCCTCGACAGCCAGACGCTGGCTTTCGCCGACTACAGCGGCAACCGACAGTACATCACCCAGGGCAATCTGGCAGAAAATCCCAAGGCCAACATCTTCGTCATGGATTTTGCGCATCGTCGGCGGGTCAAGCTGTGGGGCGAGGCGCGGGTGGTCGAGGACGATCCGGCGCTGCTCACAAGCCTGATGCCGAGCGGTTACAAGGCGCGGCCGGAACAGGCGATACTGTTTAAAATCGCGGCATGGGATACCAACTGCCCGCAACATATTCCGCAAAAATTCGATGCCGCCGACGTCGCTGCCGCGCTGGCATCGCGTGATGTCCGGATCAAGGAACTGGAAACGGAGCTGGCGACGTTGAAATTCTGAGCTGGAAACAGCGAAACCTATCGGCGGGCGCTCTGCCGCGCTAGACAGCAGCGATGGACATGCCCAATCCCGCTATCGAAGAAACCGGCCCCTGCCAGCCCTGCGGCGCTTGCTGCTCGTATTCCAGCAACTGGCCGCGCTTCACTACCGAGGACGAGGCGGACCTGGATCTGATTCCGGAAAAATTCGTCAATGACCGGCTGTCGGGGATGCGCTGCGATGGCGATCGCTGCTCAGCGCTGACCGGCAAGGTCGGCACCCACACCGCCTGCGGCATCTATGCGGTCCGGCCCGAAGTTTGCCGGACCTGCCTGCCCGGAGATCCCGAATGCGCGATGGCACGGCGCCGGCATGGCCTGCCTGTGCTGGAGGCCCGGGAAGAAGAATTCTAGCTCAGGCGATCACAGCGACTTTGGTGGCGGCGAGGTCGAGTTCGTCGTCGAGATCTTCATCGACCGAGGTGAAGATCGACAACGGCTTGGTCGACAGCGTGATGGCCTTGCGGTTGCCATAGGAGGATGAGGCACTCGGGCGCGACACCGATTTGTCGTGCGACAGCGCATACAGCGTCGGGCCGACGCGGCCGCCAAGCTGGATCAGTTCGCGTTCCTCGCAGCTCGCAGCGATGGAAATCGCCAGCGCATGCAGATGGCTGCGGCGGTAGCAGAACAGAGCGAGCATCGCGCGAACCTCGGACGACACGCTCTCGACGAGCTGCGGCAGACCATGCTCACTGGCCCGATACATCGCACCGAGCAGATCTTCCTGGACTGGACAGAAATCGTTTTCAAAAGCTTGGCGACTGGACCACATGGCAGTTCTCCTCATTCCGACGATGCAATGCAATTTGCTAACGGGAGGTTAACCACGCGGGCTGCTGTCGTGATGGAGTACTTGAACGGGACCCGCGAATCAGACAGGCGCCGCGACACATCCGCGATGGAACTTGCAAGATTCGCTCAACGATTGGCGACCAGAAAAATGGCGAGGAAGAAATCGGTGAGGTGATGCAGCGACTGGTCGATTCCGATCAACCACCAGAACCAGATATGTCCCGGCGCGATGCCAAAACGGGCAACGCAGATTCCCTTGATGCGATCGATGGTGATGTGGATCGCGAAATCCACCAGTCCGATAAACCAGAGCTTGGGCTGCACGACCACGACCAGCAGCGTCGTCAGCACACCATGGATGGCGCAATGCGCCAGCAGCGGTAACGCCCAGCCGGTCTTGCGGTCCTTGCCTGTTGCCATCCAGGCGTTCTGCAGCAGGAAATCGGCGACGACATGCTTGACCGTGAGGGCGAGCATCCATCCGACCAGCCCGCCCAGAGCAATCGATGACGACATTGCAGGAAATAACAATCGAACGTCCTTCTGACCGAGGCACACGGGTGGGAAGCCGTGCGACGCCGCTATTTATGACATTGCCAAACCGGGAATGCACGTGCGGGAACCTAAAATTGTTCTGCCGCGCGCTTTCATCCTGTGCGTATTTCGTCGGCGCCATGCGGCGCCGGAATGGACCGCGTCCGCAGGTCGGCGATTACGTCGCGTAACCGGGCTCCCTTCGGATCCAGCGGTACCTGACGGGCTTCCGCAATCGCACGGTCGAGATCGGCAATCACCAAGGTACCGTCGAACACCGGCTTCGCCAGACCGTCGATAATCTGGTGCCACGCCGCCACGCCATGGCGGTAGCCAGTGCCATAGCCTTCGATCATCGTCGCCGTCTGCACAATCGCGGCGGCCGCTTCGGGCCTCTTGGTCAAAGCACGATCGATCATGTGCAGCCAGCGCTCCACCCAGGCGCGCTCGGTGGCATAGCGCACCGACAACAGCCGCCAGCGCCGCAGCGATGCTTCGACCTGCAGGCGGCGCACGCCCAGCCAGCTCGCTGTGCTGAAGCGGATCGGCACCGTGCGGTGCGCGCAGCCGATCCATTCCAGCGCCCACATCAGTGGCTCGCCCGCGATTTCCGGCAAGGCCGACACCAGTTCGTCGAGCCGGAAGCGCCGGACATCGACCGCCGCGAGGCGCCCTCCGGGCACCATCTCCTGCAGCTTGAGCTGCGCGATGCGGATCGCGTCATGATAGCTCATCCGGATCGCCAGCAGCCGGGCGATCTCGCAAAACATGTCGTGATCGACACCGCGACGACCGACGAAGCGGCGCAGCCGATCACAATAAAGCTGCGCATAGCCGGGGCTCTGATAACCGGTCAGCATCATGACGCTGTCCAGCGCCACGCACCGAACCGCGTCCGGCAGACCCGCTGGCAGACCGGCCCGCGCAGGCTCGCTCCGCCCCGCCAGCTCGGCGACGGTATTGCGAATGACGGTAATGAATCCGGCCACGTAATATCCTGACGGTCAGGCGGGCTGAGGGACGGCCGATGCATCATGCTTTGCCAGCCGGGTTTCCAGCCTATCGATATTCTCGAACAGCCGCGCCGAGGCGAGGCGAAAAAAAAAGAAGCCGAATTCCGGGTTTTGCACGTAGAGCTCCTCGACCTGGCTGTAGCTGACGCTGAGCACGGTGCCGGCCTCGACACATTCCAGCGTCTGGGTTCGCTCGTTGGATGGCGACAACATGCCGAGCTCGCCGACAATGGCGCCGACCGGCAGCTCGATACCCGACTCCACCAAGCGATAGCGCCCACTGACGATGTAGAACATGTCCTCGGCCTTCTCGTCCTTGTAGAACAGCGCCTCGCCGGCCTCGCAACGGCGCTCGGTCATGAACGGCTTCAGCCAATCCATCGACAGGTCGGAATTCACCGATTTCTTGACGTCTCGCACCAGTTGCAACATCTGGTGCAGGCGATAGGCGTTGAGCGGCAGCAGTACCGCATGCAGCACCATGGTCGGATAATTATGGGTGGGAATCGAGATCGCAATGAGGATGACATTGGTGAGGATGCCGAACACCCGCAGCGGGATCATCGTCCGCATGGTGCAGGTTGCAACCACGAAGATCGATGCAAACGCACTGCCGGCGTGTTGCAGATAGGTCATGTCCATCGGAGCCAACCGGTTTCCAGAGAGGCGTCAAGATCGTAAAGGTGGCCTATGGCGCAATAGCCGTCACACCACTTGTATAGCCCATCCCCTAAAATAGTCCGCTTTGCGCCATGCGGAAGTCACATGACAGTGGGTGCATTGACGCCCCGCCGTGGCGCGGGCACGGTCCGGCACCCAAGAAGGAGAATAACATGTCGGAAACGACGGACCTTGCCACCGCGGATACCGCCTCCGCCCCCATCCTCGCCATCGAAGGCCACCGCGCCACCATCCGGCTAAACCGGCCGAAACTCATGAACCGGTTGCAGCAGAGCGACCTCGATACATTGATGACGCAGTTCGACCAGGTCGAAGCCAACCCGGCGGTGCGCGTGCTGGTGCTGACCGGCACCGGCCGCGCCTTCAGCGCCGGCTTCGATCTCGGCGCGATGGCCGAGCGGGCCGGCAGCGAGGCCAGCGGGCCGAGCGCCGGATCGGCCTTCGAGGTCGTCGCCAACCGAATGGAAGACCTGGCACTACCGACCATCTGCCGGCTCAATGGCGGCGTCTATGGCGGCTCCACGGATCTCGCGCTGGCGTGCGATTTTCGCATCGGCATCGACAGTTGCGAGATGTTCATGCCGGCCGCACGGCTCGGACTGCATTACTACAAAAGCGGCATCAAGCGCTATGTGACCCGGCTCGGAGTCGACAATGCCAAGCGGCTGTTTCTCACGGCGCAGAAGATCGAAGCCGCCGAGATGCTGCGGATCGGCTATCTCACCGCGACTGCGCCGAAGGAAACGCTGGATGAGGAAGTTGACCGGCTGGCGACCATCCTCGCCGGCAATGCGCCGAGCGCGATGCGTGGCATGAAGCGCGCCATCAACGAATTCGCCCGCGGCGAACTGGACGAAGCAGCCGCCGACCAGCGCGCCCGCGACAGCATGCGCGGGGACGAGATCAAGGAAGGTATTAAAGCCTTCGGGGAGAAGCGCGCACCAAAATTCTAGCATTGTCGTTCCGGGGCGCGAGCAGCGATAGCTGCGAGCGAACCCGGAACCTCGAATTGTTTTGAACATTTCGGGATTCCGGGTTCGCGTCCGGCTTGCGCCGTCCGCGCCCCGGAAGGACCGCGTGCGCTACTCCACGAAGGTCGCCACCTCCGGCAGTGGCGCGCGGTTGGTGCGGTAATTATTGACCTTGTGCTCCGCGTCCGGAAATCCGAACGAGATGCCACAGACGACACGGCGGTCGTCGGCCATGCCGAAATGTTTCCGCACCACCGCGGAATGAAATGCCAGCGCTGCCTGCGGCACGGTGGCGAGGCCGAGCGCCTGCGACGCCAGCATGAAACTGGTGACATAGCCGCCGCAATCCACGGCACCATAGACGCCCAGCGCCTCGTCGGTCGTAATGATCGCCACATGCGGCGCGCCGAAGAAATTGAAATTCTCCAGCGCCTGTTTGGCGTAGGCGGCCTTGTCGCCGCGCACGATGCCCAGCGTGTTGTAGAGCTGGAAGCCGCTTTCGCGGCGGCGGTCGAGATAGACACCGCGATATTCTCGCGGGAACGGGAAGTCGCCGGAATTCGGCGTGCCGGCCGCCGCGATCGGATACAGCACGTCGCGGAATTTGGTGGTTGCCTCGCCGGAGGTGATCGTCACCTGCCACGGCTGGCTGTTGCACCATGACGCGGTTTTCTGCGCGGCGGTGAGAATCCGCTCAATGGTGGCACGCGGCACCGGCTCGGGCTTGTAAGCGCGGCAGGAGTAGCGCGCGGCGAGCAGGGTTTCGAGCATGTCGATGGGGGCGTCGGTCATGGCAACCTCAGTTGGTAATGGCTTCTTCCCTTCTCCACTTATAGGCGAAGGTTCCTCCGCGAAACGGAGGCGGATGACGAATTACTGGGCTAAGAGTTCGTGGCCCCCCTCACCCGACCGCGCTGCGCGCGGCCACCCTCTCTCACAAGGGGAGAGGGAAGCAAGCGCGCGTGGGTTAGCCGCGTCCCTTGGTCGGGATCTTGTTGAACGGCACATCCTTGTCGACGCGGATGTCGCCGGGCAGGCCGAGCACGCGCTCGGCGATGATGTTGCGCAAGATTTCGTCGGTGCCGCCCGCGATGCGGATCGACGGCGATTGCAGGATGATGGCCTGGAATTCACCGCCCGCCTCGGCATCGGCGCCATACAAGGCACCGCTGGCGCCCTGCAGGTCGGCGGCGAATGTCGCGATATCCTGCGACATCGCGCCGGACACCAGCTTGCCGATCGAATTTTCCGGCCCCGGCCGCTCGCCTTTCGACAGTGCCGAGATGGCGCGGTAGCTGGTGTATTTGAGGCCGGAATTCTTCACCGCCCAGTTCGCCAGCTTCGATCGCACCGCGGGATCGTCGATCGCTGGACCGTCTTCCAGCATCAGGCTGCTGCAGAAATCGAACAATTCGGGAAAGCCGGTGGCCAGACGCGCACCGATCGACATCCGCTCGTTCATCAACGTCGTCAGCGACACGTTCCAGCCATCGCCGACCGCGCCGAGCCGCTGGCTGTCGGGAATCCGCACATTGGTGAAGAACACCTCGTTGAATTCCTGCTGGCCATTGGCCTGCTTGATCGGCTTCACCTCGACGCCCGCGCTCTTCATGTCGAGGAAGAACATGGTGAGGCCCTTGTGCTTGGGCACATTGGGATCGGTGCGGGTGATCAGAATGCCAAAATCGGAATAATGCGCGCCCGAGGTCCAGATTTTCTGGCCGTTGATGATCCAGTCGTCGCCGTCCTTTTCGGCGCGGGTGCGCAGGCCCGCCACGTCCGAGCCGCCGGCAGGCTCGGAGAACAACTGGCACCAGATGGCCTCGCCGGACGCCATCGGCGGCAGATATTTGCGCTTCTGCGTCTCGTCGGCATAGGCCATCACGGTGGGTCCGCACATGCCCTGTCCGATCGCGAACGGCCGCGCCAGCTTGTCGTAGACGCCCTCTTCCTGCTGCCAGATCACGCGTTCGATCGGCGTCGATCCGCGGCCGCCATATTCCTTCGGCCAGTGCAGGCAGGCCCAGCCGGCATCGGCCTTCTTCTTTTGCCAGGCCTTGGCGACATCGACCATCGCATCGCGCTTCTCGCCGGCGCGCTGCGCCGACGGCCGGGTGAGTTCGGCCTCGAGATGCTTCGGCGCGTGCGCATCGATCCAGGCACGGGCCTCGGCGCGAAACGCGGCTTCATCGGGCGTGTCGTCGAAATTCATGTACTCACTCCTTGCGGCGTCTTTTACTTCCCTCTCCCCTCGTGGGAAAGGGTGGCCGCGCGGCAGCGTGGCCGGGTGAGGGGGCGTGTTTACGCAAAAGCTCCTTCATTCGACGCGGATTTGGTCCGCGCCACCTTTTCCCACAAGGGGAGGAGGAAGAAGGGCTACGTTGCTTCTAGCGTCCCCGTGTGGGAATTTGATTGAACGGCACATTCTTGTCGACGCGGATGTCGCCCGGAAGACCCAGCACGCGTTCCGCGATGATGTTGCGCAGGATCTCATCGGTACCGCCCTCGACGCGGGTGGCCGGCGAGCGCAGCAGGATGGCCTGGAATTTCCCGGCTACCTCCGCTTCGTCCGGGCCCGACAGCACGCCGGAGGCGCCCTGCAAATCCAGCGCATAGGTCGCCACATCCTGCAGCATCGAGCCGGCGACCAGCTTGCCGATCGAGTTCTCCGGCCCCGGCCGCTCGCCCTTCGACAGCGCGGAAATCGCACGAAAACTGGTGTATTTCAGGCCGCTGGCGCGCACCGCCCAGTTCGCCAGTTTCGAGCGCACCGCGCGGTCGTCGATCGCCGGACCTTCCTCCAGCATGAAGTTGCTGCAGAATTCGAACAGTTCGGGGACGCCGGTCGCCATGTTGGCGCCGATCGCCATGCGCTCGTTCATCAGTGTGGTCAGCGACACGTTCCAGCCATCGCCGACTTCGCCGAGCCGCTGGCTGTCGGGAATCCGCACATCGGTGAAATAGACCTCGTTGAATTCAGACTGGCCATTGGCCTGCTTGATCGGCCTCACTTCAACACCGGGGCTCTTCATGTCGAGGAAGAACATGGTGAGCCCCTTGTGCTTGGGCACGTTTGGATCGGTGCGGGTAATCAGGATTCCGTAATCGGAATAATGCGCGCCGGAGGTCCAGATCTTCTGGCCGTTGATGATCCAGCCATCGCCGTCCTTTTCGGCGCGGGTGCGAAGGCCCGCCACGTCGGAGCCGCCGGCGGGCTCGGAAAACAGCTGGCACCAGATGTTCTCGCCGGACGCCAGCGGCGGCAGATAGCGCCGCTTCTGGTCTTCCTGCGCATAGGCCATCATGGTCGGCCCGCACATGCCGTGGCCGATGATGAACAGCGCGCCGAGTTTGCCAAACACGCCCTCTTCTTGCTGCCAGATCACCCGCTCGATCGGCGACGACCCGCGGCCGCCATATTCCTTCGGCCAGTGCGGCACCGCCCAGCCGGCATCGGCCTTCTTCTGCTGCCAGGCTTTTGCGACTTCAAGGATGTTTCCGGAACGCAACTGGATACGGCCGAGCGAGGCCTTCTTCAGTTCGTCTTCATATTGCTTCGGCGCATTGGCCGCGATCCAGGCGCGGGCCTCGGCGCGAAAGGCGGCTTCCTGCGGGGTGTCGTCGAAATTCATGGTCGTGATCCTTTCTTCCTTCCTTCTCCCCTTGTGGGAGAAGGTGGCACGGCCGAAGGCCGTGACGGATGAGGGGTACTGCCGGGCTCGGAGCTTGTGGCTACCCCTCACCCGTCCGCGCTACGCGCGGCCCCCCTCTCCCACAGGGGGAGAGGGCAGAAACAAAGAATTACGCCGCATTCCTTTGCCGCATGCGGTCGATCAGGGCGTCTTCCCAGTACGACAGGCTGCCGAGTCCGACCGCCAGCGCGTTGGCGCGGCGATAGTACAGATGGCAGTCGAACTCCCAGGTGAAACCCATGCCGCCATGGACCTGGATGTTGTTCTTGGCACAGTGCTGGAACGCCTGCGTCGCACTGATGCGCGCGGTGGCGGCGGCTTCCGGCAGTTCGGCGGCATTGGTCGACAGCGCCCAGGCGCCGTAATAGCAATTGGAGCGCGCCAGCCTCGCCGAGACGTACATGTCGGCGAGCATGTGCTTGATCGCCTGGAACGAGCCTATCTGGCGGCCGAAGGCGATGCGGTCAAGCGCGTAGTCGCGGCCCATCTCCAGCGCACGGTCGGCGCCGCCGACCTGCTCGAAGCCGATCAACACTGCGGCGCGATCGAGCACCTGCGTAACGATGCCCCAGCCCTCGCCCGCGGCGCCGAGCGGCTCGGCCTTGACGTTCTTGAAGGAGATCTCGGCCTGGTTACGCGACGGATCGATACCAGCCAGTGCCTTGGCCTCCACACCTTCGGCGGCGAGTTCGACGAGGAACAGCGAGATATCACTGTCGCGACCGGTGGAGCCGGTGCGCGCGGCGACAATGGCAAAATTGGCAATCGCGCCATCGGGCACCGGGCGCTTGACACCATTCAGCACACCGTTGGCGGCGGTCAGCTTGATCGCCTTCGGCGATGGATTGCCCGGGCCTTCGAACAGCGCCAGCGTACCGATCGCAGCCCCCGTCGCAATCGCCGGCAGCCACTTCGCCTTCTGCGCCTCGGAGCCGGCTAGCAGCAGCGCTTCCACTGCCAGATACACCGTCGAGGAGAACGGCACCGGCGCGAGCGCGCGACCGATTTCCTCGGCGATCACACACAACTCGAGATGCCCGGCGCCGGAGCCACCGAACGCTTCCGGGATGGTAACGCCGAGGAAGCCCATATCGGCAAGGCCCTTCCACAGTTCGCGATCATACGGCGCCTTGCCGTCGATCACCTCGCGCACGGCCTTCGGCGGGCATTTTTCGGAAAGAAAACGCCGCGCCTCGTCGCGCAGTTGCTTCTGGTCGTCGGAGAAATCGAAATTCATGGCGGTTACTCATTTGTGTCGGATTGGTAGAGCGCCTTCACGAAACCCATCGCAACGATGTTTACGATTGATGGGTTTCGCTACGCTCTACCCATTCTACGGATTCTCATTTTTAATTCAGCACTATCACATCTTCACCCGGCGGTTCGGCATAGAGCTGCTGGACCAGGTCGGCGCGGCGTTGCAAGCCGGCGCGCTGGTTGATGTAGCCCTTGTCGGTCAACTCGCTGCCGTCCACCGAGGCCGGTTCGACCATCAGCATCACACGCGCGATGCGACGGCTGCTCGCGCCTTCGGTAGAAGCATTGTGCGCCTGCAGGCCCTTCCTCAGACAGGCCAGCACCGCCGGATGCTTGACAACATCGTCGAAGCTCGCCTCCGGGTTGCCAATCAGGATCCGGCAGGCGGCGAGGTTGGGCCACGCCAGCAGCCCGATCCACGGCCGGTCCTGCCCGGTGACCAGCGCGTCCTGCACCACCGGGGTAGCAGCGGCGATGGCGTCGGTGCGCAGGCTGCCGACATGGACAAAGGTGCCGGTGGTCAGTTTGAAATCCTCGACGACGCGGCCGGAAAAGATCAGGCCCTGTACCGGGTCGTCGTCGTCAACGAAGATGCCGGCATCGCCGATCTTGTAAAACCCTTCCTCGTCGAATGCGGCCTCGGTCAATTCGGGCTGCCGGTAATAGCCGGGCATCACATTGATACCACGCAGCCGCAATTCGTACTTGGAATCCACCGGCACCATCTTTAGCTCGACGCCAGGGAACGGCAGGCCGATCAGACCGACGCGCTCGGTATCCCAATAGGTGCCGGTCGAGGTCGGCGAGGTCTCGGTGCAGCCCCAGCCGGTGTAGAAGACGATGCGCTCGCCAGTGGTACGGATCGCCAACGCCTGCATGCGGTCATACAGATCGTCGGGCAGCCGGGCCCCGCCATAGCCCATCACACCCATATTCTTGAAGAAAGAACGACACAGCGCATCGTCCTTTTCCATGGCCGCGGCGAGAGCCGCGTAGCCCGCCGGGACGTTGGCATAGTAGGTCGGCGATATCTCGCGCAAATTGCGCAGCGTCTCGTCGATCATGCCGGGCATCGGCCGGCCATCATCGATATACAGCGTGCCGCCCTCGATCAGCAGCGGATGAAACAGCGCGTTGCCGCCCATGGTGTGATTCCACGGCATCCAGTCCAGATAGACCGGCGGCGCGGCGGCGGGATCGCGCGGGCGGACCTGCATCATCATCGCGGCGTTCGAGCACATCATCGCCTGGGTGTTGATGACCGCCTTCGGCATCCCCGTGGAGCCGGACGTGAACAGCAGCTTGCCGATCGTGTCGGGCGTGATTTTCGCGATCGATTCCTCAACCGCCGGGGTCACGTTCGTCGCGGCCATCTCGGCATAGGCGGTGCTGGCAATGCCTGCGGGCGGACGATCGACGTGGACGACGCGGATGCCGGTGAGGTCGAGCGCGTCAAGCGCCTTCTGGAACGTCGGGCCGTCCTGCACCATCACCACCGCGGGCTGGATCAGGCCGAACAGATATTTCAGCTTGGCGTGGTCCTGGCTCATCAGCGAATAGGCCGGCGACACCGGCGCCGCCGGATGCCTGGCCTGCATCGAGGCCTGGGTCATCAGCGCGTGCTCAATGGAATTGCCGGACAGGATCGCGATCGGGCGATCGGCCTCCAGCTTCATGTCGAGCAACGCCTGGGTCAGCGCATCAACCGTTCGCTTGGCCTCGGCATAAGTGACATAGCGCCACTGCCGCTCGGTGCCGGCGCGCTGCGCCAGCCAGACATGGGCGGGTCGCAGTCTTGCCCATTTGTCCAGCGAGGCCGGCAGGTGGGTCTGATAGTCCACCAGTGGTACCCGCGACTTCAGGACGATGACGCCATCCGGTCGGCGCTCGACATCGATATCGCGCTTCATCCAGTTGATCTTGCGGAAGGCGGGTTTGGTGAGCACCGCCGCGGACTGCGCGTTCATCTCAATCTCCCGGGTGTTTTGGTAGCAGTTGGTCTCTTGAATGGACCTTGTTGTCGAGGCGGTCTTCGATGCGCCCTCTCCCCTTGTGGCAGAGGGCGCGCTGAAATCGGCCGAGTGCGCGGTCGGAAGAGGGGGAGAGGCTTGGCGCGGCTCTCTCCCGCCTTCGCTGCGCTCAGGCACCCTCTCCCACCTCGCGCCGCTGCGCTGGGGGAGAGGGAAGAAACTGGCAGCCTACCTTGGCGCCATGCGGATGGCGCCATCCAGACGGATGGTTTCGCCGTTCAGCATCGGGTTCTCGACGATATGAACCGCGAGCATGCCATATTCCGACGCGTCACCAAGCCGGGCGGGATGCGGGACCTGGGCGCCGAGGCTGGCGCGCGCCTCCTCGTTGAGCCCCATTAGCAGCGGCGCCAGGAACAGGCCCGGCGCGATGGTGTTGACGCGGATTTTCTGCGACGACAGGTCGCGTGCCGCCGGCAAGGTCAGACCCACCACGCCACCCTTGGAGGCGGCATAGGCGATCTGGCCGATCTGGCCTTCATAGGCCGCCACCGAGGCGGTGTTGATGATGACGCCGCGCTCTTCGCCAATGACTTCCTGCTTCACCAGCTGTTCGGCGAACAGCCGGAGCACGTTGAAGGTGCCGATCAGATTGACCATGATGACGTTGGTGAATTTTTCCAGCGGATAGACGCCCTGCTTGCCGACGATGCGCTGCGAACCGCCGATGCCGGCGCAGTTCACCAGCACGCGCGCGGTGCCGTGCGCGGCTTCCGCCTTGGTGAGGCCAGCCTTGACCTGATCCTCGCTGGTGACGTCGCCGACGACAGCGAGGCCCTTGATTTCCGCGGCGACCGCCTCGGCATTTTCCTGGCTACGATCGAACACCGCGACCTTGGCGCCCTTGGCGGCCATCGCGCGGGCGGTAGCGGCACCGAGTCCCGAACCACCGCCGGTGATGAATACGGCCACATCTTTCAGCTGCATCGAGTTTGCCTTTCCTTGGGCGTTTCCTGATCGTTTTTTGAAGTCTTGTTTTTAGAAAAAAGTCCTTGGACGTTTCTTATTTTATTGTTCGAACGATACGTTGACCGTTCCTTGAATTGCTTTCTCGAAGAGTTTCCTTGGGCGTTTCCCGCTTGCATTTTTTTCTTGGTCGCTTCGCCTGGTCGTAATCTTCCTTGGGGCCGTTTCTTCTTAGCTCTGGCCGTCAGGCGGTTGCTTCCGCCTTTTTATTGGTCAGCATCCCACCGAGCAACATCGACTCCATATGGGCGACGTAGTCTCGACAGACTTCCTCCGTCACCGGGCCGACGCCAATGGCGCGCGACATCGCATGACGGCTGAAGAACAGGTTGTCGCAAGCGCCGATCAGGCTGGTGTAGAACAGCACCGGATCGATCTTGTGAAATTCACCGCTCTCGAAACCTTCCGCCAGCAAGCGGCGATGGAAATCGAGCAGCGGACCGATGAAGAACTTCGATACTTCATCGGCCGCCTCATTGCCGCTCTCATGCAGCAGATAGTGGATCAGCCGGTTCATGTAAGGAAACTGGTGATAGGCCTTGATGATGCCGGCGATGTGCAGCTTGAGCTTGGCGCTGGCCGGAATCGGCTGTGCCATCAAATAATCGAGGTTGGTCATTTCGGTGGCGGCATCGCGCGCCAGCAAGGCCAGCAGTAGCCCGTCCTTGTTGCCGAAATGATATTTCACCAGCGCCGCATTGACCCCGGAGCGCTGCGCGATCTCGCTCAGCGACACTTCGATCGAATTGCTGGCGATCATCAATTCACTCGCCGCCAGCAACAGCTTGTCGGCCGTCGGATTGCGTCCGGCGACTCGGGCGGGGGTGCTGGTGTGCGGGTTCGGCGTCATTGGATGCGCAGATAACCCGAGGACGGCGATCGTTTCAAGAGTTAATTGAGCGATTGACTAAGCCTATCCTGAACCTTTTAATCCTGCGATCAAAACGCCGACATAACAGGCAAAGGGAGACCGCACATGGCTGAGGCCTATATCGTCGCCGCCGCACGCACTGCAGGCGGCCGCAAGGGAGGTCGCCTGTCGGGTTGGCACCCCGCCGATCTCGCCGCTTCCGTGCTCAACGAGTTGGTCACCCGCTCCGGCGTCGATCCGGCCGCGATCGAAGACGTCATCATGGGCTGCGTCGGCCAGGGCGGCGAGCAGGCCGTCAATGTCGCGCGCAACGCGGTTCTGGCGTCCCGATTGCCGGAGAGCGTGCCCGGCACCTCGATCGACCGGCAGTGCGGGTCGTCACAGCAGGCGCTGCATTTCGCCGCACAGGCGGTGATGTCCGGCGCCATGGACATCGTCATTGCCGCGGGTGTCGAGAGCATGACCCGCGTCCCGATGGGCTCGCCGAGCAGCCTCGCCGCCAAGGCGGGCCTCGGCACCTACAAAAGCCCGGGCATGGAGCAACGTTACCCCAACATCCAGTTCAACCAGTTCACCGGCGCAGAGATGGTCGCCGAAAAATACGGCCTCTCGAAGGATGATCTCGATCAATATGCCTTTGAAAGCCACCAGCGCGCCATTGCCGCGACCCAGGCCGGCCGTTTCAAGGATGAAATCATCCCGCTCGCGATCACCCGCGCCGACGGCTCAACCGACACCCACCACATCGATGAGGGCATCCGCTTCGACGCCACGCTCGACGGCATTCGCGGCGTCAAGCTGATTGCCGAGAACGGCCGGCTGACCGCCGCATCCGCCAGCCAGATCTGCGATGGCGCCTCCGGTGTCATGGTCGTCAACGAGGCTGGCCTTAAAACCCTCGGCGTCAAACCGCTGGCCCGCATCCATCACATGACCATGATGGGCGGCGACCCCGTCATCATGCTGGAAGCGCCGCTGCCCGCCACCGAGCGCGCATTGAAGAAAGCCGGCATGAAGATCGACGACATCGATTTGTTCGAGGTCAACGAGGCGTTTGCATCGGTGCCGGCGGCCTGGCTGAAGAGCACCGGCGCCGATCCGGCCCGGCTCAACGTCAATGGCGGCGCCATCGCACTCGGCCATCCGCTCGGCGGGTCGGGCACCAAGCTGATGGCCACGCTGATCCACGCTTTGAAGCAAAACAACAAGCGCTATGGGCTGCAGACCATGTGCGAAGGCGGCGGCATGGCCAATGTGACGATCATCGAACGGCTGTAACTCTGATCTGGCTTCCCTGTCCCCCGGTCGGAGAGGGTGGCCGCGCGAAGCGCGGACGGGTCAGGGGGAAATGTCGTGCCCCTCATCCGACGCGGACTTCGCCCGCGCCACCTACTCCCACAAGGGGAAAAAGGGGGAAAGAAAGCGCAACGCAATCCAAATCACCACGAGTGGAAAAATCCGCCGGCCTCCGAGGAAACGCCATGACGCACCCATCGATTCATGCCCGAACGACGCCCGACAAGATCGCCTATCTGATGGCGGGTTCGGGCCAATCCATCACCTATCGTCAGCTCGATGAACGCTCCAACCAGGGCGCGCAGCTATTTAGGTCGCTCGGCCTGAAGGCTGGCGATCACATCGCCTTCTTGATGGAGAACCGGCTGGAATTCATGCAGATCTGCTGGGCAGCGCAACGCGCCGGACTGTATTACACCGCGATCAGCCGCTACCTCACAGCCGACGAGATCGCCTACATCGTGAAGGATTGCGGCGCCCGAATCGTCATTACCTCGCCGAAAGGCGCCGAGGTCATCGCCCCGCTGATTCCGGACGCGCCGGACACGCTGTTTTACATTGTCGACGACCCGCGTGACGGCTTTCGCGATTGGGACACCGCACTCGCCGCGCAGCCGACCACGCCGATCGCAGACGAGGTCGCGGGCACCGATATGCTCTATTCGTCGGGCACCACCGGGCGGCCGAAGGGCATCAAGCGCGCCTCAGAGAAGACCCCGATCGACGTGCCCAGTCCGTTTTTGAAAAAGCTCTGCGGCGACATGTGCGGCATGAACGCCGACAGCATCTATCTGTCGCCGGCGCCACTATATCACGCCGCTCCGTTGCGCTTCAACATGATGGCGATCACGCTCGGCGGCACCTCGGTGATCATGGAATCCTTCGACGCCGAGGAATTTTTGAAGCTGGTCGAGAAGCACCGAATCACCCAGTCGCAACTGGTGCCGACCATGTTCGTCCGTATGCTCAAACTGCCCGGGGAAGTGCGGCTTCGCTACGATGTGTCGTCACTGAACGGTGCGATTCATGCCGCCGCGCCCTGCCCGGCCGACGTCAAGGCACGGATGATCGACTGGTGGGGACCGATCCTGATCGAGTACTATGCCGGCTCCGAAGGCAACGGCGTCACGGTGTCGGATTCGCAGCAATGGCTGTCGCATCGCGGCACCGTGGGCAAGGCGGTGACCGGCGTGGTCAAGATCGTCGGCGACGACGAGCAAGAAATGCCGACCGGCGAAATCGGCACGGTGTATTTCGCCGACGCGCCAGTATTCTCCTATCACAACGACCCCGAGAAGACGAAGCGCGCCTATAACGACAAGGGCTGGTCGACGCTCGGCGATGTCGGCTATCTCGACGGCGAGGGCTTTTTGTATCTCACCGACCGCAAGTCCTACATGATCATCTCCGGCGGCGTGAATATCTATCCGCAGGAGACCGAAGACGTGCTAATCACCCATCCGGAAATCGCCGACGTCGCGGTGTTCGGCGTGCCGAACGAGGAGATGGGCGAGGAGGTCAAGGCCGTGGTGCAGCCGCACGATCTGGCCCGCGCCGGCAAGGCGCTGGAAGCGGAACTGATTGCGTTCTGCCGCAAACATTTGTCGCCAATCAAATGCCCGAAGAGCATCGACTTTGAAGCCGAACTGCCACGCACGCCCACCGGCAAGCTGGTGAAGCGCCATCTGCGCGATCGCTACTGGCCGAACAAGCAAGCGGCGACGGCGTAGGCTCCGCCCTCTCCGTGTCATTGCGAGGCGCGAAGCGACGCGGCAATCCAGAAGCCGCGAACGAAGACTGGATTGCTTCGTCGCGAGACGCTCCTCGCAATGACCAACGGACGATTCGAGATCGCCGCTCTTGCGACCTTCCGTCTACCGCGTTAATCCGCCGCGATGTTCATGCAATTATCTCTCTTATGACTACCGGCCTCCTCATCTCCGCGGCGCGGTCCGGCGCCGGCAAGACCACCGTGACGCTCGGCCTGCTGGCAGCGCTGGCGCGCCGCGGTGTCATGGTGCGCGCGGCGAAGGCCGGCCCGGATTACATCGACCCGGCCTTTCATGCCGCCGCCACCGGGCATGCCAGCATCAACCTCGACAGCTGGAGCATGCCGCCGACGTTGCTCAACGCGCTCATTGCCGATGCATCGGAAGGCGCCGATCTGCTGGTGGTCGAAGGCGTGATGGGCCTGTTCGACGGCGTAGCGGGCGTGGCCGGCCGCGAAGGCAGCAGCGCCAACCTCGCCGCGCGGTTCAAGCTGCCGGTGCTGCTGGTGCTCGACGTCACCGCGCAGTCGCAATCCGCGGCCGCTATGGTGCGCGGCTTTGCCAGCCACGAGCCCGATGTTCGCGTCGCCGGCGTGATCCTCAACCGCGTCGGCAGCGAACGCCACCGCACGCTGGTCACCGACGCCATCGCCAGGCTCGGCATGCCGGTCGTCGGCGCCATACCGCGCAGCGCGGCATTCGGACTGCCGGAGCGGCACCTCGGCCTGATCCAGGCCGGCGAATATAAAGATCTCACCGCCCGCCTCGGGGTGCTCGCCGACATGGCCGAGCAGCATCTCGATCTCGATGCCATCCTGGCGCTGGCAGTCCCGCTCGATCACCCCCGTACGGCGCTGACGGCCTTGCCGCCGCCCGGCCAGCGCATCGCGCTGGCGTCCGATGCCGCGTTCAGTTTCATCTATCCGCATCTGCTGAACGGCTGGCGCCGCGCCGGCGCCGAGATCATACCGTTTTCGCCGCTGGCCAACGAGGCACCGCCGGAGGCCTGCGATATCTGCTGGCTGCCGGGGGGCTATCCCGAATTGCACGCGGCGACGCTGGCCGCCGCGCGGATTTTTCGCGACGGACTGGCGCGTTTCGCGCAGACCCGCCCCGTCCATGGCGAGTGCGGCGGCTACATGGTACTGGGCGAAGGCATCGAGGATGCCGACGGCGCGATGCACGCGATGACCGGCCTGCTCGGCCACAGCACCAGTTTCCAGAAGCGGCGCATGCATCTTGGCTACCGCGAAGCGACGCTGCTCGCTGACAGCCCGGTCGGCGCCGCCGGATCGAAACTGCGCGGCCACGAATTTCACTATGCCTCGCTGCTGTCGCCGGGCAATGACGCGTCGCTGGTCGAACTCTGCGATGCCCAAGGCCGGCCCGTGGCCGAGCGCGGTGGACGCCGCGGCCATGCCACCGGAACATTTTTTCACACCATCGCGCAGGCCGACTGACGGAAGCCCGACCATGATGAACCCGATCGATGCCACCTACCTCCCGGCCGGTATCCGCTCGCGTTTTGTCGATGACATCAACGGTCTGCGCATCCACGTCCTGGAGGCCGGTTTCGAGTCCACCGGCCGGCCCTGCATTCTGCTGCTGCACGGTTTTCCGGAACTGGCCTATAGCTGGCGCAAGCTGATGCCGCTTCTCGCCGCGGCGGGATATCACGTGCTCGCGCCGGACCAGCGTGGCTATGGCCGCACGACCGGCTGGAGCGCCGACTATGATGGCGATCTTGGCCCGTTCCGCCTGCTTAACCTGGTGCGCGATGCGCTCGGTCTGGTATCGGCATTCGGCTATCGCGCGGTCGACGCGGTGGTCGGCCATGATTACGGCAGCTCGGTCGCAGCATGGTGCGCGCTGGTACGGCCGGACGTCTTTCGTTCGGTGGCGCTGATGAGCGCGCCGTTCTCAGGGCCGCCTTCCCTGCCGCTCGGTACCGCCGACAGGCCAGCCATCGCTAAACTGCCAGACACCATTCATCACGACCTCGCCGCGCTGCCACGGCCGCGCGAGCACTATCAATGGTACTATGCAAAACGTCAGGCCAATGGCGACATGCAGCACGCGCCGCAGGGCGTGCATGATTTTCTGCGGGCCTATTACCATCACAAGAGCGCCGACTGGGCCGGCAACGGACCGCATCGTCTGCAGGGCTGGACCGCGACGGAACTGGCAAAGCTGCCGACCTATTATGTGATGGACCTCGGCCAGACCATGGCCGCCACCGTCGCGGCGGAAATGCCATCGGCGGAAGCGATTGCGTCCTGCGCCTGGCTGCCGGATCGCGAGCTTGCATTCTACGCCGCCGAATTTGCCCGCACCGGCTTCCAGGGCGGGCTGCAATGGTACCGCTGCAACACCACGGGCGCGTTCGCCGCCGAATACGAGACCTGGTCGGGTCGCAGCATCGACGTGCCCTCCGTCTTCATTTCCGGCCGTCAGGACTGGGGCATCTACCAGCGACCCGGCGCCATCGAGGCAATGCAGAGCGCCGCCTGCACCGAGCTGCGCGGCATCCATTTGATCGACGGCGCCGGACACTGGGTGCAGCAGGAACAGCCCGACGAGGTTGCCCGGCTGTTGCTGGCTTTCGTTCCACAAGCCGCCGGGCGATAGATTCGCCCGGCGGCCGTCAGCTCGCTTACGCCGCGCGAACCGTGCTGAGGAACCTGCCGACTTCAGCCTTCAACCGTGCGCTGTCGCGTGACAGGAACTGCGCCGCCGAAAGCACCTGCGCTGACGCCGAGCCGGTCTCGGAGGCGCCGAGCTGCACATCGCCGATATTCGCACTGACCTGGGTGGTGCCTTGCGCCGCCATCTGGATGTTGCGGGAGATCTCCTGGGTCGCCGCGCCCTGTTCTTCCACTGCCGCGGCGATGGTCGATGCGATTTCCGACATCTTGCCGATCGTGCTGCCGATCTCCCTGATGGCGCCCACCGAATCCTGGGTGGCGTTCTGGATGCCGGAAATCTGCGCCGAGATCTCGCCGGTCGCCCGCGCGGTCTGTTCGGCCAGTGCCTTCACTTCCGAAGCCACCACGGCAAATCCGCGACCGGCATCGCCGGCGCGGGCCGCCTCGATGGTCGCATTCAGCGCCAGCAGGTTGGTCTGGCCCGCGATGGTGTTGATCAGCTCGACGACGTCGCCGATCCGCGCCGCGGCCTTCGCCAGCTCACCGACGCGGTCGTTGGTCTTGCGCGCCTGATCGACCGCCTGGCTGGCAATCGTCGCGGATTCCTGCACCTGGCGGCTGATCTCGTTGACAGAGGAGGCCATCTCTTCGGTCGCCGAGGCCACCGACTGCACATTGGTGGAGGCTTCCTCGGAAGCGGCAGCCACGGCGGTGGACAGTTCCTGCGAACGCTCGGCGGTCGCGGTCAGCGTGCCGGCGGAAGCCTCCAGTTCGGTGGAGGCCGACGACACGGTCTCCA
>JACMOT010000465.1 GCA_014377915.1 Tardiphaga sp.
GCGCGCGATCGGCAGCGGCAATCCGCAGGTCGAGGCAGTTTCCACCGGCCCCACCACCCACCGTGGCACATTCGCGACCGCCGTGCCGCAATGGAAGGCGTGGTTCGACAGCAAGTGAAGCGGGCGGCATCCACAGGCGCCGCGCGTTAAGCTGTTGCCTGGCCGCCCGTAAAAATCATTCATCCGCGTCACCAGCGCGATATCGACCTCGCCGCGCCGGACGTAGCCGACCGGCGGCGTCGATAACGAGTGATGAGATTCATGGAATCGGCCCCGGTTCGGCATAGGCCGAGCACATCTCGTGCTGAATATAGCCGAGTGGAGCGGGATGGCGCGCGGACCGGCATGTTTTGCGGATGGACATTATGCCGAAGCGCAAAAAACAGGCAGCTGTGATGCACGCATGGTCTTGCGTCGGCGGCGGCAAACAAGGTGTCCATCTGCCGGAGTTGGCACGCGACAACGGGTTGGTCGAACCTCTCAGCGGCGGCCCGCTGCGTCAAAACCGTCGAGCCAACCGGCTGGGACCTCGCCTGCCTGATCCGGCAAACGCCGGCGGGCGCAAAACTTTCTGATCCGATCCATGAAATATTTGCGACGGCTCCACTTTGGGCAATCCACGCCAAGAGACCTGAACGGAGCCAAGTCACGTCGGCTTGACGCGGCGGCAGTTAAACCGAGCGCGTGCGGCCGTTGGCCGCTTGTGATGTAATCTTTCAGCAAAGGCCGTTGTTGCGGATATAGGTTTCGCCTCAAGGGGCAGTTTCGACATGATCGTTTGCGGTTGCCAAAACGGCGATGCGACGGCTGCGTCGAACTCGCCGCTCAACGCCATGCAATTGGCATCAGCGTCCATTGTTAGTCAGCACGATCTTGCAACGGGATTGCCGGTGAGCATCACCGCCGGTGTCAGACGCGTGACCTAGATCAAGGTTGTTTTCTGCGCGGGTCCTATGACGAAGGCAGAGACGTTTGCGTCTCCTGAATTTGCAATGTGCACGAGGTCACGGTGCGGCCGACTTCGCCAAGCAGATGCCGACAGAGAAGGACCTCCTGCCATATGACGTACGTCGGGCACTTCGCAAAGGTCTGTCCGATCGAACCTTGCTGCCGGGCCGCGGGATTCGCATCGTCACCATCTCACCGCAAGATCATCGTTTCGGCGAAACCATCGCGAAAGCGCAGGCAACCGTCGCCGTGGCCGGCATGTTGTGGACAACTGAGCAACCGGGCCACGCCAGAGAGAGCGTTAGCCGGAAACCGAACTTCCAATTGAGAAAAAACAAGGTGCCGTCCGTCGGCTTCGACACAGTGGCATTTACCGAAAGCTGACTTCGTTCATCGCCCACTCCGCGAGATAGACAAAATGGTCCGTGCTACCGAACTCGTCCTGGTGATCAACTGCGGATCTTCATCGCTGAAATTTTCAGTCATTCCGGCGCAGGGTGGCAAGCCGGTGCTGAGCGGGCTGGCCGAATGCCTGGGACTGGCCGATGCAAGGCTGGTGGTCAAATCGGCGGCGACCAACACGGCGACGTCGCTCGATGGCGGCGCCCATGCCGCAGCACTGGCCGCGATCCTGGATACGCTGCGTGCGCAACACCTTCTCGATCAGATCGCGGCGGTCGGGCATCGCGTCGTGCACGGCGGCGAGCGCTTCACCGATTCGGTGCTGCTGACGCCGCAGGTTCTGGCCGACATCGAGGCCGTCTCGGCGCTGGCGCCGCTGCACAATCCAGCCAACGTCCTGGGCATCAGGGCTTGCCTGCAGGGCCTGCCAATGGTGCCGCAGATTGCCGTGTTCGACACTGCATTCCACCAGACCATGAAGCCGGCGGCGTTCAGCTACGCCATTCCGCAGCGCCTGTACCGCGAGCATGGCGTCCGGCGTTACGGTTTTCACGGCACCTCGCACCGCTTCGTCGCGCAGCGCGCAATCGCCGTGCTGCGGCTCGATCCGCGCGATCATGGGATTGTTATTGCCCATCTCGGCAACGGCGCGTCGGCAACCGCGGTCCGTAACGGCGAGAGCGTCGATACCACGATGGGCATGACCCCGCTGGAGGGGCTGGTGATGGGAACGCGCTCCGGCGACATCGATTTCGGCGCGGTCGCCTATCTCGCGCGCACGACCGATCTGGCGCTCGAGGACATCGACGCCATGCTGAACAGGCAGAGCGGGTTGCTCGGCCTCTCCGAACTGTCAAGCGACTGCCGCACCCTGGAGCAGGCGGCCAAAGCAGGGCACGCCGGCGCGACCCTCGCACTCGATGTGTTCGTCCATCGTCTGGCGCGCCACATCGGCGGCCTCGTTGCCTCGCTGCATCGCTTCGATGCGCTGATCTTCACCGGCGGTATCGGCGAGAACTCCGCGCTGATCCGCGCCCGGACCATCGAGAGCCTCGGCGTGTTCGGCCTTACCCTCAACCAGGACGCCAATCTGCGCACGGTGGGCGGCTGCTTCGGCCGTATTAGCCGCAGCCGGCGGCCGACAGCCGTCGTCATCCCGACCGATGAGGAAGGATTGATCTGCAGCGACGCCGCCGCGGTCGCCGGGCTTCCCACCACAAGCGAAGCATCAGCGTTTCTCGACCTCCAGACCGCCGGGACCCCGGCACCCGCCACCTGCGCCTAGCATCGTCGATCGTCCGTCCGAAAGAACTTCTAATGAATACGTCTTCTTCCCGTCATCGCATCTTCTACCTCGTTCCGGTGTCCCGCGAGGCCGGGCTCACCTCCGTGACATTGGGGCTCGTCAGGGCCCTGCAGCTCAGCGGCGTGCGGGTTGGCTTCGTCAATCCGATCATGCAGCCCGAAGCCCGCCCGGGCGATCTGGGCCTGGCGGCGCATTTTGCCAGAACCTTGTGTGGCACCAACGCGCCGGAGCCGATCTCTTCCGAACATGCCTCCGAAATGGTCCGCTCCGGCCAATTGGGCGGGCTGATGGAAGAAGTGGTGTCGATGGTCGAGAAGGTTCAGGCCGATTGCGACGTGGTCATCGTCGAGGGCTTGATTCCCGATGTCGATTTCCAGATCGCGACGCGATTGAACATCGAAATCATCCGGTCGCTCGGCGCAGATCTGATCCCGGTGCTGGCAGGCGGAAATCACGACGCTGCCGCTTTGGCGGAGAAAGCTGCTGCCGCGGCCGAGCAGTATGGCGACGATGGTCGCCGCGCGATCGCCGGCCTGCTGATCAACCGATGCGCGACGGCTGCATTGGCCACGGCTTTGACCGAGACCGGTGCTTTGGCGCTGAAAGGCCACGCGACGCCGGTCCCGATCCTTGCCGCCGTGCCGAATGCCGTCCTTCTGCTGGCGCCCCGCCTGATCGATATCGCCGACGACCTCGGATTCACGATCCTGAACCGCGGTGAGATCGAAACCGCCCGCGTGCAGGAATTGCTGATTGCAGCCCGCTCTCCGGAAAAACTGCTCAGTCACCTCAGACCGGGGACGCTGGTGGTGACGCCGGCCGATCGCAGCGACGCTATCCTTGCTACTGCGCTGATCGCGCAACGCGGCATGCCGCTCGCCGGCTTCGTGCTGACCTGCGGGGGGCGTCCGGCTCCCGAAGTGTCAGCTCTGCTGGCATCCGCGCCGCTGGAGCGCCTGGCCATTCTGGCGACCGAGGACGATACTTTCACCACGGCTTCACGGCTGGCAAACCTCTCCGCTCACGTCAGTCGCGCCGATGGTGACCGCATGGAGCGCGTGATCGCCTTCATCGCCGAGAACATCGACACGGGGCCGCTGGCGCGCCGCCCCGATCTGGCGCTCGATGCCTTGATGCCGCCGCCGGTGTTCCGGCATCGCCTGGTCCAGGCCGCCCGCGCAGCCAACCGCCGGATCGTGCTGCCAGAGGGCGAGGAGCCGCGAACCATCCGCGCGGCCGCGATCTGCGCCGAGAAGGGGATCGCGCATTGTATCCTGCTGGGAAATCCGGACCGGATTCGCGAGGTCGCCGTCTCGCATGGCATCGACCTGCCGGCAGACCTCGAAATCATCAATCCGGACCAGCATCGCAGCCGCTACGTCACACCCTTGGTCGAGCTTCGAAAGGCCAAGGGCCTGACCCGGGTGCATGCTGAAATCGCGCTGGAAGATTCCGTCGTGCTGGGCACCATGATGCTGGCGCAGGGCGACGTCGACGGGCTGGTGTCCGGCGCCGTTCACACCACCGCGAACACCGTTCGGCCGGCACTGCAACTGATCAAGACCGCGCCGGGATCGAGCTTGGTGTCGAGCGTGTTCTTCATGCTGATGCCGGACCAGGTGCTGGTCTATGGTGATTGCGCGATCAACCCGGATCCGACCGCCGATGAACTGGCCGAGATCGCGATCCAGTCGGCGGACTCCGCCGCCGCCTTCGGCATTGAGCCGCGCGTCGCGATGATCTCCTATTCGACCGGCGCATCCGGCGCCGGCAACCATGTCGACAAAGTGCGCCGCGCCACCCTGAAGGTCCGTGCGTTGCGCCCCGACCTGATCGTCGATGGCCCGATCCAGTACGACGCGGCCTCGGTTGAAAGCGTCGGTCGCGCCAAGGCGCCGGGCGGTCCGCTCGATGGCCGCGCCAACGTGTTCATCTTTCCTGATCTCAACACCGGCAACACCACCTACAAGGCGGTGCAGCGCTCGGCCAATGTCGTGTCGGTCGGCCCGATGCTGCAGGGCCTGCGCAAGCCGGTCAACGACCTGTCGCGCGGCGCCATGGTCGACGACATCGTCTACACCATCGCCCTCACCGCGATCCAGGCGGCAGCCAGTGTTGCCGAGGCCGCTCTCGCCGCGGCGGCCGAGAGAGACGCCCATGAGCTCCGTCCCCACATCGCATTCAATCCTTGATCCCGATCAGTACGCACCGTGCCGTTCCGCTCGATAATCATCCCAGAGAGGTAGCCCCATGAATATCCAGACCCAGAATTACAGCGGCGCCGAGGTCCTGCAAGCGATCCCAGCCGACCCATGGCGCGATTTCGCGACCGGAATCTGGAATCAGGAAATCGACGTTCGTGACTTCATCCAGACCAATGTGACGCCCTGGACCGGCTATGCGTCGTTTTTGCAGCCGGCGACTGCCTGCACTGAGGCGTTGTGGGCAAAGTTGAAGGTGTTCCTGCAGGCGGAGCTCGCCAAGGGAGGCGTGCTCGACGTCGATACCACGACCTTCGCCTCCATCGTGGCGCACGGCGCCGGCTATATCGATCGCGATCTCGAACAGGGCGTCGGCCTGCAGACCGACGCACCGCTGAAGCGCGCCATCATGCCGTTCGGCGGCCGGCGCATGGTCAAGAACGGCCTCGAGGCCTATGGCCTCCAGGTCGATCCGTCTTTCGACAAGACCTTCCCTGCCGTGCGCAAGACCCACAATGACGCCGTGTTCGACGTCTATTCGCCGGACGCCGTCAAGTGCCGCAAGTCCGGCATCATCACCGGCCTGCCGGATGCTTACGGCCGCGGCCGCATCATCGGTGACTACCGCCGCGTCGCGCTGTACGGCGTGGCCCGTCTGATCGAGGACAAGAAGGCGCAGGGCGCCAGCATCGAACTCGATACGCTGGATGACGCCGTGCTGCGCCAGCGCGAGGAGATCGCCGAGCAGATCCGCGCGCTGAAGGAACTGGTCGTGATGGCCAAGGCCTACGGCTTCGACATTTCCAAGCCAGCAGCCAACGCGCGCGAAGCGGTGCAGTGGACCTATTTCGGCTACCTCGGCGCCGTGAAGGAATCCAATGGTGCTGCGATGTCGCTCGGCCGCGTGTCGAGCTTCCTCGACATCTATCTCGAACGCGACATTGAGGAAGGCACGCTCGACGAGGCCTCCGCGCAGGAGCTGGTCGATCATTTGGTGATGAAGCTGCGCATCGTGCGCTTCCTGCGCACGCCGGAATACGACACGCTGTTCTCCGGCGACCCGACCTGGGTCACCGAATCGATCGGCGGCATGGGGCTGGACGGCCGCACGCTGGTGACGCGCTCGAGCTTCCGTTTCCTGCATACGCTGGAGACGCTGGGCCCCGCACCCGAGCCAAACCTGACCGTGCTGTGGTCGGAAAAGCTGCCGCAAGGCTTCAAGGACTATTGTGCCATCATCTCGATCAACACCTCGTCGATCCAGTATGAGAGCGACGATCTGATGCGGCCCTATTGGGGCGACGACTACGGCATTGCCTGCTGCGTCTCCGCGATGCGGATCGGCAAGCAGATGCAGTTCTTCGGCGCGCGTGCCAACCTCGCCAAGACTCTGCTCTACGCCATCAACGGCGGTCGCGACGAAATGTCCGGCGAGCAGATCGGCCCGACGCTGGCGCCGGTCACCACCGACGTGCTCGACTTCGAGGACGTCAAGACCAAGCTCGGCCCGATGATGGACTGGCTCGCCAAGACCTATATGGGTGCACTGAATGCGATCCACTACAGCCACGACAAGTACATGTACGAGCGGCTGGAAATGGCGCTGCACGATCGCGACATCCTGCGCACCATGGCCTGCGGCATCGCCGGCCTGTCGGTTGCCGCCGACAGCCTGTCGGCGATGAAGTACGCCAAGGTCAAGGTGATCCGCGACGCGCGCGGCCTTGCCACCGACCTCGAGATCGAAGGCGAATATCCCGCCTTCGGCAACAATGACGACCGCGTCGACGAGATTGCGGTGTGGCTGGTCAAGACCTTCATGGAGCGGCTGCGCAA
>JACMOT010000466.1 GCA_014377915.1 Tardiphaga sp.
TCGCCGAATTGATCGCCTGGATCATGTTCATGCGGGTCGAAGTCGGGGTGTCGGTCATGCTTTCCATCGTCTCGCTCATGCCGCCTGCTCCCGATCGATGAACCTGTCACCGGCGGCAGCCCGGAAGGCCTTCAGTCGCCGCCGCGCCGCGGCGTCGCCAAGGCCGTAGCCGCGGATAAAAAATGTCGCCGCCGGTGCGACGCGCGAAAGGGCGGCGTCCTGCTGCACCAGCGCGTGATCGACATCTGTGACGACCAGCGCGTACTTGTCCCCGGCCGGTGCAGTTTCGATCGGGTAGAGATGGTCCGCCGGATCGGTCACCCAGCCGGGCACCAGGTCGTTCGTGCCGGTGACGAGCAAAGTCGGCACGGCGAGTGTGGCATAGGCCGTCGGCTGCACCAGATTGGGGATCTTGCCGGGGGTCGAGAAGCACAGGACTGCCTTGACCGCCGGATTGCGCAGCTTGCCCAAGTACGGCAGCGCGCCGCCGAGGCACAGGCCGATCAGCGACCCGAAACTGTGCCCGACCGCGATCATCGGCAGGCCGGCGAAATGCATATCGGCATAGGCACTCGCCGCGCGCAGGTCGGCGAAGCGTTCGAAAAAGCCGTTCATCATGCCGAACTTGGCGCGATCCGGATGACGCAATGAATCGACATGGAGCGGGGCCAGCACGGCAAATCCGTTCGCGGTCAGCAAATCCGCAAGCTGCCCGTACTTTTCGGGCGCAGAGCCGTGGCCGGTCGAAAACAGCGCGACACCACGCACCGTGGCAGGCCGCCAGAGCATCATGCTGGTCGTGCGTGTCGCCGACACCGCGAGATCAACCGTTTGCGGGTTCACCTTCGTATCGGCGGAGATCGCCGGGAAGAACGGCGACAGCGCCAATGCGCCGCCTGCACCGAGCAGGAATCGACGATCGATCATCACGACTTGCGCGCCCACGGGCGGCCGCTCGCCGTCTCCTCGGCGATCATCTGGGCTTGCTGCTCGCGCAGATGCCACGGCATTTCCTCGAACACGCCGTCGAACAGCGTGTCGAGCGGCTGGTGCAGGCCGTGGCCGAGGATGCCATTGGCCTCGGCTTCCTTCTGCGCGCGCTTTACCGATTCGGCGAGTTCGAGATCCTGCGCGGCGTGGCGCTCCTCATCCCATTCGCCGATCGCGATCAGATGCTCCTTCAAGCGATTGATCGGGTCGCCGAGCGGCCACGCCGTCGGCTCGCCCGCCGAGCGATATTGGCCGGGGTCATCGGAGGTCGAATGCCCTTCGGCGCGGTAGGTGAAATGCTCGATCAGCGTCGGCCCCTGATTGGTACGCGCGCGCTCCGCCGCCCAGGCAGTGGCGGCATAGACCGCCAGCGCGTCATTGCCATCGACCCGCAAGCCGGCGATCCCGTAGCCGACCGCACGCGCCGCAAACGTCGTCGATTCCGCACCGGCAAAGCCCGAGAACGATGAGATCGCCCATTGATTGTTGACGACGTTGAAGATCACCGGCGCGCGATAGACGCTCGCAAAGGTGCAGGCCGAGTGAAAATCGCCCTCGGCGGTCGATCCCTCGCCACACCAGGTCGCGGCGATCCGCGTATCGCCCTTCGCCGCCGACGCCATCGCCCAGCCGACGGCTTGCGGATATTGCGTGGTGGGGTTGCCCGAGATCGAAAAGAA
>JACMOT010000467.1 GCA_014377915.1 Tardiphaga sp.
AGGTGACGCCGTCGCTCTCGAAGGTCGCGATGATGTCGCGCACGGTGACCGAACCGAACAGCTGGCCGGTTTCCGATGCCTGACGCAGCACAATAACGTTGCGGCCGTCGATCTTGGCGGCGACGACGGTGGCTTCTTCCTTGGCGACGAGGTTACGCGCCTCGAGGTCGGCCTTCATGCCTTCGAACTTCGAACGGTTCATCGCGGTGGCGCGCAGCGCCTTGCCGCGCTTCAGCAGAAAGTTGCGTGCAAAGCCGTCCTTGACGCGGACGACTTCGCCCATCTGGCCGAGCTTGGCGACGCGTTCCAACAAAATAACTTCCATAATATGTCTCCTTTGAGTCTGGTTGAGGTGTGAGTTGAGTTCAGGCCACCGGTGACGGCGGTCGGCGTTGCAGAAAACGTTGGCGGAATCCGAAGAAGGCGTCGGCGATGCCGAGCCCGACCATCGCCAGGATCGGCCAGCCGAGCACCAGCACGAAGGCGTAGGTCGAACACAGCCACAGCATCCGGGTCTTCATGCCGAGCGTCAGCGTATGCAGCGCGGCGAAGCCGGTCAGCGCATAGGCCATCATCAGCGTCGCACTGACGATCATGGCAAAGATGCCGAACACGTCGCCCAGGAAAGACACCGCGATCGCCACGCACAGCGCGACCAGAGTCAGAGGCGGCAACGTGGCGGTTTTCAGATCCGGCCAGGTGCGATGCAGCCGGCCGGAGGTCGCGGTGATCTTGCCGGCCAGCCACAGATTGAGCGTCAGCGTCGTGATGGCGACGATCGCCGCCGCGGCCGGAGCGATGGTGACCAGCGCGTTGACCAGCTGTTCGGCGTCGCCGCTGTCCACGCCGCCGCGCGGACCCATGATGCGCGCCAAAGCGTTCCTCAGCGCCCCGACAATGGTGTCGCCGTCGGTGCCCAGCGTCAGTAGCGCGCCCATCGTGGTCAGCGCGGCAAAGCCCGCCACCCAGAGCAGGATCCGGCCGACCGGATACCATTCCACGACCGGTGCGATGGCGGCGACTCCATTGGCGGCGGGGACGCCATCGCTGACCGGGCGGCCGAGCAGCGCGAGATGGCCCAGCCACCAGGACGGCAGCGCGACGGTGACGACGAAGGCGATCAGATAGGGCATGCCGAACAGCAGGCCGAGGCCGGTGGCGGCGCTGATGCCGCCGATCGAGGCGGCAAGAGGGCCCCAGCCGAGGCAGGCCACCATCAGCGGCAGCGGCGCCAGATAGAACAGCAACAGAGAAACCAGCGCGCCCGAAATGATCGAGGCGAACATCAGCGCCGAGGCGGCGCCGGCGGCAAGCGCGATGAGGATATTGGTAATCATCAGCTGTCCCGCCCCCTTTGAGCGGTTAGATCGACGTCAACGGGAATTCCGCAGCGTGACCAACTATTTAGAGTTCAAGTATGACGCCGGAGCGAATACTGGGCGGACAGCATCATCACCTGTTGCCGGACTTCTAGTGCATACGCGGGCAGGGATCAACGGCCGATTGGCGGGACGGTCCGGTTAGTCAGCCACCTTCCCTCACTCCGCCCGGCGCAGCGTGATCCGTGTCAGCTCGGACGGGCGCCCCAGCCGCAGGGCGAAGCCCGGCCACAGCGCCGTGCCGTTGTTGACGTAGAGCGTCATGCCGTCGACCTGATAGCGGCCAGATATGAATCCGCCATTGGCGAGAGCGGCGAGGCGGTCGAGCCCGATCACCATGCCACCATGGGTATGGCCGGACAGTTGCAGCGCGACGCCCTGCGCGGCGGCGCGCCGCGCGTCCTTCGGCTGATGGTCAAGCAGGATGACCGGCACGCCGTCTGGCGCTCCCTTGATGGCCGCGGCGAGGTCCGGGGCAGGCTGGCCGGTCTGCGCCGCCGTCAGGTCAGTGACGCCGGCCAGCACCAGTTGGCCACCATTCCGGTCGATCACGGTGTGGTCATTGGCCAGCACGCGCATGCCCATCGCGGTGAAATGCGCCATCCAGGCGCGGTCGCCGAAGAAATATTCGTGGTTGCCGGGAATCACATAGATGCCGTCCGCCGCGCGCAGGTCGCGCAGCGGCTCCACATCCGCGCGTCGCGCCGCAAGGGTTCCGTCGATCAGGTCTCCGGTAACCACGATCAGGTTGGCGCCAAGGGCGTTGGCGCGGTCGACGACCGCGCGAGCCCAAGGGGCAGGAAACAGCCGGCTGATGTGGAGGTCCGTCAGTTGCAGCATCGTGTAGCCGTCGAACTGCGGCGCCAGCCCGTGGATGGCGATCTCGACATCCTTCAGCGGCGGTACCCGGATGGCTTGATGGACGCCGAGTGCGGCCAGCACAGCGGCCGTGCCCGCCATCGCGTAGCGAACCGCGTCCGGCGCGCCCGCGCCGCCGACGCGAAACAGCATGCCGAGCAGGGACACGCCGTCGAGCAGCAATTGCAGAACGGCGAGAAGAAAGATCGTCAGGAACGCCCAGTTGAACAGAATCACCGCCACACGTGGAAATTCGGGCGAGAACACCGAACCCGAGGAGAGCCGGCTCCACAGGTGATATTGCGAGGCGACCAGCAGCACGACCGTCAAGACGATTTTTGCGATCAGCGGCAGTTGCAACGGCCAGACGAACCGGGTGACGACCAGCAGACAGGGCAGGCCGAAGATAAAATGGAAAATCAAATTTCTCCGTCAGCAGATAGAAGATGCGCAGCGGTATGCGGATAAACCGGAGCCGCCGCACAAGAAAACAGCCCGCGGCAGGGATGCCGCGGGCTGCAGACGCTCTGAAACAAACAGCCCGCAGCACAAAGACCGCGGGCTGAAGAAATTCGCCTTAGCGAATGACGTAGGGCAAGAGGCCGAGGAAACGCGAGCGCTTGATGGCGCGGGCGAGTTCACGCTGCTTCTTGGCGGACACGGCGGTGATGCGGCTCGGCACGATCTTGCCGCGCTCGGAAACGTAACGCATCAGCAGCTTGGAATCCTTGTAGTCGATCTTCGGCGCGTTCGGACCTGTGAACGGGCAGGTCTTGCGACGACGGAAAAACGGACGGCGTGCACCAGCTTCAGCCATGATCCTTACTCCCCAACCGATGCGGCGGGGGAAGCTCCGTCGTCCCGGGGACGACGCGGGCCGCGATCGCCACGGAAGCCACCGGCTTCACGATCGGCGCCGCCACGGAAACCGCCGCCTTCACGGTCGCCACGGAAACCACCTTCGCGGTCGCCACGGAAGCCGCCGCCACGGTCATCGCGATCACGATCGCGATCGGCCTTGCGCATCATCGCCGACGGGCCTTCCTCGTGCTCTTCGACGCGGATGGTCAGATAGCGGATGACGTCTTCGCTGATGCGCTCCTGGCGCTCGATCTCGGTGATCGCCGCGGACGGGGCATCGATGTTCATGAGAACGAAGTGCGCCTTGCGGTTCTTGTTCATGCGATAGGTCAGGGAGCGAACGCCCCAGTTTTCCATC
>JACMOT010000468.1 GCA_014377915.1 Tardiphaga sp.
ACCCAACTCGCCGCGGGACGCTATGGCGACCTGGTGACGGTGACCACCAACTTTTGAAGCGACGATTTGCCGGCTGGCGCACGCCGTGCGCGTTGTTCGTCCTCCATTTCCGGCCCTTCGCTCGATATTCGCACCACCCAATCGCTACGCCAGTGACAGTCCGTATAATTCAGGCCCGATCGAAGTGCCATTGCCATCCATGGGGACGCGCTGCGGTGCGCGAACAATCCGAAATCCGAGAAATCCGGGGACGCCGGATCAGCGCGGCAATCATCGTCTTATTCATGTGGGTTTTCCCTGGATTTGAACCGCGGTGCGCCGACGCATCAGCAGATAGGCGGCGGGGATGATCAGCATCGAGAGCAGCGGCGCGGTGAGCATCCCGCCGATCATCGGTGCGGCGATGCGGCTCATGACCTCCGAGCCGGTTCCCGTGCCGATGAGGATGGGAAACAGGCCAGCCAGGATCACCGCCACCGTCATCGCCTTTGGCCGCACGCGCAGCAGCGCCCCGGCACGGACGGCGGATTCGACATCGCCGTTCTCCGCCAGCGCCGATTTGAGGTAGATCAGCATCACCACCCCGAATTCGGCCGAGACACCCGCCAGCGCGATAAACCCGACGCCGGTGGCGACCGACTGGTTGTAGCCGAGCAGGTAGAGCAGCCAGACGCCGCCCGTCAGCGCAAACGGCAGAGTCGCCATGATGAGCGCGGCTTCGTCCCAGCGCCGAAATGTGGCGTAAAGCAGCGCGAAGATGATGAGCAAGGTTGCAGGAACGACGATCTTCAACCGCTGCGTTGCCCGTTCGAGAAACTCGAACTGGCCGGTGTAAGCAACGCTAATTCCGGGGGGTAGCTTGACCTTTTGCGCCACCGCTCTTTGCAGATCGCCGACGATCTCGGTCAGGGCGCGGCCCCGCCCGTCGATATAGACCCATGTGGCAGGGCGGCCATTTTCGCTGCGGAGCATCGGCGGCCCGTTGGTGATTTGCACATCGGCGACCGTCCCCAGCGTGATTTGCTGACGCGAGGGTGTCAGCACCGGCAGATTGATGATGTCGTCCACACTGTCCCGGATTTCGCGGGGGTAGCGCACGCTGATCGGGTAGCGGGCCAGCCCCTCGACGGTTTGCCCGACCGCTTCGCCGCCGATCGCGCCGGACACAACAGCCTGCACATCGGCGACGTTGAGGCCGTAGCGCGCCGCAGCTGCCCGGTTGATTGACACATCGATGTAACGGCCTCCGGAAAGTCGTTCCGCCAAAGCTGAAGTAATCCCCGGAACGGTCTTCGCCACGGCTTCGATTTGCCGGGCGGTGCGGTCGATCTCGTCGAGGTTCGCGCCCGATACCTTGATGCCAATCGGGCTTTTGATGCCGGTGGCGAGCATGTCGATGCGGTTGCGGATCGGCGGTATCCAGAAATTGGCGAGGCCGGGGACTTTGACGGTCTGGTCCAGCTCGTCGATCAAACCTTCCTGCGTCATGCCTGCGCGCCACTGGCTTTTGGGTTTGAAGCGGATGGTGGTCTCGAACATCTCGAGCGGCGCGGGGTCGGTCGCAGTATCGGCGCGGCCTGCCTTGCCGAACACGCTTTCGACTTCGGGGACGGTCTTGATGAGGCGGTCGGTCTGCTGGAGCAGCATCGACGCCTTGGCCGTGGAGATTCCCGGCAAGGCCGAGGGCATATAAAGCAAATCACCCTCATCCATCTGCGGCATGAATTCGCCACCAGTCTGGCTGATCGGCCAGATGCTTGAGGCGAACACCAGCGCTGCGATCAGCAATGCTGCTTTCGGCTTAGCCAGCACCCAATCGAGCGCGGGCCGATATGTTCGCGTGAGGAAGCGGTTGATCGGGTTGCTATTCTCACTCGGAATGCGTCCCCGGATCAGCCAGCCCATCAGCACCGGGATCAGCGTGATCGACAGCAAGGCCGCGCCCGCCATCGCATAGGTCTTGGTGAAGGCGAGCGGCGCGAACAGCCGCCCTTCCTGACCTTGCAGCGAGAAGATCGGGATGAACGAGAAGGTGATGATGAGCAGGCTGAGGAACAGCGCCGGGCCGACTTCGGCGGCGGCATCGGTGACGACACGCCAGCGGTCTTCACCGGATAATTCCTCGCCCGGATTGTCAAGCGACCAGCGTTCGAGATGTTTGTGGGCGTTCTCGATCATCACCACCGCCGCATCGACCATCGCGCCGATGGCGATAGCAATGCCGCCCAGCGAGAGGATATTAGCGTTCAGCCCCTGGACCCGCATGACGATGAAGGCGATCAGGATGCCCAGCGGCAGCGTCAATATCGCCACCAATGCCGAGCGCGCGTGCCACAGGAAGAGCCCGCAGACGAGCGCGACGATGAGGAATTCCTCGAACAGCTTGCCAGTGAGGTTTTCGACGGCGCGGTCGATCAGGCCTGAACGATCATAGGTGGTGACGATCTCGACACCGGGAGGAAGTCCGGCCTTCAATTCGACCAGTTTGGTGCGAACGCCTTCGATCACTTCGCGGGCATTCTTGCCCTGGCGCATGACGATTACACCGCCCGCGACCTCGCCTTCACCGTTGAGTTCGGCAATCCCGCGCCGCATATCGGGTCCGACCTGGACCGTGGCAACGTCGCCGAGCAACACCGGAATACCGGCCGCAGCTGTGCGGATCGGAACAGCACGGAAGTCGTCCAGGGTTTTGAGATAGCCGGTGGCGCGGACGATATATTCGGCTTCGGCCATTTCGACGACACCGCCACCAGTTTCCTGATTGGCGCGCTTGAGGGCGTCGCTCACGTCGTTCGCCGTCACGCCGTAAGACGCCAGTTTTTGCGGATCGACCACGACCTGGTATTGTTTGACCATCCCGCCGATGCTGGCGACTTCGGCCACCCCGGGGACCGATTTCAGCTCGTAGCGCAAGAACCAGTCCTGGATGCTGCGGAGCTGCGCGAGATCATACCGCCCGGTCTTGTCGACCAGGGCATATTCATAAATCCAGCCCACGCCGGTTGCATCGGGGCCGAGCGAGGCGGTTGCGCCCGCTGGCAAGCGGCCTTGGACTTGGGAGAGATACTCCAGCACCCGCGACCGCGCCCAATAGAGATCGGTGCCGTCCTCGAACAGCACATAGACAAAGCTGTCTCCGACGAACGAATAGCCGCGCACGACACCCGCGCCGGGAACCGACAGCAGCGTCGTTGTAAGCGGATAGGTGACCTG
>JACMOT010000469.1 GCA_014377915.1 Tardiphaga sp.
ATCACGGGCGCGGCTACAGGTCGCGGCGCGCTTGGCTTGGCCGGTGCCCGTCGTGGAACAGGTATCTCCAACGTCAATGGCGGCGCCGTCTGCAACGCAGCGGAGGGATCCGGCGCGGCTTCGGAGGGCGGAACAGGCAGCGGCGAAACCTGCGCCGCGGCAGGCCCGCCGCGCTCCATCGAATCGAGCCGGCGCGTCTCGCGATCAATGGCGCGAATCGCCAGCCAGGAAGATAGCGCCGCGACATCGATGGTTCGATCGAGGCGGTCCGGCGATCCCACGACGAACACCTGAATCTCCGGACGAATGCTCGACGATCCCGTCGCCGTCAGGCTGGCACGAATATCCGCCTGATCGGCGGCAATGTCATAGCCGCCGGAGATGATGGCGCGCGCGCCCTCGGCCTCCAGCGTGGTCGCGCCGACGCGCAAGCGACCATCCTTGACGATGAAGGGAATCTGCGCGGATGCCACCGCCAGCGTGCCCGCCAACAAAGCCGGCTCGACGATTTGTCGCAGCCGCGTATCGTTGGTCGCCTGGCCGCTGTCACTGGCGCGAATGGCGACCTCGAAGGCCCTGGGGTCGAGTCCCGCAATGCGCGCGTCGTCGACCGTCAGCAATCCATTGCCCGACAAGGCACCCTCCAGCGCCGATGCGCTGCGCCCTTGGCTGGAAAGTGTCATCCGCAGCGAGGCACGGCCGGCAGGCACCGTCAGCGAGCGGTAGCGCAACGCCGCGCTGTCGACGTTCGATAGCTGCACATGGGCATTCAGCGCAAAACCGGACAGCGCCGGTTTGAGATCCAGGTCCGCGGTGATGTCTCCGCCGCCGACAGTTCCCCTGAGGGCTTCGATACTCAGCGATTGGCCATCGCTCTTGAGCACGGCGCTGACGGGCCGAACCTCGCCGCCGCCCGGCAACACGCCGCGCAGCGCCTGAAACGCCAGTTGCCCGCGCCAGCCCTGCAGCAAGCCGCGGCCAAGCGGCTCGGTGGCATCGTGGCCCCGCACGCCGATCGCTAGCGCGAAAGCCGGGCCGAGCTCGATCGTATCCATACCAAGCTGCGCATCGATCGATTTATCGGCACCCAGCGTCAGCGCGACACGGCCGCGAAGCCGCGAGCCGGCCACCATGCTGTCAATGTCCCCGAAAGTCAGCTTGTTGTCGACCAGGGTGACGCGCGACGACAGGCTGAGATTTTGCGCGAGCCCGTCCGTTGGTTTGAGGTTGAGGAGCGGAGCCAGATTGCCACGACGCAGGGTGAGCGCGATCGCGGCCTTCGGCTCGCCCCACGGCTCCGCCGTACCCTCGGCATCGGCATCGAGCTCGGTCCCGGAAAGCCGGGCTTTGACCTGCAGCGGCGCGCGCCAGATCCCGGATGCCGCCCCCTGGAAGCTGATCGGCGCGTCGCCGGCGGCAATCATGGAATCAACCCCGAGCAGCGCAAGCAGGGAACGACCCGGCCCGGCCAGGCTGGACTCGACGGACCATTCGCTGCGCGCCAGCGCGTTGAAATCAATACTGCGAACTGCCGTGACTGCCGGCCTCACGGTGAGGCTGGCAGCCCCTTTGAGCTGCGGCGTTTCAACCTCCAGCGTCACCCGCGCGCTGCCGCGGTCTTCGCGCTGCTGGTCCTTGCCGAGATCGAGCGCCAGTTTGACGCGGACGGCCCCGGCCGCCTGGGGCAGCGCCCTCAGCCTCGCGGCGAAGGCCGGCGCCAGCGGCGCGACCATGCTGGTGATCTGGCCGAGCGATGCGGAGGCCGCGGTAATTGCCAGCCTCCCGGTGGAATCGGTTCGATCAAAGGATCCGCTACCATCCAGCATCAGGCCGGAGGCCTCACCCACCCGAAGACGGTCGAGCGATATCGTCTTGGGACCATAGCCGAGCTGCGCCACAAAGGGACGCATCTCCTGCCCCGCGGACGTTGCACGGCCGATGTCCAACGACAATCGCCCGGCCTCCGGCCATTCGGCCTGCGGTCCGCCGAGCGACCGGATCAGCGCGCCCGCCGGATCGAGGTCAAGCCGGTCGGCTTTCAGATCCGCGTCGAACCGCGATCCGCCATCGGCCGATGGCGCCGAGAACGCCACACGGCCCTCCACTGTGCCGCCGTCAATTTCCGCCTTCAGCGCCTCGACGGCGAACCGCCCGGACGACGCGGTGACATTGCCTCGCAGCCGTAACGGCTTCTGGTTGCGATAGGTGACTTCGCTGCGCCCCTGCAACCAGGCCGATAGCGTATCCGGATCGGTCGAGTCGACGCTCATTGTGCCCTTGAAGCTGCCCGCCGGCCCCGGCGCCGCGACCTCGCCGCTCAACACCACCCGGGTGTTGCCGGGCGCGCGCATTTCCAGTTCATCGACCGTCCACGCGGCCGTGGTGCCGCGCAGGTCCGCGCCGATGTTCTGCAGCGGCCTTCCCCCCAGCATGATCTGTTCGGCGCTGATCTCGATCTGGGTAGCCAGCGGCGCCAACGGAATCCCGGCGGTTAGCCTGCGCAGCGCCGGCAGCAATTTGATCGGCTCGCTGGTTGCGTTGTCCTTGGCCAGCAGCCGATCGGCATCGAACTGCTTGATCGACAGCACGGCGTGCAACAGCGGCGACGCGCCAAAGCGCAGATCGGCGACGCCGGCGAGTTTAAGGGCGACGTCCTCACTGCCATAGCTCGCCTCGACACCTTCCAGCAGCGCGCTCGCCGGATCGGCCTTCAGCTTCGCCGCAACGCGCCAGGGCGCCGGAAGCTTGTCTTCGGCGCTCTTGATCTTGAGTCCGAGCGGGCTTCCCAGCACCAGCGCGCCCTCAAAATGCGGGACGCGGCCTTCAAAACTGACAACGCCATCGAGATCGATCGACAGCGGCCGCTCGGCGGGATCGACAGTAAGCCGAACCCGTGTGCCGCTGCCATCGCTGGTCTGGCCCGATGACAGGCGGAACGGATAGCGCACGCCCGACAGCGTGGCGTTGCCATCCCCGCGCATCGCGCCCGCGGCGAGCGACCGCACATCGCCGCTGAACGCGACATCGGTCAGTTCCACCATGCTGCGGCTTACGGCGTCATGCAGCGCCACGCGGCCGGTGATATTGAGCCGGTCGATCGCAAGGGCGCCGAGATTGAACGGCCCGGTCGAACTGGGCAGATTGATCTGGCCCTGCGCATCGAGGCCGAGATCGACCGCGGCGCCGTTGATGGTCAGTTCGGTGGCGCGCCATTCGCCGCGCATCAGGGCGCTCAGGCTGAATTCGACATCGAGCTTTTCCGCCCGGATCTTGCCGAGATCCCTCGCCCCGCCAACCACGATGGAGCGCAGCCGCAGCGACGGCGCCGGCAGCAGGCGCGCGTCCAGCGAGCCGGCAACGCGCACCGGCGAGCCGACCACGCGCGTGGCCTCCGCTTCAAATTGCTGGCGGAACTGATTCCAGTCGATGAAGAACGGGCCGATCAGAGCGGCCACCAGCGTCATGATAAAGGCTATCGCCAAGCCGAGCAGCGTCGTCTGCACGGAATCTCCCCTTGCGCATCCCCGGCGAGATACTGCGCGCCCTGACATTCAAGGCGCATCCCGATGCGCGGCACGCCAGCATGGCGCGTCGCGCCCGCGGATGGTCGCACTGAATCGTCACCGGATCGACCGCTAATATAGGGGGAAGTGTGGCAAAGTGACAGCGCAAGCCGGCGCGTGCCGGCGCGTCGGCTGCCGCCGATGTCATTCATGATCCGGCAGGCCTGCCCTGCCGGATCATTCGTCGCATCGATGGATCAGAACTTGTAGCCGAGACCGGCGCGCACGGTGTGCATTTCGTTCTTGAAATCGGCACGGTTGCCGTCGCGGTTATACAGCGTCACATTGCCGTAGTCGGTGTAGGTGTATTCACCACGACCGAACAGGTGATCGGTGAAGGCGTATTCGATGCCGCCGCCGACCGCCAGACCGGCGCGCACCTGGTCGTCCCAGACCACTTGCTCGCCCGCATTGCGGCCCTTCTGGATATCATTGCTGATATTGGCGAAGCCGACGCCGGCGGTGGCGAACAGCAGCGCGCGATCGAAGGCGTAGCCGACGCGGCCACGCACCGAACCGAAAGCACCATACTTGGCCAGCGACGAGTCATTGTCGTAGATCTCGTTGGAGACCTGCGCGCTCGATTTACCGAAATCGGCTTCGGCGCCGATCACGAAGCGGTTGGCGAACTGATAGTTGTAGCCACCGAAAACGCCGAAGGCGGCGCCATCGGCGCCCTGCTCGGAATGACCGTGATTGTTGTTGCGATACAAGTCAGAAGACCATACGCCATGCGAACCGCCGGCGAAAACACCGGCGTAAAAACCAGACCAGTCATAGGCCGGCGAACCATAGGCAGCCGCGACTGGCGCGACCGGCGCAAGTCGCATGTCCGCCGCATGAGAAACTGTCGCAGCCAAAAGCAGTCCGCAACTAACAATCGCTCCACGATACAAAAACTTCATTGTCACCCCTGAAATTACAAACTCATACAACTGATGTTGCAAGAGCTTCACTGGTGGCCAAGTCAGGCGATACCATGTTGAACTCGGGCGACGATGTGATCGAAAAATGGAATTTTCAGACCGCGTGGAGCATGTGCGAAAAAGCCACGCGCGTGTTTCGACAAACGCCTGTCAGGCAAGCATTTTTCGCGGTCGCACGGGGATGATGCCAAAACAACACGTCGCACTAATTTCTGGGCGACGGTCGCATCCGTGGATGCCACCCATACCGACATATAGCGCTCACTCAACTACGATTGCGGGCCACATGGCGCCGATCACGCCGGGCGTGCGCGCTCACAAAGCGCGCCGGATGAAGGATCCGGCGCCGCCTCGCGTCAAAATTGTGGCAGGATTTTTCCAGGATTGAAAATATTATGCGGATCAAGGGCCTGCTTGATCGCGCGCATCGATTCCAGCGCCTCGATTCCGAGTTCGGCCTGCAGGTATTTCTGCTTGCCCTGGCCGATACCATGTTCACCGGTACAGGTACCGCCCATCGCCTGGGCGCGCTTGACCAGGCGATACATGAAGTCCTCGGCACGGGCGACTTCGCCGGCGTCATTGGGGTCGCAGACCATCGAGCAATGAAAATTGCCGTCGCCGACATGGCCGACGATCGGCGCCAGCAGGTTCATCCGCGCCAGATCCTCCTCGGTCTCGCTCACGCATTCGGCCAGCCGCGAGATCGGCACACAGACATCGGTGGCCGCGACGTCGGAGCCGGGCCGCAGGCTTTTCACGGCCCAATAGGCGTCGTGGCGCGCCTGCCAGAGCTTGGTGCGATCTTCCGGACGCGTCGTCCAGGTGAACGCGCCGCTGCCGCAGTCTTCAGCGATCTCGCGAAAATTCTTCGATTGCTCGGCGACGTCCGCCTCGCTGCCATGGAATTCCAGCAGCAGCAGCGGCGTCTCCGGCAGCGTCAATTTCGAATAGGCGTTGCAGGCACGGACCTGGGCTTCGTTCAGCAATTCGATGCGCGCCACGGGAATGCCGGTCTGGATCGCCAGAATCGTGGCCTGGCAGGCGCCGGCAACGGTCGCGAACGAGCATGCCGCCGCGGCAATGGTCTCGGGAATGCCGCGCAGCTTGATGGTCAATTCGCTGATAATGCCGAGTGTGCCTTCAGCGCCGACGAACAGATGGGTCAGGTCATAGCCCGCCGATGATTTTTTCGCCCGGGTGCCCGTCTTGATGATCTCGCCGTCGGCGCGCACCACTTTCAGCGCCAGTACATTGTCGCGCATGGTACCGTAACGCACCGCATTGGTGCCGGAGGCGCGGGTCGAAGCCATGCCGCCCAGCGACGCATCGGCGCCGGGATCGATCGGGAAAAACAGACCCTGGTCGCGCAAATTCTCGTTCAACGCCTTGCGGGTGACGCCGGGCTGGATCACGCAATCGAGGTCCTCGGCATGGACTTCGAGAATCCGGTTCATGTCGCGCAGGTCGATGCAGATGCCGCCGGCCGGGGCGTTGACCTGCCCTTCCAGCGAGGTGCCGGTACCGAACGCGATCACCGGCACATGGTTGGCGGCACAAATCCGGACCACATCCTGAATGTCGGCGGTGTCCTGCGCCATCACCACCGCATCCGGCGGCTGGTTTGCCAGCCAGGTGGTGGTATGGCCGTGTTGCTCGCGCACGGCCTGTGACGTGATGAGGCGGTTGCCGAACCGGGCCGCCAGCGATTCAAGAGTAGTGGCCAGCGCGCCAGGCTCTGGTCGTTTCAGGTTTTGGACAGGTGCAGCCACGTGAAATTCCTCCGGCACGCGGGACCGTGGCAAAGGATGTATAACGGGTCAAGGACGTTGCAACGGTAGGGCGGGAATGGAATGGCGATCACGAACACGCAAAACGACCATCCGCAGGGACAGTCAAAGCTATTTCAGTCATCGGTGATGCGCATCGAGCCGGACTGGATCGACTACAATGGCCATCTGAACATGGCCTATTACAACGTGCTGTTCGATCGGGCGATCGACGAATTATGGCTCGAACTCGGGATCGGCCCTGATTACAAGACTACCCGCCACGGATCGACCTTCAGCGCCGAATGCCATGTGCGCTATCTGCGGGAAATCCATATCGACGATCCCGCGCAGGTTTCGATCCTGCTGATCGCCGCCGACAATAAGCGGCTGCACACGTTCGAGGAGTTGCGGCACGCTGGCGAAGGCTGGCTGTCGGCCACCTCCGAGAACATGCACCTTCACATGAATATGGAAAGCCGCAAGGTCGCGCCGTTCCCGCCGGACATTGCCGCCAGCGTGCATGCACTGCTGCGGGCGCATCGATCGCTGACGCGACCCGAGGGCATCGGTCGACATGTGGCGATGCCCACCCGGGTCTGAATCAGGCCCGCAGGCGGCCGCGCATCAGTCCAACCACAGCCGAGATCAGAAACAGGATGATGGCGATGAAGAAGATCGCCTTGGCGATTTCGATGGAGGCGCCGGCCACGCCGCCAAAACCCAGAATACCCGCAATCAACGCCACAATCAGAAATGTAACCACCCAGCCGAACATCGTAGCACCCTCAATTTCCATGTCTCAGACGGCGGTGACACCGCATTTGATGCTGAGATAAGCTGGAATTGGAACCAAAGTTCCTTGACGGAGGTACCGCCACGATCAAGGAAACGAGATCGACGCGCAAACATCCATGGGGTCGAGGACCGCTGTCCAGACATGCGCGCGGGATAACTCTGTCGCGAAGCGTGGCAAGCCCCTATATGCGGTTCTATCCTGTTAAGAAGGCTCCCGTTTAAGGCCCCGCGGTGCCACCGTGGATGGAAGACAATTCGCATGACCGAGCCACGCAAGCTGCCGACCAACGACCTTCCCGCCTACCAGCCGGCGGCAGGCGGCATTGGCGCGCGGGCGCGGGCCCAGGCAGCACCGGCACAATATTTGATCGGGCTGAACCCGGAGCAGCGCGACGCGGTCGAGACGCTGGAGGGCCCGGTTCTGGTGCTGGCCGGTGCCGGAACCGGCAAGACCAAGGTGCTGACCTCGCGAATCGCCCACATTCTCAGCATGGGCCGGGCCCGGCCTGCCGAGATTCTGTCGGTCACCTCCACCAACAAGGCGGCGCGGGAGATGAAGCACCGGCTCGGCATCATGCTGGGCCAGGCCGTCGAGGGCATGCCGTGGCTCGGCACCTTCCACTCGATCGGCGGCCGCATCCTGCGCACCCATGCCGAACTGGTGCAACTGACGTCCAATTTCACGGTGCTCGACGTCGACGACCAGATCCGGCTGCTGAAGCAGCTGCTGGCCGCCGAGAACATCGACGACAAGCGCTGGCCGGCGCGGATGCTGGCCGGCCTGATCGACGGCTGGAAGAACCGCGGCCTGACGCCGTCGCAGGTCCCTGCCGGCGAAGCCGCGGTATTTGGCAATGGCAAGGGCGGCAAGCTCTACACCGCCTATCAGGACCGGCTGAAAACCCTCAACGCCGCCGATTTCGGCGATCTGCTGCTGGAATGCATCCGGCTGTTCCGCGAGCATCCCGACGTGCTGCGCGGCTACCAGGCGCGCTTCAAATATATTCTGGTCGACGAATATCAGGACACCAACGTCGCCCAATATCTGTGGCTGCGGCTGCTGTCGCAGACGGCCACGAGCGCCCAGAGCTCAGGCCTCTCCGCGACCTCTCCCCAGCGGGGAGAGGTCGGCCCGGCAAAGCGAAGCGACACCGGGCCGGATGAGCGGGAGCCACAAGCTTCGGAGCAGCCCCCCTCACCCGCTCCGTCGCTGCGCGACGAAGCGACCTCTCCCCGGAGGGGAGAGGTAAAGGAAGTAGCGTCCCGCGTGCCACGCAACATCTGCTGCGTCGGCGACGACGACCAGTCGATCTATGGCTGGCGTGGCGCCGAGGTCGACAACATCCTGCGCTTCGACCACGATTTTCCCGGCGCGAAGATCATCCGGCTGGAGCGCAATTATCGCTCCACCGGCCACATCCTCGCCGCTGCTTCGCACCTGATCGCGCATAATGAAGGCCGACTCGGCAAGACGCTGCGCACCGAGGATGTCGATGGCGAGAAGGTGACCGTCACCGGCTCGTGGGATTCCGAAGAGGAAGCCCGCGCCATCGGCGAGGAGATCGAGCAGTTGCAGCGCGACGGCAACAAGCTCAACGACGTCGCCATCCTGGTGCGCGCCTCGTTCCAGATGCGCGAATTCGAAGACCGCTTTGTCACCCTTGGCCTGCCCTACCGCGTGATCGGCGGCCCGCGATTCTACGAGCGCGCCGAAATCCGCGATGCGCTGGCCTATCTGCGCGTCATCAACTCGCCGGCCGACGACCTCGCTTTCGAGCGCATCGTCAACACCCCGAAACGCGGCCTCGGCGATGCCACCGTGCAGATGCTGCATGACTATGCCCGCAAGCGCCGCATTCCGCTGTCGGAGGCCGCGCGTAACGTGGTCGAGACCGACGAGATGAAGCCGAAGGCGCGCGGCAGCCTGCGCGAGCTGATGCTGAATTTCGAGCGCTGGCGCAAGCAGTCGCAAACCCTGCCGCACGGCGAACTGGCCGAGATGGTACTCGACGAGAGCGGCTACACCGAGATGTGGCAGAAGGACAAATCCGCCGACGCCGCTGGCCGGCTGGAAAATCTGAAGGAGCTGGTACGTTCCATCGAGGAATTCGAAAACCTGCAGGGCTTTCTCGAGCACATCTCGCTGGTAATGGACCGCGAAGGCGGCGTCGACGAGGACGCGGTCTCGATCATGACGCTGCACTCCGCCAAGGGCCTGGAATTCGACAATGTGTTCCTGCCCGGCTGGGAGGAAGGCCTGTTTCCACACCAGCGCGCGCTCGACGATCAGGGCCGCGCCGGGCTCGAGGAAGAACGCCGCCTGGCCCATGTCGGCATCACCCGCGCTCGCAAGCGCGCGAAACTCTATTTTGCCACCAACCGGCGCATTCACGGCACCTGGAACACGACGATGCCGTCGCGCTTCCTCGACGAGCTGCCCGCGGACCATGTCGAAATCACCGAAGCCAAGGGCGGCTCCGGATGGGGCGGCGCGTCGGGTTATGGCCCGTCGCGTTTCGACAATGTGGAATCGTTCGGCTCCTCCTATTCGACGCCCGGCTGGCAGCGCGCCCAGGCCAACCGCCGCGGCGGCAATAATGGCGGCCAGGCCGGCGGCGGCTTCAACGAAAGCCAGTCGCCCTTCTCGTCATCACGCAGTGACGCGCCGGGCAGCGGCTTCTCGCGCAAACAAGGCCCGATGACCATCGAGGGCGAGTTGATCGCCAAATCGACCGGTACCCAATCCGCCTTCACGCTGAAGGACCGCGTGTTTCACCAGAAGTTCGGCTATGGCGCCGTGATCCGCATCGACGGCAATAAGCTCACCATCGCGTTCGAGAAGGCCGGCGAGAAAAAGGTAGTCGACAGTTTTGTCGAGCGGGTTTGAGATGCCGACCTATATCGCACTGATCCAGGAGGACGCCAACGGCATCTTTCGCGTTTCATTTCCTGATCTGCCGGGAGTCGTTACTGCCGGTGACAGTCTTGATGAAGCCATCGAAGAAGCCGAAGAGACGCTCGAATACGTGGCCGGCGAATGGACCAATCCGGACGGCTCCAACCAGCTGCCAATGCCGCGCAGCATGGAGCAGTTACAGCACGATCCGGATTTCGCAGAGGCCGCGGACGGCGGCCATATTGTTGAAATCGATTACGAAGCCGACGAATAGCCAATAAATTGCCGGCCTGCGATTGCGCTGTCCGATTGGCGTTCCTATGTACTGGCACCGCGGCCGACGCGGCTTCTCGCGTGAAATCATAAGTCTCCCATGTCCCCCATCATTTCTATCTCCAAGCTGACAAAGAGCTATGCCGGCGGCTTTACCGCGCTGAAGGGCATCGACCTTGAAATCAACCGCGGCGAAATATTCGCATTGCTGGGGCCGAATGGTGCCGGCAAGACGACGCTGATCAGCATCATCTGCGGCATCGCCAACGCCACATCGGGCAAGGTCCTCATCGACGGCCACGACAACGTCTCGTCCTTCCGCGCCGCCCGCGAACTGATCGGGCTGGTGCCGCAGGAGCTGCATACCGATGCATTCGAGACGGTGTGGGCCACCGTCAGCTTCAGCCGCGGACTGTTCGGCAAGCCGAAGAACCCCGCCCATATCGAGAAGGTTCTGAAAGACCTTTCGCTGTGGGACAAGAAAGACAACAAGATCGTCACCTTGTCCGGCGGCATGAAGCGCCGGGTAATGATCGCCAAGGCGCTGTCACATGAGCCGCAGATCCTGTTTCTCGATGAGCCGACCGCCGGCGTCGATGTCGAGTTGCGCAAGGGAATGTGGGAAGTGGTGCGCACGCTGCGCGCCGCCGGCGTCACTGTCATCCTGACGACGCACTATATCGAGGAAGCCGAGGAGATGGCCGACCGCATCGGCGTCATCAACCACGGCGAGATCATCCTGGTCGAGCAGAAGGCCGCGCTGATGCAACAGCTCGGCAAGAAGCGGCTGAAGCTGCATCTGCAGGGCAGGGTCGACGCCATCCCGCCAGGGCTTTCCGCCTATCATCTCGAACTCGCTGCGGATGGCCAGCAGTTGATCTACACCTACGACACCAAGAGCGAGCGGACCGGAATCACCAGCCTGCTCGGCGACCTGCGCGAAGCCGGGATCCGCTTCTCCGATCTCGATACCACGCAGAGCTCGCTGGAAGATATTTTCGTTAGCCTGGTGAAAAAATGAGCATGAACTTCCGGGCCGTCAAAGCCATCTATCTGTTCGAAATGGCGCGCACCTGGCGCACGGTGCTGCAGAGCATCGTCTCTCCAGTCATATCCACCTCGCTGTATTTCGTGGTGTTCGGCGCCGCGATCGGCTCGCGCATCACCTCGGTCGAGGGCGTCAGCTACGGCACCTTCATCGTGCCTGGCCTGGTGATGCTGTCGGTGCTGACGCAGAGCACCTCCAACGCCTCGTTCGGCATCTACTTTCCGAAATTCACCGGCACCATCTACGAACTGCTGTCGGCACCGGTGTCCTATGTCGAAGTCGTGCTCGGCTATGTCGGTGCCGCCGCGACAAAATCGATCCTGCTCGGCCTGATCATTCTCGCCACCGCCGGGGTGTTCGTGCCGCTGCACATCCTGCACCCCTG
>JACMOT010000470.1 GCA_014377915.1 Tardiphaga sp.
CAAGATCCTGCCGTGCCATGCGGCGGAGACCATTACCGGGCTGGAATTCGAGTCGGTGCGCTCCAACCATTCGATCGCCTGGATCTGGCAGAACTCGGAAGCCTTCAACCGCTACCGCGGCACCGGCTGGATGCCCGAACCCTGCGCCAGCTGCGCCTTCAAGGAGATCGATTTCGGCGGCTGCCGCTGCCAGGCCTTTGCGCTGACCGGCGCTGCCGGTAAAACCGATCCTGCCTGCACGCTGTCGCCCAGGCACGAGGAAATCTTCAAGATGGCCGAGACCGAATCCGCGGCAGGCGAACGCCGCTTCCTCTACCGCAACTTCGCCGGTGGCACGCTGGAACCAGACCCTCATGGCTGATGCCGATGCCGGCAAGACGCCCGGCGCTGCCGACCTCTTCGCGCCGCTGACGACAGAACATCTCGACGTCGGCGACGGCCATGCGATCTATGTCGAAAGCGTCGGCCGCGTCGATGGCATTGCCGCGGTCTATCTGCATGGCGGTCCCGGCAGCGGCTGTCAGCCCGACCATCGCCGGCTGTTCGATCCACAGCGTTTCCACACCGTTCTGTTCGACCAGCGCGGCGCCGGGCGCAGCCGGCCGAAAGGATCTCGCGAGGCCAATACCACCGCGCATCTGATCGCGGACATGGAGATCATCCGCGAAAAATTCGGCTTTGCGAAATGGCTGGTCGTCGGCGGATCCTGGGGCGCGACTTTAGCGCTGGCCTATGCCGAAGCGCATCCCGACCGGGTCAGCGGCATCGGGCTGCGCGCAACCTTTCTCGGCACGGCCGAAGAACTCGACGGCGCGTTCCTCGACGTGCTGCCGCGGCATTATCCCGGGCTGCACGAGGATTTCCTCAGCGCCCTACCCGCCGATGAGCGCGGCTCGCCGCTATCGAACTATTATCGCCGCATTCTCGACAGCGACCCCACCATCTCCACGCCAGCCACACGGGCCTGGGGAGGCACTGAAAGCATTCTGTCGGAACATGCCCCTAGCCGCACCCGGCTCGATCTGGCCGCGCTCGGCCATTCGACACGGCCGATGCCCGCCACGCCCTCGATGGAAGCGCACTATTTCCAGCACGGTTGCTTCATGCAGCCTGGACAGCTGTTGGCGCAGGCCGGCAGGCTACGCGACATCCCCGGCATCATCGTGCAGGGCCGCTTTGACTTCCTCTGCCCGCCCTCGACCTCGCATGCGCTGGCGGCGGCATGGGGCAATGCCGAGATCCGCATCGTCGAGGGCGCCGGGCATTCGCTCTATGACCCCGGCGTGCGCGACGCCGTGATGAAGGCGATTGCCGACCTCGCGTCAAACCACCGGGCGGATTAGCGCAGCGCAATCCGCCAGCCCCAATCGCCTTGCGGCGGAATACGCTTCACTATTCCGCCCTTTTGAAAGACCGAATATGCCGATCGCCGGAACGGGCATGCTGATGACGTCGATGGATATCGACGCGGCGCATGAGCGCGAATTCAATGCGTGGTACGACCGCGAGCATCTCGCCGAACGCGTGGCAATCCCCGGCTTTCTCGAAGCCCGGCGCTATGTCGCCGTCGACGCCGCGCCGAAATATCTCGGGCTGTATTCAACGGCCACTTTCGACGTGCTCGACAGCGATGCCTATCGCACCGCATTGGCTAACCAGACCGCATGGTCGAAGGCCAATATCGGTCGCTTCCACAACATGCTGCGCTCGGTGGCGCGGATTACCGCGAGCCGCGGCGTCGGCCGTGGGGCCGCGCTTGGCCTGGTGCGCATCCGTCCGTCGACCGATGGCGCAGCGGCGCTCCGCGCGAGCATTGTGACGCTGCTCGATCCCGGCTCGCTCAATGGCATCATCTCGATGCATTTGATGGAAAGCGACCCCCGACTGTCGAAGCCGCTAACCGACGATCCTGCCGCGCCGAACCCGGCCGCGCGCGACTGGTATATTCTGATCGACGGCACCGATGCGGAAGCGGTGGCTACGGTTATGAAAGGCCGCTTCGATGATGCGGTCGCCACTACGGGATCGGCGCTGATTTCGACCGGCAACTACCGCCTGCTGTGGGATCTCGCAAAGAGCGATCTTGCTTGACCTGACGCACCCGCAACGCTCCCCGACGCCGCCATCGACGGCATGGCGACCGAACTGACAGTCTATGTCGGCCGCACCGACGACGATGCAACGCTGGTGAAATTCAGGTTGAGCGCTGCGGCGGAGAAAGCCGTCAGCGACGCCCTGATGGTCCGCCGCGCCGCCTGAGCCTGATCGGCTGCCAGGAGCGACCTTACCCTGTCGGTCACCGGCAGGGCGATCCCGCGTCGACGCCTTAGCGTCGCCCGATTGTCATGTGTTCTCGTCATGCTCCGAACACGCAATCGCGATGGGCGGTCCAGCGGCGAATTGGAACCCTTTGTCTTGCACGGCGTAAGCATTTAGGGCGATCATGAGATCCGTGCGGCCGGCGCTCTGGCTGCCGCAGACGCGGTGACAAGATGCGGCCCGGTCGCAAGATCGATGGACGCCCGGCCCATCAGACCGAACAGAACAACAAGGCATCATGAACCCTGTCAAAGCACTGGAATCTCACGGTCAGGCCGTCTGGCTCGACTTTTTGGCCCGCGGTTTTATCGCCAAGGGCGATCTCAAGAAGCTGATCGACACCGATGCCGTCAAAGGCGTGACGTCGAACCCTTCGATCTTTGAAAAGGCGATCGGCAGCTCGGACGAATATGACGCCCCGATCGCCAAGGCGCTGCAATCCGGCGATCTGGCGGTCGCCGAGCTGTTCGAGCAGATCGCCGTGGAAGATATCCAGCACGCCGCCGACGTGCTGAAGCCGGTCTATGATCAGTTCAAAGGCACCGACGGCTTCGTCAGCCTGGAGGTTTCGCCCTATCTGGCGCTGAGCACCGAGGGCACCGTCGTCGAGGCCCAGCGGCTGTGGAAAAATGTCGCGCGCAAAAACCTGATGGTGAAGGTTCCGGCGACCGACCAGGGCCTCCCGGCCATCCAACACCTGATCGGCGAGGGTATCAGCATCAATGTCACGCTGCTATTCGCGCAGCAGACCTACCGCGATGTGGCCGAGGCCTATCTCGCCGGACTTGAGCATTATGTCGCCGGCGGCGGCGATCCCACCCATGTCGCCAGCGTCGCCAGCTTCTTCGTCAGCCGCATTGATGCGCAGGTCGACAAGCAACTCGACGAAAAGATCGCCAAGTTGAACGACCCCATCGAGAAGGCACGGCTGACGGCGTTGAAGGGCAAGGTCGCGATCGCCAACGCCAAGCTCGCCTATCAGGATTACAAGAAGATGTTCTCCGGCGCGCGCTGGGACAAGCTCAAGGCGAAAGGCGCGCAGCCGCAGCGGCTGCTGTGGGCCTCGACGGGCGTCAAGAGCAAGGACTACCGCGACACGCTCTATGTGGAAGAGCTGATCGGACCGAACACGGTCAACACCGTGCCGCCCGCCACGCTCGACGCCTTCCGCGACCATGGCCTGGTGCGCGACAGTCTCGAAGCGAATATCGAGGAGGCCCGGCAGGTGCTCGCCGATCTGGCAAAGACCGGCATCTCGCTCGACACCATCACGGCTGATCTGGTGACGGACGGCGTCAAGCAGTTCGCCGACGCCGCTGACAAACTTTATGGCGCGGTAGCGCACAAGCGCGGCGCATCGCTGTCAGGCCACCTCGACGCGCAGAAACTGACGCTCAGTGCCGGTATCGCCGAGGCCTTGAAAACCCATACCGAAGAATGGCGCGCATCGGCGAAAATCCGCCGGCTGTGGCAGAAGGACAAATCGGTCTGGACCGGCCAGGACGAGGACAAGTGGCTGGGCTGGCTCGGCAGCGTTGCCGATGAAACCACCAAGCTCGCCGATTATGGCGAGTTCGCCACCTGGGTACAATCGCAGGGCTTCACCGACGCCGTCGTGCTCGGCATGGGCGGCTCGAGCCTCGGGCCGGACGTACTGGCACAGACCTTTGCGCAGGTCGTCGGCTTCCCGAAACTGCGCGTGCTCGACTCCACCGATCCCGCGCAGGTGCGCGCGATGGCGGCCGCAGTGAACGTGGCGAAATCGCTATTCATTGTCTCCAGCAAGTCCGGCGGCACCACCGAGCCGAATGTGATGAAGGATTACTTCTTCGGCGAAGTGAGCAAGGTCGTTGGCGCTGACAGAGCTGGTCAGCATTTCGTCGCCGTCACCGATCCCGGGTCATCGCTGGACAAGGCGGCCCGGGCGCAGTCCTTCGCACGTATTTTCCACGGCGACCCCACGATTGGCGGACGCTATTCAGTGCTGTCGCCATTCGGCCTCGTACCGGCCGTCGCCGCCGGGCTCGATGTGGCGAAATTACTGCAGCTTGCTCTCTCGATGGTCCGCTCCTGCGGACCGGACGTTCCACCATCGGAAAATCCCGGCGTGCAACTCGGCCTCGCAATGGGCAGCGCCGGCCTCGAGGGCCGCGACAAGGTCACCATCCTGTCGTCGAAGAAGATCGCCGATTTCGGCGCCTGGGCCGAACAGTTGATCGCCGAGTCCACCGGCAAGGACCGCAAGGGGCTGGTGCCGATCGATGGCGAGACGTTCGGCGCGCCCGAGGTCTACGGCCATGATCGCTTCTTCATCGATCTGCGCACCGACGGCGAGAACGACGCCGTGCATGATGCGAAGCTGGAGGCGCTGGAAAAGGCCGGCCATCCCGTGGCGCGGATCGTGCTGAAATCGATCGACCATATCGGCCAGGAGTTCTTCCGCTTCGAGATCGCCACCGCGGTGGCCGGCTCGATCCTCGGCATCTACCCGTTCAACCAGCCGGATGTCGAAGACGCCAAGATCAAGACCCGCGACCTCACGGCCGCGTTTGAGAAAAGCGGTGCGCTGCCACTGGAAACGCCGGTAATTTCGACGACTTCCATCGATCTCTACACCGATGACCGCAACGCCTCGGCACTGCGCAAGGCGGGCGCCAATAGCGATCTGGCGTCGTGGATCAAGGCGCAACTCGACCGCTCCGGCACCGGCGATTACGTCGCTTTGCTCGCTTACATCCAGCGCGACGCCGGCCACATCGCGACGCTGCAAGGCATGCGGATGGCCGTGCGCGACAGCCGGCATGTCGCCACCGTCGCGGAATTCGGTCCGCGCTTCCTGCATTCCACCGGACAGGCCTATAAGGGCGGACCGGACAGCGGCGTGTTTCTGCAGATTACCGCCGAAGACGCCGTCGATCTCGCGGTGCCCGGCCAGAAGGCCAGCTTCGGCATCATCAAGGCTGCGCAGGCGCGCGGCGATTTCGGCGTGCTGACCGAGCGTGGCCGCCGCGCACTGCGGATCCATCTCAAGGGTGACCTCGCGACCGGCCTCGCCGATCTCGACAAGGCCATCCGCGCCGCCCTTCACTGACGACAGGAAACTAAAATGCAGCTTGGCATGATCGGCCTCGGCCGGATGGGCGGCAATATTGTCCGCCGCCTGATGAAGAACGGCCACAGCACCGTGGTCTATGACAAGGACCCGCATGCGGTCGCAGCGCTCGCGGCTGATGGTTCGGTTGGCGGCGCCTCGCTGGAAGAGTTCGTCAGCAAGCTCAGCAAGCCGCGCGCGGTGTGGGTAATGCTGCCGGCCGGCAAGATCACCGAGATGACCATTGATGCGCTGACCGATCTGCTGGAGCCGGACGATGTGATCATCGACGGCGGCAACAGCTTCTGGCAGGACGACGTTCGCCGCGGCAAGACACTGAAGCAAAAGGGCCTGCATTATATCGACGTCGGCACATCCGGCGGCGTCTGGGGCATTGACCGCGGTTACTGCATGATGATCGGCGGCGACAAGGCGGTAGTCGATCGCCTCGACCCGATCTTCAAGACGCTGGCGCCGGGCGTCGGCGACATTCCGCTGACCGCGGGCCGCGACGGTCGCGATCCGCGCATCGAGCAGGGCTATATTCATGCCGGCCCGGTCGGCGCCGGACATTTCGTCAAGATGGTTCACAACGGCATCGAATACGGGTTGATGCAGGCCTATGCCGAAGGGTTCGACATTCTCAAGAATGCCGACCTCGAGGTTCTGCCGGAAGCGCATCGCTTCACGCTCAACCTGCCGGACATCGCCGAAGTCTGGCGCCGCGGCAGCGTGATCCCGTCCTGGCTGCTCGACCTCACCTCCTCCGCTCTGGCGAAGAACGAAACGCTCAGCAGCTATTCCGGCTATGTCGAGGATTCCGGCGAAGGCCGCTGGACGGTGAATGCCGCGATCGATGAGTCGGTGCCCGCGGAAGTGCTGACCGCGGCGCTGTTTGCGCGCTTCCGCTCGCGCAAGGAGCATACTTTTGCCGAGAAGATCCTGTCGGCGATGCGCGCCGGCTTTGGCGGCCACAAGGAGCCGGAGCAGCATCCGCGCCCGGTCCAGCAGGCCGCGCCCGCGATCGCCCAGCCGAAGGCAGACCGGAAGTGATAGACGCCCAGAATGATACCAAAAAACCTGATCCCTGCTCTTTCGTCATTTTCGGAGTCACCGGTGACCTCGCCCATCGGCTGGTGATCCCGGCGCTGTACAATCTCGCCGCCACCAATTTGCTGCCGGAAAAATTCTGCGTGGTCGGCATTGCCCGCCGCGCGATGTCGAACGAGGCATTGCGCGACGACATGATGAAGGGCCTGAAGCAGTTCGCAACCCGAACCGTCGACGACGCCATCGCGCAGCGATTGCTGGAATGCGTCACCTTCATCGAGGCTGATCCCAAGGATCCCGCGTCGTTCGACCAGATGCGCGAACAGCTCGACGCACTCGAGGCGCGGCGCGAAACCACCGGCAACCGGCTATTCTACATGGCCACGCCGCCCAGCGCCTTCGCGCCGATCGCGCGCGAGCTCGGCCGCGCCGGTATGCTGCGGGAGAACGGATCATGGCGACGGCTGGTGGTGGAAAAACCGTTTGGCACCGATCTGGAATCGGCCAAGAAGTTGAACGCCGAGCTGCTTGATATCGTCACCGAGCACCAGATCTACCGGATCGACCATTATCTCGGCAAGGAAACCGTCCAGAACATCCTGGTACTGCGTTTCGCCAACGGCATGTTCGAGCCGATCTGGAATCGCAACCACATCGACCACGTCCAGATCACCGTCGATGAAAAACTCGGCGTCGGTCACCGCGGCAGTTTCTATGATGCCACCGGCGCGCTGCGCGACATGGTCCCCAACCATCTGTTCCAGTTGCTATCGCTGGTGGCGATGGAGCCGCCGACCCGATTTGATGCGCATTCCGTGCGCGCCGAGAAGGCCAACGTCCTGGCCGCGATCCAGATCCAGAGCGAGGCCGAGGCGCTGCACAATTCGGTGCGCGGCCAATATATCGGTGGCACCATCGGCGATACCGTGATCGAGGACTATCACAAGACCAAGGACGTCGCCAACGGCAGCACCACCGAGACCTATGCGGCATTGAAGCTGGTGATCGACAACTGGCGCTGGGCCGGTGTGCCGTTTTATCTGCGCACCGGCAAGGCGCTCGGTATCAAGCGAACGGAGGTCGCGATCAAGTTCAAGCAGGCGCCGTTCGCCATGTTTCAAGGCACCCCCGTGGAAGCGCTGTCGCACAATTACCTGGTCATCGGCGTCGAGCCGACCGAGGGCATCGCGCTGCAGTTCAACACCAAGATCCCCGGCCCTGCGATCCGGATCGACGGCGTCGAGATGAAGTTCCGCTACAAGGACTACTTCAAGGCCGAGCCATCGACCGGCTACGAGACGCTGATCTATGACTGCATGATCGGCGACAATATTCTATTCCAGCGCGCCGACAGCGTCGAAGCCGGCTGGCGCGCGGTGCAACCGTTTCTCGAGGCCTGGAAGAATGCCGGCTCCGACGGCCTGAAGAGCTATCGGGCGGGCAGCGAGGGACCGAGCGAAGCCAACGACCTGATGAAACGCGATGGCCGCGTCTGGCGGAAGCTGAGCTAGGCCATGGCAACCGGACGCAAGATCATCGTGGTCGACGACGCGGCTGCGCTGGCGATCGCCGCCGCCGACCGCGTGCTGGCGCGGATCGGTAGCGATCCTGGCCGTATCGCGATCTGCCTGACCGGCGGTTCAAGCCCGACGCAGCTCTACGAAGTGCTGGGCAAGCCACCCTATCAAAGCCGGATTCCGTGGGATCGCGTGCACTGGTTCATCGGCGACGACCGCTTCGTCGCGGTTTCCGATCCACTCAACAATATGAACATCGCGCGGCAGATTTTTCTCGACCGCTGCGCGCCTGCCGCCAATATCCATCCGATCGCCACGCAGGCGCACAGCCCCGACGCGGCCGCGAGTCAGTATCAGCAGCAATTGCGCGAATTCTACGGCGCCGACCGGCTCGATCCGGCGCGCCCGCTGTTCGATCTGGTGCTGCTCGGCGTCGGACCCGATGGTCATGTTGCCTCGCTGTTTCCGGGATACCCGGCCATTGAGGTGACCGACCGATGGGTCGTCGGCGTGCCGGAAGCGCATGTGGCGCCATTCGTGCCGCGCGTCAGCCTGACGCTGCCGGCGCTGGCATCGTGCGACGAGATGCTGTTCCTGACCGCCGGCTCCGGGAAACGGCCGATCCTGACGCGCGTGCTGGGCGGCGAGGATCTGCCTGCCAACCGTGCGTATTCCCGTGACGGCGAAACCGTCTGGCTGTGCGACCGCGCCGCGCTGCCGGAGAATTTTCGTGCTTGATCACGAAGCGCCTTGCGCGCTGATCGTGATGGGCGTCGCCGGCTCCGGCAAGAGCACCATCGCCGAGGCGCTGGCCGCGAAGCTCGGCTGGCGCTTTGCCGATGGCGACGCGTTCCACCCCGCCAGCAATGTCGCCAAGATGAGCGCCGGGCATCCGCTGACCGACGACGATCGCTGGCCATGGTTGCAGGCGATCGCCGATGAAATCGACGCCGTCGCCGACCGCGGCGGCCAGATCCTGGTCGCCTGCTCGGCGTTGAAGCGGGCCTATCGCGACGTGCTGGTGCATGGCCGCGATGACGTCCGCATCGTCTATCTCGACGGCAGCCAGCCATTGATCGCCGAGCGTCTCGCGTCGCGAAAAGGCCACTTCATGCCGCCCGGCCTGCTCGACAGCCAGTTCGCCACGCTGCGGCCGCCCGGCACGGACGAAAGCCCGATCACGGTTTCGATCAATGCTACGGTCGATGTCATCATCACCGCTATTCTCGCTCAACTCACCGACAGGAAAATGCCATGACCCGCATCGCGCTCGTTGTCTCCGATGTGGATGGCACCATGGTGACCAAGGACAAGCGGCTGACCGACAAGGTCCTGGCCGCCGTGCAGAGACTGCACGATGCCGGCATCGGCTTCACCATCACCTCGAGCCGGCCGCCGGTCGGCATGCGCTTTCTGGTGGCGCCGCTCGGCATTACGCTGCCGATCGGCCCGTTCAACGGCAGTTCGATGGTCGATGCGCATCTGAAGCCGATCACGCAGCACCTGATCCCCGAAGCCGCCGCGAAACGCAGCATCGAGGTGCTCGCCGAATACGGCGCCGACATCTGGCTGTTCACCAATGACGAATGGCTGATCAAGCGCGACGACGGCAAATATGTGCCGCACGAGCAGAATACCATCCAGCACGAGCCGGTGATCGTCGATGATTTCGCGCCGTTCCTTGCCAACGCCTGCAAGATCGTCGGCGCCAGCGCCGATTATGCGATGCTGGAGCGCTGCGAGGCGGCGGTGCAGCAAGCGCTCGGCGATCAGGCGGTCGCGGTGCGGTCGCAGCATTATTATCTCGATATCACCCCGCCTGCGCAGGACAAGGGCACCTTCGTCACCGCGATGGCGCAGCGGCTCAACATCTCCCCCGAGGCCATCGCCACGATCGGCGACATGCGCAACGATCTGGCGATGTTCAAGGTGTCCGGCCTGTCGGTGGCGATGGGCAACGCCACCGACGACGTCAAAGCGCAGGCCACCGACGTCACCACCTCCAATGAGGAAGATGGCTTCGCCGGCGCGGTCGAGATCATCTTGAAGCACAACGCCGCGACGCCGGCCTGAGCGCCAGCGCGGCCTCGCGGCGGTCCTGCTGGATCTCGGCATAGACATCCTGGACCAGCGACCGCATGACCTTGTCCGGCAGCGGAACGGCCAGTCCCATGATGCAATCTTCTGCCATGCAGCGTCTGGCGCGGCGACAGGCTCGATCCGCGCATCGCTCCAAGCCGCGGTACATTTCCGATATTTCGCGCCGGACCTGTCGCACCGCCTGCTGCCAGTCGGCGTCGCACTGGGCCTTGAACGCCACCGCCTCCGCCTCGCTTTCGCGGTCGTCCAGAAAATCCTTGTCCCATTCTGTCGTGGCCATGTCATCGCTCTCCATTGCGGGAATGATCGCGGCACGCCACCGCGCCGGGCGCGCGAAAGCGGCGCCCGCAAATCAGTTGCGTGATCGGTAGGTCCAGCAGGCCTCCCAAGTGAGGGAGGCGGAGCGCCGAAAGGCGCGCCTTCAGGTAGTTGGCCGCGGCGTGATCCCCGGATCGCCGGAAACCAGAGGCCGCGGAAACGCCTTTCGACGCTCCACCGCGGCGATTTCTGTCCCCGGGGCCGTTCTTCCGGGCCAGCACGTGACCTCCGAAGAGGACACTCCGGCGGGATTTCCCCGCCTTTCGCCGACCGCGTCCAGCCATTCAAGGCAGGCTCCCGTATTGGAGCCGGACGGCCACCCAGGGCCTCCCGAGTGCGCAGGGCAACGTCTGCCCCGCGCCCGCAGGCGCCGCCCCCCACCCCGCACCTCCAAGCGTCCCAGGAAACGCCCCTCAGTGGGATGAGGTAATTAGGCTTATAATCCAAAAAGGAATATTGTCAATACTGGTTCGTTGGCCGGTACATTTTTTTGGCGGAGCGGCAGGCGGACAGTGTCGTAGCATGGCCTGCATGAGCGCCTGCGAAATGCGGGAAACATAATTTGATTTGGCTTTTAGATGCTGCTTGCTTGTATAGCCGCGCTTTGCCGTGCCGCAGATGAAGTTATTGGGATTATTATCTGAATTCCTGAAGGCTTTCCGATAGGCTCAAAGACGGCTAATGTTGCGGCATGACGGTTCTGTTCGACAAGGCCATGCAGTCGGTGCGCGAGCTTCCAGCGGAGACGCAGGATTCACTTGCGCGCATGCTGTTGCAGTTTGCCGGTATCGATCAGGCGTCGATCAAACTGAGCGATGCAGACGCAGCTTCTTTTGACGAATCTCTTGCTCAGGCTGAACGTAGCGAATTCGCTACCGACGAACAGGTTCGCGCCATCTGGGCGAAGCATGGCCTGTGAAGCTTCGCTATACGATCCGTGCCGCTGCCGAACTGGACCTAATCCTGCAATCGATCGAGATCGCATCGCCCCAAGGCGCCACGCATGTCAAGCAGCGGCTTCACGCGGATTGATCTGTTGTTGTAATATCCCAAATCGGGACGCCTAACCCAAAAAACGGGTCTGCGTCGCATCGTCGCTTTTCCTTATCCATACCTTGTGTTCTATCGCGCCAACGCCACCGAGATCGTGATCCACGGCATTCGCCACAGCGCGCGGGACAACTCCCTCGCCTGAACCGCTGAAATATGCTGTGTCACCTTGCGCATCTGTACGTTAGCGCCGCGACTTTGGCGCAGTTTTATCATCATTCATCCTAACTACTTCAGGACCTGCACCACGCCGCCAGTGTAGTCGGCGTGATGCCGGCGGTGACGATTCCGACCATCAGGATGGCGACGCCGACGGCATTGCGCAGCCACAGCGACACCGCGCGGCGGCGCAACAGCGGCAGGCCGAGGCCCGAGGCGACCAGCATCGGCAGGGTGCCGAGGCCGAAGCCGGCCATCACCACCGCGCCATTGGCCCAGGAGCCGGACAGCATGGCGTAGAACAGCGTCGCATAGACCATCGCACAGGGCAGGAAACCCCAGACCGCGCCGCTCAGCAGCAGCGCCACCGGCGCCGGCAGATGCGCGGCCCGGGCGAGCGAGCCCATCAGCCCACTGATCCGCGACGCCAGGGCATAGAGCCCCGTCGGCAGCGGCAGCATCTCCAGCATCGACAGCCCGATCCAGCCCAGTGCCGCCGCCGCCGCCCAGCGCAATATGGTGTTGGCCAGCGCATGATCGAACGCGCCGAAGATTCCTGATCCGAGCCCGCCAACCAGCGCGCCCGCGAGGATGTAACTGCCGATCCGGCCGGCGTTGATGAGCATGGTGGTCAGCAGCAGATCGCGGGTAGCACGATCAGGACCGGTGGCGAAGTGCAGGCTGGCGGCGATGCCAGTACACATGCCGAAGCAATGCAGGCTGGAAGACAGCCCGAGCAGCAGCCCCGCGACGACAAGCGGTTGGTCGAAGGCGAACATCAAGCGGTCCCTTGGCACATCCAGGCAGCCTACGACGTAGCCGCGACCGGCGACTTGCGCAGGGTCAAGGTGGGACGCCGTGCCGTCAGGCAGGCTTGCGCTGCCGCGCCGTCGGGGTGATACCGGCGGACGACACCTTCGAACAACCTGTCGGGCGCCCGACGGCCGCCTTAGAGTCGCCGCAAGGCGCCGTGCATGTCACGGTGTATTTTCCGCCATTCCGGCACCTGAATCATCATCCAGAGGACTTTTCATGCGCGTTTCCCTTCGCAATGCCCTTGTCGCCGCTACGCTTGCCCTTGCCGGGCTCGGCGCCTCCTCCGCGGCGCGGGCCGACAGCGGCACGATCCGGATTTCGGTGCTGAAGGGCGGCTGGTTCATCGGCGCGTCGGGCGGCTCGGGCACGCTGACGTTTCGCGGCCGCACCTACCCGCTGTCGATCGGCGGGTTGAGCGCCGGCCTGGTGTTCGGCGCGTCGCAGACCTATCTGTCCGGTCGCGTCAGCAACATCTTTCGTCCATCGGACGTGGCGGGCGTCTATGGCGCCGGCGGCGCGGGGGCCGCGGTCGGCCGCGGCGTCAGCGCCATCGTGCTGGCCAATCAGAACGGCGCGGTGCTCGAACTCAGCGGCCGCCAGACCGGGCTGATGATCAATGCCGATCTGAGCGGACTGGCGATCTCGATGAGGTAATCTTGAAGCACGGGGCCAGCGGGAGTCCGCCGGCCCCGATCTTCGCGATTCCGTGTCACATCGAGGATTTCATCATCCCCATCTTCTGCGCCCTCATGTAGCTCTTGCAGGCGCCGCGCATGTCGCCTTTGGACATCTGCGTATTGGCCATCGCCATTTCCTTCATCATCCCCATCTTGCCGGGGCTGTCGGGCATGGCGCCGCCCGCGTTCATCGATTTCATCATGTTCTCGCTGGAGCAGGCCATCATCGCGGCGGAAGCCGGGCTGCAGGTGGCGGCGACGGTGACGATCGCGGCGGCGGCAATCAGGAATTTCATGCGTCTCTCCCAAGGCGGCGCAATTGCCGCTGGCGACACAATAAATTTCCATCCGTTCGGTTCCTGACGAACGACTATTTCGCGATTATGGCGGCCGATAGCACAAAGGCGCAGTGCGCGATGCGCCGCATAGAACGAACTCAGCCGACCAGTCCCTTGGCGGGCTTCACCATTCCGCTGTCGGGAAATACCCGCTCCGCCAGCACGCGCTCGCTCAGGCCCAGATGGTCATGCAGCACGCCCTTCAGGATGGCGCGCAGATCGGTGGTCGGCGCGAGGTCGCGGGCCTCGAACAGATTGGCGGGTTTCAGCCCCGGCCAGTCCGCAATCACCCGGCCGCCCTTGACCGCGCCGCCAGCCAGCAGCGCCACCGTGCCGGTGCCGTGGTCGGTTCCCTCGGTGCCGTTGATCTTCGCGGTACGGCCGAATTCGGTGGCGACCACGATCACGGTGTCGCGCCAATGCGCACCGAGCCCCTTTTCGAAATCCGCCAGCGCGCCATCGAGGCCGCCGAGCAACTGCGCCAGCCGGCCGACCGGGCCGCCCTCCTGCGCATGGGTATCCCAGCCGTCGAAGGCCAAAGCCGCGACACGCGGGCCGTCATCGGCGGCCATCAGCTTGGCGGCGCCGCGCGCCACCTGGCGCATCGCCTCGACGGCGTTGCCGCCCGACTTCGGCTTCATCTCGTCGCCGATGGCGATCTTGTCGAGTTGCAGGCCCTGCGACAGCGCCTGTGCCAGCGCCGGGTCGCGGTGCCGATAGAGCTCGACCAGCCGGGTTGCGGTGTCGTCCGCCGCCGTCGGCAGATTGACCGGCGCCCAGCCGACGGTCGGCGCCGCGCCGCGCAGCACCAACGGCGTGGTCGGCCCGATCGCGAGACCGGAGGTGACGCGTTCGCCGGCCGGCAGCGCCTCGATGGCGCGGTTGAGCCAGCCGGACTGCACCCGGCCGGGCCCGGCAAAGCCGCTCTCCAGCACGTCCTGGCCATCGAAATGCGAACGCTCGCGATAGGAAGTGGCGACCGCATGCACCACCGCCGCTTTCTTGTCGCGGTACATGCGGGCAAATTCCGGCATCGCCGGATGCAGGCCGAAAAACGAATCCAGCATCGAAGCGGGATGCGCGCCGTCTTTGGCCAGCGCGATCGAGCCGTGCAGCCCGGCGTAATCGGGATCGCCGATCGGCGCCACGGTGGCCAGGCCATCGAGCGCGCCGCGCAGGATGATCACCACCAGCCGCGGATCGCGCGCATCCGCCGCGCGGGCAAATTTGGGGATGTAGGCCCAGGCGGCAAAGGCTGCGCCACCGAGCAGCAAGGCGCGGCGCGAGGCACGCCACGACGTCCGGCTTTCGCAATCCATCGTCATCTCCTCTGGAATTCGGGCGACATCAGCAGCAGCGCCAGCGCCTGCTGCCGGGTCTCCGCGCGTGCGATGGTCTGGCGAGTTTCATTGGAAGCCGCGTCGCCGGCGACGATTTCGAGCAGTTCACGAGCATCGACGCTGTCGGCGATCTTCGATGATACTTGCGCCGCGATATCGAGCCGAAGCTTCATGCCTTCCGGCACGGCCCAGGCGGCATTGCTGTCGGGAAATCCGTTCGGCCCCGCCGGCGTCCATAGCGGCTGGCCGAGCATGTTGAGGCTGCCGATGTAGCGGCCGGGATCTTCCGGAATCCGCGCCAGCACCCGGCCGGTGGCGATCAAATATTCGTAGGGCGTGCGCACTTTGGTCAGCGGCGCTTTCCAGGCCTCGTCGGAATCGAGCAGCGCGATCGCCATCGCCTTGAGGTCGCCGTCGGACTTTTTGAACATCGCTTCTAGCTTGCCAACCAAAGCCGGCGGCGGGGCATCGGCGACAAAATGCTGCGCGAACTTTGTTGCGATGAATTTCGCGGTCGATGGATGCCGCGCTATGTCAGCCAGCGCCGCTTCGCCCTGCGTCACGCCGCTGTCGTCATAGCTCTTGCCGAGCAGGGTCTGCGCGCCGGGCTCATGCGCATTGGCATTGAAAGCAAAACTGCCAGGCGTGCCGATCTTGCCGTCGCGGCCGGCAAAGGTCCAGCCGGTGATGATGCGTGCCAGCGCGGTGACGTCGCCTTGCGCATAGCCGCCGCCAACGCCGAGCGTATGCAGCTCCATGATCTCGCGGGCGAGGTTTTCGTTGAGGCCGCGCTTGCCATGCTGGCCGGCTTTGGACTCCGGGCCGATCGACTGCTGGTTGTCGAGAAAGAACAGCATCGCCGGGTGCTGCTCGACGGCACGCAGCATGTCGCTGAATTTGCCGAGTACGAACGGACGGATAGCCTCGCGCTCGAACGAGCCGGCCCAGATCCGCGCCGGTTCGCCCTTATTGGCCGAGATGCAAAAATGGTTCGACCAGAACACCACCAGGCGCTCGACAAAGCCGCCTTCGGCCAGCGTGGCGCGCTGGATCCGCGCCAGCGATTCCGCGCGAAACACTTTTTGCACGACATTGGGCGGCGGCGGTGGCGCAGCCGCCGGCTTTGCCGCATCGGGCTGCACCGTCATGGTGGTGTTGCCGGTCATCGCCACCGCGTCGGGCTTGACGTCCATCACGGACGCGGCTTCGCTCGGCGCCCTGGCGGCGGCCTCGCGCGCGGTCTTGACCTCGAGCTGATAGGCGAACAGCGCCTGCGCCAGCGCCGGCGTCGATTGCAGGCCGGGCAGTTCCAGCAGCACGGCATTGGGCCGCGAAAGCTCGGCCTTCACATAGCCGCGCGGATCCGATGCCGCATTGAGGATATCGCCGGAAGCGCCGCCACGGGCGCCGAAGCCAAAGCGGTTGAGCGCGACAAGCGCGCCTTGCGGATCGCGGGCCATCGGAAGTTCCCTGGAGGCGCTCATGCAATAATCGAGCATCGCATTATAGCGCGCAGCCCGATGAACCGCCGATGAAGATTCCGATTAAGGTTCGACGCGGCATCGGCCAACCGGCTGTACAGAAACGGTCGGAGCCCGGGACATATCGACGCGATACCTGCGCGAGCTCGCCGTCGATCACCAAATGTCCGGCTTAAGCGGCCAGTTTGCGATCGAATTCGCCGTCCGCCGCGGTTTGGCCATGTTCGCGTCCGGTCACGGCAAAATGTGTTCGCACTTCATGAAGGTTTTGCGCCGACCGTCGGCCGCGCCCGACAGCCCACTCGTTCCGACCTCACGGAGATTCATGAGACATCCAGTTGCGCTCGAGCTCTTTCGTCCGATGCGCCCGTTGCATCGCCTCGCGTTCGGCGCGGCGCTGCTGTCGGGACTGCTCGCCAGTCCGGCGCTGGCGGTGGAGCACGGCCTGTCGCGTGACGATGTCAGGACGATCGGCGAGGCGACGCAGCTCGCGCGCAGCGGCAAGGCCACCGCCGCGACCGCGCGGCGTGACCAGATCCGCGATCCGCTCGGGCGCCGGCTGGCTGAATGGGTGATCCTGCGATCCGACGACAATGACGCCGACTTCGCGCGCTACGCCGCGTTCATACGGGCCAACCCGGATTGGCCGGGCATCGTCCTGCTGCGGCGGCGGGCCGAGGCGCGGCTGTGGACCGAGCAGGCCGACGCCGGCACGGTGATGGCATTCTTCGCGCAATACCAACCGCGCAGCACGCTCGGAAAACTGGCGATGGCGCGCGCGCAATGGGCGCGCGGCAACGCCACCGCGGCGACTGACTATGCGCGGCTGGTGTGGCAGGCCGACGGGCTTTCGGCCAAACTCGAAACCGAGATTCTAGCGACTTTCGGACGCCAGCTTACCTCCGCTGATCACCGCGCCCGGATGCAGGCCCGGCTCTATGCCGATGACCTCACGACCGCGAAACGGGCCGCCGCCCGGCTCGGCGCTACCGAACTGGCCATCGTCGCGGCCCGCGTCGCCGTAAGAAGCAACAGCCCGCAGGCCAAGGCGCTGCTGGCGGTGGTGCCGGCGGCCGGGCGCAGCGATCCCGCTTTTCTGTTCACGCGCGCGCAGTGGCTGCGGCGCCACGACCAGACCGCGCAAGCCGCGCAGACGATGATCTCGGCGCCACGTGCCGCCGACGCGATCCGCGATCCCGACGTCTGGTGGGTCGAGCGGGGCGCACTGGCGCGGCAACTACTCGACGGCGGCCATGCGCGGCTGGCCTATCGCACCGTGTCGGACGCGGCCCCCGCGAAAGACACCTACCAGGTCGATCGCGCCTTCATGATGGGATGGATCGCACTGCGCTTCCTGCGCGACCCGCCAACCGCCGAGAAGAACTTCGCCAGGATATTGACGGTCACGTCGCAGCCGACCTCGGTCGCGCGCGCGCATTACTGGATGGGACGAACCGCGCAGGCCCGTCACAACGCCAAGTCGGCGCGTCAGCACTACCAGGTCGCGGCCGAGCATTCGACCACCTATTATGGCCAGCTCGCCTGCGCTCGGCTCGGCTGCCGCGACACCCATTTGCGCAAGCCGCCCTCGGCCGATGTCCGGCAGGCCAGCATTGCGCAGCGTGACCTGCTTCGCGCCGCCGAGCTGTTGTACCTGACCGGCAACCGCAAACAGGTGGTGGCGTTCGCCGCCGGTCTCGGCGCCACCGCCGACCGTGCGTTACTGGTGCAGATCGCCGGGGTGGCCGCGCGCCGCCACGACGCCGGCGCCATGCTGGCGATCGGCCGCGCGGCGGTGAACCGCGGCATGGCGTTCGATAACTACGCTTTTCCCGCGACCGGGCTGCCGGAGTTCGCGCCGCTCGGGCCGAAGGCCGACAAGAGTCTGGTCTATGCCATCACGCGGACCGAAAGCGCCTTCAACCCGCAGGTCGTCTCCGGCGCCAAGGCCACCGGCTTCATGCAGGTTACTCCCGCCGCCGGCCAGACGCTCGGCCGCCGCATGGGCTTCGCCTTCGACGCCAAGGCGCTCAGCAATGATCCGAGCTACAGCCTGCGGCTCGGCTCCGCCGAGATCGTCAACTTGCTGAACGATTATGAGGGCAACCACGTGCTGGCCTTGATCGGCTATAATGCCGGGCGCGGACGCGTCAAGCAGTGGATCGCGCGTTACGGCGACCCGCGCCGGCGTGAGGTCGACGTGATCGACTGGGTCGAACGCATCCCGTTCGCGGAGACGCGCAATTATGTGCAGCGCGTGCTGGAGAATCTGCAGGTCTACCGCGCCCGGTTCGGCAAACCGGCGCTCGGCATCGAGAGCGATATGCAGGGCGCGGGCTAAACGAAGCCGCACTGACGGCCGAATCGCGCTGGCCATCGCGGCGCGGCGATCGAGTTGGCCTCGCGGCGGCGGCGGCGTATGGTTTGCGGGAATGTCTGGCCAGGGTTGACGGACGATATGACAGATCAGATCGACACGGCGCGGCCGCCCGGCCGCCGCCTTGCTTGCGCCGAATGCGGCACAGAATTCGTCTGCGACCTCTCCGGCGACTGCTGGTGCGCGGCGGAGACGTCCGTGCTGCCGATGCCCATGACGTCGGGCGACTGCCTGTGCCGGGACTGCCTGCGCAAGAAGTCCGGCGTGGCCGCCCCGAAATGGCATGTCGAGGCGGTGCTGCTCGACATGGACGGCACGCTGCTCGACACCGAGCGGGTTTATCTGGCGAGCCTGAACACCGCGCTGGAAGCGCTCGGCTACCCCGACGGCACCGCCATCGGTCATTCCATGATCGGCATCCCCGGCCCGGAATGCGAGAGCATCCTGCGCGAGCATTTTGGCGCCGACTTTCCGATGCCGGCGCTGAACGAGGCCTATATCGCCTGCCGCGACGAGATCTTTCGCAGCGGCATGCCGCTGAAACCGGGCGCGGTCGAATTGCTCGACGCACTGCGCCGGGCCGCCTGCCCGATCGCGCTGGTGACGTCGTCGTCGCGCCACACCGCCGAACAGCATCTGACGCTCGGCGGGATTCGCGGCCATTTCGAGACCATGCTGACGCGCGACGATGTCGCGCGCGGCAAGCCCAGCCCCGAGCTCTATCTGCTGGCCGCGCAGCGGCTCGGCATACGGCCGCAGGCCTGCATTGCGATCGAGGATTCCGGGCCCGGCATCGCCTCGGCGCATGCCGCCGGCACGATCCCGATCCTGGTGCCGGACATCCTGCCGCCCAGCGCCGTGACGCTGGCCAAATGCGCCGCCGTCGTGCCCGATTTGCATGTCGCGCTCGCCACGCTGCGGCAGCGGGCCGGGCTCGGCGCCTGATCACTCCACTAGAGCGGGATGACTTAGTTTAGTTCAAATCACTGGCCCCGTTATTTAGTGGGTGTTCTGGTGGAGCCAAATGGGTCTCCCCCCCCCCCCCACCGGGGGGGGGAGCA
>JACMOT010000471.1 GCA_014377915.1 Tardiphaga sp.
CCGATCCGCATGACATCCTCGAAGTGCTGGGCGTGGTCGCACTCGCCGAATATCTCGTCACCGAGATTCAGGAAGTTTACCGTTTGCAGGGCGTGAAGATCACCGACAAGCACATCGAAGTGATCGTTCGCCAGATGCTGCAGAAGGTCGAGATCACCGACGGCGGGGACACCACCCTGCTGGCCGGCGAACAGGTCGATCGCGAGGTGATGGACGAGGTCAATTCGGCGCTGACCAAGAAGCAGAAGCCTGCCGAGGGCAAGCCGGTCCTGCTCGGCATCACCAAGGCGTCGCTGCAGACTCGCAGCTTCATCTCGGCGGCGTCGTTCCAGGAAACCACCCGGGTCCTCACCGAGGCTTCGGTCCAGGGCAAGATCGATACGCTCCAGGGCTTGAAGGAAAATGTCATCGTCGGCCGGCTGATCCCGGCAGGTACCGGCGCCGGCATGAACCGCCTGCGGGTTGCGGCGTCGAGCCGCGATGCCTCGCTTCGGGCGCAGCAGCGCAAGCTGCAGGAAGCGCTGATCGCGCCGAAGAATGCGGCCGAGGAACATGCCGCCGAACTGGCGCAGGGACCCGAGGCGGCAACCCACGGCGACGCACTCGAAAGCGTGACGCCGTCGGGCACCGGCACCGATGCCGATGCCGGGGATTACCTCAACAGCTGAGCTAACCCCTTGTTAGACAAGCAAAAAAAGCCCCGCCGGAGACGATCCGGCGGGGCTTTTCATATGATGCTCCCAGTGTGACCTAGCAGCGAACGTTGTTGATCACATTCTCGGTGCAATTGGCAGTGGACGAAATGTCCTTGCCGGCGCCGCGAACGGTATTGCAGGCGGCGAGCATCAGCGCGCTGCCGATGAAGGCGACGGTTGCGAGTTTCTGAATCATATAAATTCTCCTGGTTGGCGTGATAGAAACGCAGGTAACTTGCTAAGGTGCCATCACGCAGCCGAAATGTTTCTGATGTGCGACGGCCCCCGTCAACCTAAACCGCCACTGGCGCTGAAATATGCGGGTGCGGATCATAAGCGTCGAAGGCGAAATCCTCGGCCTCATAGTCGAATAATCCTTGGCCCCGGTCCTTCAGCATCAGCTTGGGCAAGGGCCGCGGATCGCGTGACAATTGCAGCCGCGCCTGCTCGAGATGATTCGAATAGAGATGAACGTCGCCGCCGGTCCACACGAACACCCCCGGCTCCAGCCCGCATTCGCGCGCCAGCATGTGGGTCAGCAGGGCATAAGAAGCGATGTTGAACGGTACGCCGAGGAAGAAATCGGCGCTTCGCTGGTACAGCTGGAGGTTGAGCCGCCCGGCCGCAACTTGCGTCTGGAACAGGCAATGGCATGGTGCCAGTGCCATTTTGTCATTCTCGCCCGGGTTCCACGCGGTGACGATCTGGCGGCGCGAGGAGGGATCGCTGCGGATCAGCTCGACCAGATTGGCGATCTGATCGATATGGCGCCCGTCGGCCGACTCCCAATCGCGCCATTGCTTGCCATAGACTGGGCCGAGGTCACCCGCCGCGTCGGCCCATTCGTCCCAGATGCCGACCTTGCGCTCTTTGAGCCACGCGATGTTGGTGTCGCCGCGCAAAAACCACAATAATTCGACGATGATCGACCGCAAATGGAGCTTCTTGGTGGTCAGCAGCGGGAAGCCGTCGGCGAGGTCGAAGCGCATCTGCGCGCCGAACAAGGACCGGGTGCCGGTGCCGGTGCGGTCCATCTGCTCGACGCCGTGGTCGAGAATTTGCTGCATCAGGTCGAGGTAGTTGCGCATCGCCCTACCCTAGCCTCGCCGCCGGGCGCGGCAAGTGGGGGATATTCCTCCAATACGGAGAAAAGGTCGCGCCGGAGCGGATGCGGTTGGCGTCGCCCCAAGGTCCGCGCTGACTTATGCAATGGGCATGTTCCATCAGCGTGCCGAATCACCGCTGCGACTCAACGGCCTCGAAGCGGCCCGGCGGTTCTTCGCCGATTGCCTCGCCGAGACCGATCCAGCCAAGGAACATCTGTGGGTCGCCCACGTCGACGATCAGGCGCGGTGCATCCACCTCACGCGGCATGACGGCGACGATGGCGGGACCGACCTTCCGCTGCGCCGGGTCATCGCCGATGCATCGATACACGGCAGCGCGGGCGTGATTCTCGCCCACAACCACCCGAGCGGCGATCCGACCCCCAGCGCTCTCGATCGTCAAATCACCCGCCGCCTTGCGCTGGCCGGTGAAGCGATCGACCTCACCGTCCTCGACCACCTCGTTATCGCGGGCCAGCAATGCTCGTCGATGCGTGCGATGGGGCTGCTCTAAGCTGATTTCGTCCTTGCTAGCCCTGCACC
>JACMOT010000472.1 GCA_014377915.1 Tardiphaga sp.
CCGCAGCGTACCGTGGTTGGGAATCCCGACCACGTCGCCGGCGAAGGCCTCGTGGGCCAGCGCGCGGTCCTGCGCGAAGAAGAATTGCGGGCTCGACAGCGACATGTTCTTGCCGGTGCGCACCAGCTTGGCCTTCATGCCCCGTGTCAGCTTGCCGGAACACAGCCGCGCAAACGCGATACGGTCGCGGTGGTTGGGGTCCATGTTGGCCTGGATCTTGAACACGAAGGCGCTCATCCGCGGCTCGTCAGCCTCGACCCGGCGCAGGTCGGAATCCTGTGCGCGCGGCGGCGGCGCGAACTGGCCGAGCCCCTGCAGCAGGTCGCCGACGCCGAAATTGCGCAGCGCGCTGCCGAAATACACCGGCGTCATGTGGCCTTCGCGAAACGCGGCGAGGACGAACGGCTTGCTGGCTTCCTTGACCAGCGCCAGCTCCTCGAGCGTCTCGGAGACGTCGAGATTCGGATGCCGCGCGGCAAGGTCGGCGACCTCGATCTGCTCGGCCGCGCCGGTCTTGGCGCCGCCGCCCTCGAGCAGGCGGATGCCGCCAGTATGAATGTCATAGGTGCCGAGAAAGTCGCGACCACGGCCGACTGGCCAGGTCATCGGCGTGGTGTCGAGCGCCAGCGTCTTCTCGATCTCGTCGAGCAGATCGAAAGTGTCGCGGCTCTCGCGGTCCATCTTGTTGATGAAGGTGATGATCGGGATGTCGCGCAGACGGCAGACCTCGATCAGCTTCAGCGTCCGCGCCTCGATGCCCTTGGCGGCATCGATCACCATGACCGCGGAATCGACGGCGGTCAGCGTTCGATAGGTGTCTTCCGAAAAGTCCTCATGGCCCGGCGTGTCCAGGAGGTTGAACACCAGATCCTGGAATTCGAAGGGCATCACCGAGGTGACCACCGAGATGCCGCGGTCGCGCTCGATCTTCATCCAGTCCGAACGCGTGCTGCGGCGCTCGCCCTTGGCGCGCACCTGGCCGGCGAGGTTGATGGCGCCGCCGAACAGCAGCAGCTTTTCGGTCAGCGTGGTCTTGCCGGCGTCGGGATGAGAGATGATCGCGAAGGTGCGGCGGCGCGCCACTTCGGCGGCAAACGGATGCGCGGCGGATTCGGTGGGGAGGTCAATGTCGGACATCAGGTGCCTGTGGCAGGGAAACCGGGCGCAATCAAGGGATTTTGCGAGCAAATGCCGCAGTTGCGGGACTCGCTTGGCAGCCTCATATAGAGCTGTGAGGACGACCTCCAGTCCATTCACTCTCCGCAGGGACGGCCCTGCCCGCTCAGGAGGCCGTCATGGCTTGGCTATTGTTGTTCATCGCAGGTCTGCTTGAAATCGGCTGGGCCATCGGGCTGAAATATACCGAAGGCTTTACCAGGCTGGTTCCGTCGATCCTGACCCTGACCAGCATGACCGCGTCGGTCGGCATGCTGGCGCTGGCGCTGAAGACCCTGCCGATGGGCACCGCCTATGCGGTGTGGACCGGGATCGGCGCCGTCGGCACCGCGATTCTCGGCATTATCCTGTTCGGCGACCCCTCGACCCTGCCCCGCATCGCTTGCATCGGGTTGATCGTGGCGGGGATCGTGGGACTGAAGCTGGTGAGCTGAGTACTTGCCCCAGACGCGATGCAATGCGCAGCGTTGCGTCGCAGAGCCGGGGCCGTCCCAAGCGACGGCGTTCGCGACGGTCCCGGCTCTGCGAAGCGGCATAAGGATGCCGCATCGCGTCCGGGACAAGCGCTCAGAACCTGATGTGCAGCAGCGTGACCGCCCAGTACGACAATGCGGCGACGATCGCCGAGGCCGGGATCGTGATCACCCACGCGTAGACGATCGAGTTGGCGACGTTCCAGCGCACGGCGGAAACGCGCCGCGCGGCGCCGACGCCGACGATGGCACCGGTAATGGTATGGGTGGTGGAGACGGGAACGCCGAGGAACGTCGCGGCGAACAACGTCGCCGCGCCGCCGGTCTCGGCGCAGAAGCCCTGCATCGGCGTCAGTTTGGTGATGCGCAGCCCCATGGTGCGGACGATGCGCCAGCCGCCCATCAGGGTACCCAGCGCCATCGAGGCCTGGCACGACAGCACCACCCAGAACGGCACTGAAAATTCGGTGCCGAGATAGCCCTGCGAATATAGCAGCACCGCGATGATCCCCATCGTCTTCTGCGCGTCATTACCGCCATGACCGAGCGAATACAGCGACGCCGAGACGAATTGCAGGATGCGGAAGGCGCGGTCGACCGCGAACGGCGTCGAGCGCACCGAGGCCCAGGACACGATCGCGGTCAGCAGCAGCGCCAGCAGGAAGCCGATCACCGGCGATAGCACGATCGCCACCAGCGCCATCGACAGGCCCTTCCATTCGGCGGCGGCGAAGCCGGCCTTGGCGAGGCCGGCGCCGAGCAGGCCGCCGATCAGCGCATGCGAGGAACTCGACGGAATCCCGAGCCCCCAGGTGATCACGTTCCAGACGATCGCGCCCATCAGCGCGCCGAAGATCACCGGGGCGTCGATCAGATTCGGATCGATGATGCCGGTGCCGATGGTGTTGGCGACGTGCAGCCCGAACACGCCGAACGCCACGAAATTGAAGAACGCCGCCCCCAGCACCGCGTATTGCGGGCGCAGCACGCGGGTCGAGACGATGGTGGCAATCGAATTGGCGGCGTCGTGCAAGCCGTTGAGAAAATCGAACAGCAGCGCGATGCCGACAAGGCCGATCAGCACCGGAAGAGCGAGCGTGGCGTCCACTGTGCGGCCCCGCCCTAGACTTGTTCGATAACGATGCTGTTGATCTCGTTCGCCACGTCGTCGAAGCGGTCAGCGACCTTCTCGAGGTGCTTGTAGATTTCGGCGCCGACGATGAAGTCCATGGTGTTAGCTTCGCGGTGCTTGAGGAACAGTTCCTTCAGCCCGATGTCATGCAGATCGTCGACGCGGCCCTCGAGCTTGCCGACTTCCTCGGTGATCGCGATGAGCAGACCGACATTGTCGCCGATGTTCTTCATCAGCGGCAGCGCGCGACCGACCAGATTGGCGCATTCGACCAGCAGCGTGCCGATCTCGCGCATCGGCGGCTCGAAGGATCGCACCTCGAACAGGATCACGGCCTTGGCGGTCTGCTGCATCTGGTCGATGGCGTCGTCGAGCGCGGTGATCAGGTTCTTGATGTCGACGCGGTCGAACGGCGTGATGAAGGTCCGGCGCACGGCGGTCAGCACCTCGCGGGTGATGGCGTCGGCATCATTCTCGAACTGGTTGACGCGCTGGCAATAGACCGTGGTCTCGTCGCCGCCGCGCAGCATGCCCCGCAGCGCCTCCGCGCCCTTTACTACCACCACGGAATGGCGGGCGAACAGGTCGAAGAACCGCTCTTCGCGCGGCAAGAACGACCGAAACCAGCGCAGCATGTGAGATCCACTTTGCTTGAAATTCCCGCAGGATTACGCACAAGCGCACGGGACCCTGTCACATGTTCGTCATAAAGCATTTTGCCTGCGAGGGAGCAAATGCCGGTGGTCGTCCACCGGTTTGTCGAGAACACAGAACCGGATATCGGGCGGTAACCCGGCCGCAGGCGTAACGGTTCGCTTCCACATGACGGGGATAAAACATCGATCGAAAAAAACGAAAATAAACAGTTGCGCGGACCACGATGCCGTTACGATTTGATTCAGAACTCCCCGCCTAGAAGCGCGCAGAGCGTGCCAAGGGATCCGTGAAAATGTTCGAATTGCGCCATCGCCGTTTCATTCGCTGGATCGTCGCTCATTCACGAATGCGGATCGGGCTGCGATTGCAGATCGCGCTGCTGGCGATCGCCGGCGTCGGGCTGACCGGCGCGATCTGTCTGGCCGGACTGCATCTGGAATCCGAAGCGCAGCGCCGGGCCGATGACAGCGTGACGTTGCGCGCCCACGTCACCGGCCTGTCCGACAACTACTCAGAGGCCGGGCAGATCGGCGCCGACTTTCTTCGCAAACCCGCCGAGAAGTGGGTCGAGCGACATCAGCAGGTGCTGGAACAGGCGGTCACCCATCTGGCCGCCACCGAGAAACTGATCGAGGCGCTGGAGACCGGCGCACCGCAGCCGATTGCCGCGCTGCGATCCGGAATGAATCTATACGCCACCCGTTTTCACAACATCATGGCGGCGCAGCGGGTGATCGGCTTCAGCGACAAGGAGGGCCTGCAAGGAAAAATGGGGGCCGCCGCGCGTCAACTGGAGCAGAAGCTGGCCGAGGTCGATCAGCCGCGCCTGACCGCGCTATCGCTGTCGATGCGGGTCAACGAAAAGGATTTTGCGCTGCGTGGCACCGACCTGTTTGGCGACCGGTTGCGCGAGCGGGTCAGCGATTTCGAGGCGGCGCTGAAATCATCCGGGCTGAGCGCGCCACAGCAGACCGAACTCGGCACCCTGGTCCGATCCTACGAGGCCGCCTTCATGGCCTATTGGGCCAGCCAGAGTTCGCTCCTGGAGGAAGCCGAGGATTTTGCCAGCGTGTTCGAACGAACCCGCCCGCCTCTTCTCGAACTCGGCACCTTCGCCGCCGATCGCTATATCGCGGCCGCGCGACATGCCGGGGAAACCCGCGACTTCCTGACGCGCGCGATCAGCATCGCCATTCTCGTCATTGGCCTGCTCGCACTGTTTTTCGGACAGCGCATTGCCAGCTCGATTTCGCGCATGACCCACGCCATGCAGCAACTCGCGGACGGCCAGTTCGATGTCGTGCTGCCGGGGCTCGGTCGCCGCGACGAGATCGGCGAGATGGCTCGCGCGGTCGAGGCCTTCAAGATCACGGCCGACGAGCGCGCCAACGCCGAGGCTGACAGCAAGCTGCGGCAGGAACAGATCGCCCGTGATCACCGCAAGGTCGAGATGCGCCGGATTGCCGACGCGTTCGAAAGCGCGGTCGGCGAAATCATCAACACGGTGTCGGCGGCCTCGACCGAGCTCGAAGCCACGGCGATAACCCTGAAGGCCACCGCGCAGCTCACCGAGGACCTGTCGCATCGCGCCACCTCGGCGGCGGAAGAAGCCTCCTTCGGCGTGCAGTCGGTCGCCGCGGCGGCTGGCGAGATGTCGATTTCGGTCAGCGAAATGGGCCGCCGGATGTCGGAATCGGCCGAGATTTCCGGTGAGGCGGTGCGCCAGGCACAGGACACCGACGCCAAGGTCATGGCCCTGTCGCTGGCCGCGACCAGGATTGGAAATGTCGTCGACCTGATCGCCAAGATCGCCAGCCAGACCAATTTGCTGGCGCTGAACGCGACCATCGAGGCCGCGCGCGCCGGCGCCTCCGGCAGGGGCTTCGCGGTGGTCGCCCAGGAGGTCAAGCTGCTCGCGGCACAGACCGCCACCGCGACCAACGATATCCGGCATCAGATCGGCGGCATGCAGGCAGCCACCGATGTTTCAGTATCAGCCATCCAGGCGATCGGCTCGACCATCGACCGGCTGTCATCCATTGCCAGCACCGGCTCCGACACGGTCGAGCGGCAGCAGACCGTGACCAGGGAGATCGCCCGCAACGTCGAGCGGGCCTCCTCCGGGTCAAGCGAGGTCACCAGCAAGATCCTCGAAATGACCCGCGGAGCAAGCGAGACCGGCTCGGCCTCCTCGCAGGTCCTGCAATCGGCGCAGCAGCTATCCGGCGAGAGCAACAGGCTCAAGAGCGAGGTGGAGAAATTTCTTGCGACGGTCCGGGCGGCGTAGCCGAGAGACCTGCCCCGGACGCAAGCGCAATGCGCCGCACAGCGGCGTGATGCGCCGCTGAACCGGGGACGCAGCAAACGCCAGCGTTCGGGATGGTCCCGGCTCCGCGGAGCGGCAAGCCGTGACGCATCGCGTCCGGGACAACAGAGCCTACAGCGAGCGCTTGAAGAAATGCGCGATCTCGCCGACCACGCCGCGGCGGAAGGTCAGCACGCAGACCACGAAGATCACGCCCTGGATCACCGTCACCCACTGGCCGAAGCCGGCCAGATATTGCTGCATGGCGATGATGACGAAGGCGCCGACCACCGGGCCGTACAGCGTGCCGAGGCCGCCGACCAGCGTGATCAACACGATCTCGCCGGACATCGTCCAGTGCACGTCGGTGAGCGAGGCGTTCTGCGCCACGAACACTTTCAGCGAGCCGGCAAACCCGGCCAGCGTGCCGGACAGGATAAAGGCCAGCAGCTTGTACTGGTCGGTCTTGTAGCCCAGCGAGATGGCGCGGGGTTCGTTCTCGCGGATCGCCTTCAGCACCTCACCGAACGGCGAATTGATGGTGCGGTAGATCAACAGGAAGCCGAGCAGGAAGCCGGCCAGGATGACATAATACAGCGTGATCGGCTTCGACAGGTCGAACAGGCCGAACAGGAAGCCCTGCGGAATACCCTGGATGCCGTCCTCACCATGGGTGAACGGGGTCTGCAGATAGACGAAGTACAATAGCTGAGACAGCGCCAGGGTGATCATCGCGAAATAGATGCCCTGGCGACGGATCGCGATCAGGCCGGTAATCACGCCGAGCGCGGCGGCGCCGAGCGTGCCGACCAGGATACCGAGTTCCGGCGACAGTCCCCATACTTTCAGCGCATGCGCGGTGAAATAGCCGGCGCTGCCGAGAAACATTGCATGGCCGAACGACAGCAATCCGCCATAGCCGATCAGCAGGTTGAAGGCGCAGGCCAGCAGCGCGAAGCACAGCGCCTGCATGACGAAGAACGGATATACCCCGGTCAGTGGCACGACCAGCAGCAGCCCGGTCATGATGACAAAGGCGATCATGGCGTCGTTGATGCGCCGGCGCGGCTGCGGGACGGCGTTTTCGGTAATCGTCGTCATATCAGGCAGCCCGTCCCGTCAGTCCCGAAGGTTTCACCAGCAGCACCAGCACCATCAGAACGAACACGACGGTGTTGGAGGCCTCGGGGTAAAAATACTTGGTCAGGCCCTCGACGATGCCGAGCGCGAAACCGGTGATGATCGAGCCCATGATCGAACCCATGCCGCCGATCACGACGACGGCGAACACCACGATGATCAGGTCGGCGCCCATCAGCGGGCGCACCTGGTTGATCGGTGCCGACAGCACGCCGGCGAGCGCGGCGAGACCGACGCCGAGCCCGTAGGTCAGCGTGATCATGCGCGGCACATTGATGCCGAAGGCGCGGACCAGCGTCGGGTTCTCGGTCGCGGCGCGCAGATTGGCGCCAAGCCTCGTGCGCTCGATCAGGTACCAAGTGGCGATACAGATCACGAGCGAGAAGATCACCACCCAGCCGCGGTAGATCGGCAGGAACATGAAGCCGAGATTCATGCCGCCCTTCAGCGCGTCAGGGATTGCATAGGGCAGACCCGAGGAGCCGAAATAGTTCTGGAACACGCCCTGAATGATCAGCGCCAGGCCGAAGGTCAGCAGCAGGCCGTAGAGATGATCGAGGCTGGCGATCCATTGCAGCATGGTGCGTTCGAGGATCATGCCGAACACGCCGACCATCAGCGGCGCCAGGATCAGCGCCGGCCAGTAGCCGATGTTGAAGACGTTGAGCAGGAAATAGGCCGCGAAGGCGCCCATCATGTAGACGGCGCCATGGGCGAAATTGATGATGTTGAGCATGCCGAAAATCACGGCGAGGCCGAGGCTCAGCAATGCGTAGAACGAGCCGTTGATAAGCCCGACCAGCAATTGGGCGAACAGGGCCTGCAGATTGATCGACATGGATTTCTCGGTCTGTGGCGTCAGGAACAAGGCAGCCCGGCGGCGCGCGGCCACCGGGCTCCGGACATTATTTCTTCAGCAGCGGGCACGTGCTCTTGTCGAGCGGGGTGAACGCCTGGTCGGCCGGGATCGTCGACACCAGCTTGTAATAGTCCCACGGCCCCTTCGACTCCGAAGGCTTCTTCACTTCGAACAAATAGGCCGGATGGATCTTGCGGCCGTTGGGCTGGATCGAGCCCTTGCCGAACAGGACGTCATCGGTCGGCATTTCCTTCATCTTGGCGACAACCTTGGCGCCATCATGCGGATTGCCGCCGAGCGCTTCGAGCGCTTTGAAGTAATGCAGCAGGCTGGAATAGACCCCGGCGTGAACCATGGTCGGCACCTGCTTGTTGCGAATGCGATCCTGGAAACGCTTGGAGAAGGCGCGGGTAGCGTCGTTCATGTCCCAGTAGAACGTCTCGGTGATGTTCAGTCCCTGGGCGACCGGCAGGCCGATCGAGTTGATGTCGGTGATGAACACCAGCAGCCCGGCCAGCTTCTGACCGCCACTGGTGATGCCGAATTCCGCCGCCTGCTTGATGGCGTTGGACGTGTCGCCGCCGGCATTGGCGAGACCGATCACCTTGGCCTTCGACGCCTGCGCCTGCAACAGGAACGAGGAGAAGTCCGAGGTGTTGAGCGGATGCTTGACGCTGCCGATCACCTTGCCGCCGCCGGCTGTCACGGCCGCCGTGGTGTCGCGCTCCAACGCCGCGCCGAACGCATAATCGGCGGTCAGGAAGAACCAGCTGTCGCCGCCGCCCTTGGTCAGCGCCGTTCCGGTGCCGTGGGCGAGCATGTAGGTATCGTAGGTCCAGTGAATGGTATTCGGCGAGCACTGCGCGTTGGACAGGTCCGAAGTCCCGGCGCCGGAATTCAGGAAGACGCCGCTCTTCTCCTTGACGATATTGCTGACCGCCAGGGCGACGCCGGAATTCGGCACGTCGACAATCACATCCACCTTGTCGACGTCGAACCACTGGCGCGCCAGATTGGAACCGATGTCCGGCTTGTTCTGGTGATCGCCGGAGATCACGTCGATCTTCCAGCCCTTGGTCAGCAGGCCGGAATCTTCCACTGCCATCTGCGCTGCGAGCGTGGAACCGGGTCCGCCGACATCGGCGTAAAGGCCGGACTGGTCGCTGAGCGATCCGATCTTGACCATCTTGTCCTGCGCCGAAGCCATCGTCGCGGTCGCCAAAGCCAACGTCGTGCCGAGCAACAGCGCTGTAAGTTTGTTATTCATGATTGTTTCCTCCTCCTACGTTGTTGATCGGCGTCGTTAGACGCCGAGATAGCTGTGCAGTTTTTCCATATTGGCCGGCAATTCCGCGCTGGAGAAGCCATCGACGACCTTGCCGTGATCCACAATGTAGAAGCGATCCGCGACGGTGGCTGCGAAACGAAAATTCTGTTCCACCAGCAGGATGGTAAAGCCCTCGGATTTGAGACGCTTTATGGTGTGGCCAATCTGCTGGATGATCACCGGCGCGAGTCCTTCGGTCGGCTCATCGAGCATCAGGAAGCGCGCGCCGGTGCGCAGGATGCGGCCGATTGCCAGCATCTGCTGCTCGCCGCCAGACAATTTGGTGCCCTGGCTGTTGATCCGCTCCTTCAAGTTAGGAAACAGTTCGAAGATCTGATCGAGCGACAGGCCGCCTGGGCGGATCGTGGGCGGCAGCATCAGGTTCTCGCGCACATCGAGGCTGGCGAATATCCCGCGCTCTTCCGGGCAGAACGCGACGCCGAGCCTGGCGATCTTGTCCGATTGCGCCTTCACAATCTCCCGACCTTCAAAATTGATCGACCCGGTACGCTTGCCGATGATGCCCATGATCGACTTCAGCGTGGTGGTCTTGCCGGCGCCATTGCGGCCCAGCAGGGTCACCACTTCGCCGGGCCTGACGTCGAAATTGATGCCATGCAGGATGTGCGATTCGCCGTACCAGGCTTGCAGGTTCTCGACCCTGAGCAGCGGCGCGACAGCGCTCGGCGGAGGGGTCACGGAAGCGGCCATTGCCGTATCAATCATTGCCGGCTCCCAGATAGGCTTCCTTGACGCGCTCATCCTTCGTCAAATCGGCATAGCTGCCTTCCGCGAGCACTGTGCCGCGCGTCAGAACAGTGATGATGTCCGACAGGTTCGAGACCACGCTCAGATTATGCTCGACCATCAGGATGGTATATTTCGCCGAAAGCCGCTTGATCAGCGCGGCGATCTTGTCGATGTCCTCATGGCCCATGCCGGCCATCGGCTCGTCCAGCAGCATCATCTCCGGGTCGAGCGCCAGCGTGGTCGCGATCTCCAGCGCGCGCTTGCGGCCATAGGGCATCTCGACCGCCGGAGTATTCGAGAACTCGCTGAGACCGACGTCTTCAAGCAGTTCCTGGGCACGGTGATTGTACTGGTCGAGCACGTTCTTGGAGCGCCAGAAGTCGAACGACGCGCCGTGCTGGCGCTGCAGTGCGACACGAACGTTTTCCAGCGCGGTCAGATGCGGGAACACCGCCGAGATCTGGAACGAACGTACCAGCCCGAGGCGCGCGACATCGGCCGGCGCCAAAGCGGTAATATCCTGCCCTTTATAGAGAATCTGTCCGGCAGACGGCCGCAGAAACTTGGTCAGCAGATTGAAACAGGTTGTCTTGCCGGCCCCGTTGGGGCCGATCAATGCGTGGATCGTGCCACGACGCACCTTGAGATCGACACCCTGAACCGCGAAAAACCCCGCGAATTCCTTGGTCAATCCGTGGGTTTCAAGAATGAACTCATCGGCCAAGCAAATTTCCCCCAATCAGCCTTCCCGGCGGCATCGCACGGTGGCTAACTTTATAACGGCCTGATTTCCGACGACGTCCTGGAATCCGCCGCCCGCCCTGCCGTATCGCCGGGAATATGCCGTCAACGGCGCCGGGAACGCAAGGTGCAATGCGGGATATTCCGGCAATGCCCGGTCGCCGCTCCCACTCCATTAGTAGCATGCGTCAGATTGGCAAAAGATTGTATGGATGACGCGAAGGCCGTGACGTCGTGCAGCGGCCGATCAGCACGGGCAACCAAAAGTCGCGCACTGATTGCGGCGCCATGCACTTTCGCGTGTTTACAGATCGTTTGCACTAGTTCCTTATACTACCAGCAACCTTGCCAACAGCGGATGGCAGCCGTGGTTTTTGAGAGCGCCAATCCATCTGTTGTCAGGTCGGTTCGTCAGCGCGATCTGCTGAACAGCTGGCTACGCCTGTATGCGCGCCAGCAGACGCTGCCGCGCCTGGCCGAGTATCAACCCGAACGCATGAAAGAGGAATTGCCGGATCTGGTGTTCTATATCGTCGATACCAGCCGGCAGCCCATACGTTTCATCATCGACAGCGATAACACGCGAATGTCGACCGCTTACGGTACCACCGGCAAGGGACGTGATCTCGACGACTATCTCGGCCCGATCTTGGCGGCAGTCGTGGTACCGGTCTATCAGGAATGCCTGCGTCGCGCTTTGCCTACCTACACCGTATCAATGATCGACGACGTCCACGGTCGCGCCGTTGCCTATGAGCGCGTGCTGATGCCATTTTCCGACGGCGATGGTGTCAACCACATCATCGCGTCGTTGAAAGCCATCAGCGAACATGGCGGCTTCGAGATCAGGAATCTGATGCGCGGACCTCATCGCGTTCCGGTACCAAAGGTTCACGCGGTCATCGATCGCGACCTGTTTCATCGCGCGCCTGCCCGAACCCGCGCCGGCGACATCGTCGAGTTCGACTGAGCGGCCGCGTCCAGCCGTCGGCCTCGCGTCAGGCCAATTCGGCGGCATAGGCCTCGGGCTTGAAACCCACCAGCAACCGGCCGCCACGATCGAGTACCGGACGCTTGATCATCGAAGGCTGCGCCAGCATCAGGACAATGGCCTTGCTCTCGGTCAGATCCTGCCTGTCGTCTTCGCCCAGCTTGCGGAAGGTGGTGCCGGCGCGGTTGAGCAGCGCCTCCCAGCCGACCAGCTTCGCCCACGCCATCAGTTCGGCGCGATCAATGCCTTGGCTCTTGTAGTCATGAAAGCGATAGGCGACGCCGTGCCCGTCGAGCCAGGCCCGCGCCTTCTTCATGGTGTCGCAATTCTTGATGCCGTAGAGGGTGACGGACGTTGCCATGGGGACTCCTGAGACCGGCGAGCGAGGGCTGCCGGGCAACTGCTTCTACCGCGGGTGGCTCAAGGGCGAAATCCGGATGTTGTCCAACAGCGCCGCGCGGCTCGGGTGCCGCATCACCGACCCCATGCGCGGGGGCTCGTCGTCGAATCGCAGCGACAGGCAGCCGACTGAAAATCAAGCTGTTAAGGACGCAGGGGCAGCACCGGATCAAGCGGACCAGGCGACGCGATCACCCCCGCCTCCGGCGCGGAGACCGCGGTCGGCGTGCAACCCACCATGCCGGCCGCCGCCGCCGTCCCGGTCAGCGACGCCAGCGCCTTGAGCTCGGAGGACTGCGTGGTGTCCTGAACGATCGCGCCGGCTTCCTCGACCAGTTTCGCGTTACAGGCGCAACTCGGGATTCCGCCGGACGGTGTACAGGCGTCATGGTGCATGCATGCCACGTCCAGCGCGTCGATCGGCTCCGCGCCCGAACGGTTGCCGATCCCGCAATAATTGCCATGAAATACCAGTTCCCCGTGCTTCACCGCGTCGGGGGTCCCGGCCGCCGCGGCAACCTTGGCGCTGCTCTCGGCCGCCTCTGCCCCGACCACGAAGGCAATGGATGCCGCGCATAGCAGCAACGCACCACAAAAGCGCAGACGGACGAACGACGCTGGCATAATCATGGAATACATTCTCAAGCGATGCGGCCGGAAGAGCCGGGGCACATCATTGACGTTCAACTCGCCATTCGGTTCCCGAACCGCTACCAACCTGCCATGTCCACCCGCTTGATCATCCGCTATCCCGACCCGCGCCTGACCCGGCTCGCCGAACCCGTGACCGTGTTCGACGATGCGCTGCGGGAGCTGGTCGATGACCTGCTGGCAACCCTGCGGGCCGTGCCCGGCATCGGCATCACCGCGCCCCATATCGGTATCGCCCGCCGCGTCGTGGTGCTCGATCTCGATCCCGTCAACGGCGCCAAGACCTACGTCAATCCCGCGATCACATGGGCCTCGCCGGAGATGATCATGCACCAGGAGGGCAGCGTCTCGATGCCCGGCGTCCATGACGACATCGAGCGCCACGCCAGCGTCCGCGTCAGCTACCAGGACCTCGACGGCAACCCGCACGAGGAACAATCCAGCGGCTTGCGCGCGGTATGCCACCAGCACGAGATCGACCAGCTCAACGGCCAGTTCTGGCTGCGGCGGCTGTCCCGCCTGAAACGCGAGCGACTGATCAAGCGGTTCGAGAAAATGTCGCGGGGTTGAATGCAGCTGTCTAACGTGCTGCTTCGTAGAGCCGGAACCTTCGCGAACGCCGGCTTTTGGTGTGGTTGCGGCTGTTAGCGCCACGTCCAAATGGGCGCGGTGCATCGCATCCGTGACAGGGTTCAATGATTACTATCATGCGCTACGACTTGAAACATTGCCGTTGAAGCCACCGCCGGGCCGATGGCGCGCACCGCCAGCGATCATTCGCAGGCGCCCCCAATATATCAAGCCGGCTTTTCTGAACGATCGCCGCGCCAAATATTCTGGAACCCGGCACCACCGACTTGATAGCTGGTACCATCGATAGCATCATCCCAGTGGCGCCGGCATTCGGCGACAACAAGCAAAGGGAACCGGCAGATGCCCACTGTGACCACCAAGGATGGCGTTGAGATTTTCTACAAGGACTGGGGGCCGAAAGAAGCCCAGCCGATCATGTTCCATCATGGCTGGCCGCTGTCCGCCGATGATTGGGATGCGCAGATGCTGTTCTTCCTGCGGCACGGCTTCCGCGTCGTCGCCCATGACCGGCGCGGCCACGGACGCTCGGCGCAAGTCAGCGACGGCCATGACATGGACCACTATGCCGCCGATGCTTTCGTGGTCGTGGAGCATCTGGATCTCCGCAACGCCGTGCATATCGGTCATTCCACCGGCGGCGGCGAGGTCGCGCGCTACGTCGCCAGACACGGCGAGCCTTCTGGCCGCGTCGCCCGCGCCGTGCTGGTCAGCGCGGTGCCCCCGCTGATGCTGAAGACCGCGAACAATCCGGAAGGCCTGCCACTGGAAGTGTTCGATGGCTTTCGCAGCGGCGTCGCCAGCAACCGGGCCCAGCTCTATATCGACGTGCCGACCGGGCCGTTCTACGGCTTCAACCGCGACGGCGCACAAATCTATCCGGGCGTGATCCAGAACTGGTGGCGGCAGGGTATGATCGGCAGTGCCAAGGCGCATTATGATGGCATCAAGGCGTTTTCCGAGACCGACCAGACCGAGGACCTGAAGGCGATCACGGTGCCGACGCTGGTGATGCATGGCGACGACGACCAGATCGTGCCGATCGCCGACGCCGCGCTGAAATCGATCAAGCTGCTCAAGAACGGTACGCTCAGGGTCTATCCGGGCTATCCGCATGGCATGCTCACCACCCATGCCGACGTTCTCAATCCGGACCTGCTCGCCTTCGTGAAGGGTTGACGCGCGCCGGTGACGACTCCAACGACGTTGGGGAGGGTCCGATGGCGCCCTCCCCGCTGGCGCTTATCAATCAGTTGCAATCAGCGCCGTCGTCGCTGGAATCGAGCTGGTCGAGAAAGGCATCGGCCTCGGCGAGGATGGCGGCCTGTCGCTCGGGCGACCATGCCGCCAGATTGCGGTATGGCATCGCCAGCCGGAAATTGCCCGACAGCCGCGCCTTCTGCCGGATGAAGAATGCCCAATACAGATAGTTGAACGGGCAGGCCTTTGGACCGGTCTTCTGCTTGACGTCGTAGGCGCAGCCGCCACAGAAATCCGACATCCGGTCGATATAGGCACCCGACGCCGCATAGGGCTTGGACGCCATCTGACCACCATCGGCGAACACCGCCATGCCGAGCGTATTAGGCATTTCCACCCATTCGAACGCATCGACATAGACGGCGAGATACCAGCGCTCGATATCACGCGGTGCCACGCCAGCCAGCAGCGCGAAATTTCCGGTCACCATCAGCCGCTGGATATGATGCGAATAGCCATGCTCCGCGGTGTTGCCAATCGCCTCGCGCAGACAGCGCATCGCGGTTTTGCCGGTCCAGTAGAAGTCCGGTAGCTTGCGGGTCGCCTGCAGCGCATTCATCTCGGCATAGTCCGGCATCATGTGCCAGTACACGCCACGAACATATTCGCGCCAGCCGAGCACCTGCCGCACGAAGCCCTCGACCGCGTTCAACGGCGCCGCGCCGGCGCGCCACGCGGCCTCCGCCGCCGCGCAGACCTCGCGTGGCAGCAGCAGCCCGGTGTTGAGGGCTGGCGAGATCAGCGAGTGGTACAGAAACGGCGCGCCGGCCTTCATCGCATCCTGATAGTCGCCAAAGCTGGGCAGGCCCTGCGCGATGAAATCCTCCAGCGCGCGCAGCGCATCGGCGCGCGTCACCGGCCAGCCGAATTCCTCAAGCGCGCCAAAATGATCGGGGAAGCGGCGCTCGACCAGCGCCATCACCTCGCGCGTGGTGGCGTCCGGTGCGAACCGCAGCCGCGACGGTGGAACCGTTTTGGCGGGCAGCTTCTTGCGGTTTTCCTTGTCGTAATTCCACTCGCCGCCGGCCGGCTGACCGTCGTCCATCAGCACCGCGTGCTCGCGCCGCATGTCGTGATAGAAATGCTCCATCCGCCAGGTTTTGCGCCCGTGGGCCCAGGCGGTGAAACGGGCGTGGCTGGCCAAGAACCGGTCGTCGTCGCGAATGCCGACGGCTAGTCCCGTCAGCTCCGCCCAGTCCTCGACCATCGCCCGCACCCGCCACTCCGACGGCTCGGTCACCACGATGCGGCGCGGCTGGTGTCGCGCGATCGCGCGCCGCAGCTCGGTCGTGAAACTGCCGGTGTTGTCTTCCGCGTCCAACTTGACGTAATCGACCGTCACCCCGGCATCGCGCAGCGCCTCGGCAAAATGCCGCATCGCCGACAGTACCAGCACGATCTTCTGCTTGTGATGTGGCACGTAAGTGCCTTCCTGCTCGACCTCCATCATCAGGACGACATCGCGCCCCGGGTCGAGATCGTTCAAAGCGCTCAGGCTGTGCGACAGCTGGTCGCCGAGTACAATTCGCAGCACAGTCATGACGACGACGCCTCCGGCTTGGCGATGGATGGCTTCGCGGCGCGACAGCGGTCCGAACAGAACTTCACATTCTCCCAGTCGCGCGCCCATTTCTTGCGCCAGGTGAAAGGCCGTCCGCACACCAGGCAGGTCTTGGTCGGGAGATCAGCCTTGCGGCGCATCCGCGTCATGCGACCACCTCGGTGCGCGCTGGCGGCGTCGCCGCCCGCTGTGACGCACGGCGCGTGCCGTTGCCGATCATCATTCGCGTCGCAGCCTCGCCGGAAAACTTCATGGCGAAGGCTTAGGAGTCGGCGATCAGGCCGTCAATGGAGGTTTCGGCGGCTCGTTGCACGTCGTAGCCGTGGAGGACGACGCCAGCCCGCATGTCAAACCAGAACCGGAGTGCGTTACCGGACCGACGATGGCGTCCGCGGCGCCGTCTTTCGTCGCTGTCCCGGCAGCGCGGAGCACGACGCCTCCTCGCGGAGACGCCGTGCGCTGCGTCCGGGACACGACTCGATTGGGCCAAATCCAACTATGAAGGGACTACTTGCAGCCGCTCACGCATTTGCCGCCGGCATCGAACGCAAGCGTCTTGCCACTCAGGGGAATCCGCACGGTGGCTTTGGTCGCCTTGACGAACATCTCGGCCTTGGTCCCGGCAATGATCTTGCCGTCCTTTGTCGCCGCCTCGTTGGCGTGCGAAGCGATCACTTCCCGGGGCTTGATCAGGGTGTCGATCGCGGCGGCGGCTTCCTTGGGCCCGGTCGTGAAGACATCGCCAATATTCATGACGGCCAGCTTCGGCTTGTAATAATCATACACGATGGTCTTCTGGTCGGCGATGATCCCGGTGTCGCCCGACAGGTACACCACCAGGCCGTTGGAAAATGTCAGGATGTAGCCGTTCGGTGGTCCGAGATAGGCGGTCAGACCGTTGTCCTTCAACTCCTTGCCATAGCCGCCCTCGAGAAATTGCGGATCGAGCCCGTTGGTGTGCGCGGCCGGCACCGTGGCAAAGCTGACGCCGCCGACCTTGCGCGTGGCGCCGAAGCGCAGCAACTGCACCTGCGAAGCTTCGCCGCCCGCGGCCGCCACCTTCTTCGAGAAGAACGAACCCATCTCGCCGCCGACGATGAACTTGGCCTTCTTGGCGACGACGATATTCACCGTATTGGATTTGGGCGTCACATTCACCGAAATGTCGGGCACCGCGCAGGTGCCGGCGTTAGCGGCCGGCTGGATCGCTTCGCCGAGATGGTCGTTATGCGCGTGGCTGAGCAGCACGACGTCGATCTTGCCGAGCCGCGGATCGTCCGGCCCCCGCACCGTGCGTCCGGCGTCATAGAGAATACGCGTGCCATCGGGATCCTCGAAGATGATGGCGCGGTCGAACGCACAGAATTCACCGTCATGGCTACCGAGCGGCGTGACCTTGACGACGCCGGCGGCCTGTGCCGCCACGGCCATCAGATGAAGGGCGACAAGGCCGACGGCCAGCGACGTGTATTTCATTGGATCTACCTTGAAAGGGGGAAAAAGGATCACGGCGATGACAGCAGGGCGAACGCCAATTGCGCATCTACGTACCCACCATCAATATCTACGCCCGGCCGCCTGACCGCAACGGATCAGCCGCCGCGAGTAAGCAGCCTTCGGCAACCTACGCTCCCGCCATCAATTGCTTCGCCAGCGCCATATAGGCCGGCAGCGTCACCGGGTCGTTGGCGGCGTTGCCGGCGACCGGATGCGAGGCGTAGCGCGCGATCACCATCTCGGCCTTCGGATCGACGTAGAGGCCCTGGCCGTAAACGCCGCGCGCCATGTAGGCGCCATGTGCGTTATGCGTCACCCACCACTGGTTACGGTAGGAGGCGCCCGGCAGCGTGGGGTAGCCGGCCGGCCTGAATTTTTCGGGATCGCCGCCGCGTTCGATGTCCTCGACGACGGATGCGGGCACGATTTGCCGGCCATTGAAGCGGCCGTGGTTGCGCATCGTCTCGCCGAACCGGGCCAGATCCCGCAACGTCGTCGACAACCCGCCGCCGCCGCTTTCGGTGCCGATGCGATCGACGTGATAATGCGCGTCCTCCTCCGCGCCCATCGGCGCCCAGATCCGATCGGACAACAGATCGGACAACGTCATCCCGCTGGCGCGCCGGCAAATCCAGGCCAGCACGTCGCTGTTGACGGTCTTGTAGGCGAAAGCCTTGCCGTGCTCGCCCTGCTTGTTCTGCGAACACAGGAAACTGAAGATGTCGGTCGGACCGTCATAGCCCGGCGGAATCGGGGCCATGCCATTGGCGCGCCGCAAGCCCCACACCTGCGACTTCGGATCGGTATAGATTTCGGTGTAGTCGAGCCCGGTGGTCATATCCATGACCTCATGAACGCGGGCATCGCCAAAGGCACTCGGCTTCAACTCCGGCACATAATCCGTGACCGGCGCCCGCGGATCGATCCTGCCTTCCGCCACCAGAATGCCGGCCAGCGTGCCCGTGAACGACTTGGTCACCGACATGCCGATATGCGGCTTGTGCGGCTTCAGCGCGCCGGCATAGCGCTCATGGATCACCTTGCCCCTGTGCAGCACGACGAGGCCGTCGGCATAGGTCTCCTCGAACATTGTTGCGAAGGTCATCGGTCGGCCATCCATCGTGACCGATTCCGACCCACCGATATCGCGCTCCTCGCGCGGCAATGCCGACGCCCCGCCGTTGCCGCGCCAGACGTTTACCGTCGGCACCAGCTGCCGCACATGGCTCCACGCCCAGCGCAGTTCGGGGAAGTCGCGGAACGAGCCGTTCTGAAAGGTGATGGTGCGATCATCCGGCGGCGGAAAGCCCTGCATGTAGCCGAGCGCCCGCGGATCGGATTCGGCGGCGGTGGGAATCGATTGGCTGGGGGCGTCGGACATCGAGGCATTCTCCGGAAAGGGTGTGTCTGTCGTAACATGCGGGAATATGGCGCACATCCCGCGTTTGCGCGGGGTGCGCCCGCCTATACGGTTGGCTTGATGGAATTCCGACTCCGATCAGCTATCAAACGACTTTAATTGTTCGGGAGCGTAGTATGGACCCGGTAGATCTGGCGGAGGCCAAGGCGCGACTGAGCGAACTCATCGATCGGGTCGAGGGGGGAGCTTCGATCGAGATGACCCGGCGCGGCAAACCGGCTGCCCGACTGACGGGCGTGGCGAGGCCCCGCCAGCCAATCGACGCAGCCATGCTGAAGTCCCTGACCGACCGCATGCCACTGCGGGCTGAGGCGGCTGTCGATGCCGTGCGATCGATGCGGGATGGATCAACACCGAGATATCTCCGGCCATCGCAGTTAGCCAAGCCGTGGTAGAATCTTTTACAAGTCGCTTAGCCAAGATGCAGAGCGGCGTCCGTCACCGACAGACGGAACTCGAGGCCGGATCATGGCTCTGAGATATATCGTTTTGGGCGCGATACTGGGCGCCACTCTTTTTGGAGCGGATGCGATGGCCGTCGAAGAACCCGCCTTTAAGGCCGTCCTCCGTGAGGGCGCTTTCGAAGTCCGTGACTATCCGGCCCTGATGGTCGCCGAGGTGACCGTCACCGGCGATCAAAAGGAAGCGGCCAGCAAAGGCTTTCGCCTGCTCGCCGGGTATATATTCGGCGGCAATAAACGCCGTCAACGTATCGCCATGACGGCGCCGGTGGCCCAAGCGCCGACCGGTGAAAAAATCGCGATGACCGCGCCGGTCACCCAGATCCAAAGCGCCGGCGAATGGGTCGTGCGCTTCACCATGCCGAGCGCCTATTCGATGGACACGCTGCCAGAACCCAACGATCCCCAGGTGCACCTGCGGGCGCTCCCGCCGACCCGCTTCGCGGTGCTGCGATTCTCCGGTCTGGCCCGGACGGACGGCGTCGCCGCCAAAACCGCGGAGCTCGAAAAACTCGTTGAAACACACCGCCTGCGCATCATCGGCCCGGCGTCGCTGGCCCAGTATGATCCCCCGTGGACCCTCTGGTTCATGCGGCGCAATGAAGTGATGCTTGCTGTCGCGCCCTGATGGCGCCGAAGCCGCTCAAGCGACCGCGGCGGCCTGGGCTCAAGGATTGCAACGCTCGCAGCGACCAGGATCCGCGGTCGTGGCGCTCGTCGCCGGGCGCGCCAGTCGGTAGTCGCAAGCCTGGCAGGTCAAGACCTCCGCGCGGATCACATGCGTCGGCTCCCCGCCCCATTCGCAAGGAAGACCGGCCCCGCGTTCGGGGATATCAAATCCGGGGTGTGCGCAGACTGGGCATCGACTGTGAAACCGACGAACCAGGTCGCGTGCCGCGCGCTCGACCGCCCGCATCCGGGTGGGATTGCGGTGGGCGCGCATATCCGCTTCGACGAAAGCCGCGCCGTATCTGGCGACGATCTCGCCAACGGCTTTTGCCAGAGCGGCGTGGTCGACGACGTCCTTGAACAGGGCGAGACCAGGCGCGGGCTTCTCGTCAACGCACCCCATGACGATCACCCCATGCTCGGGAAATTTTGATCGCTCGGCAAAAGCGATCGCAGCTTCGATGTCGGAGACGACCGCGTGGCCGTAGTTGGTCTCAGGGCTCGCGAAGTGGCCCGTCAGTTCGAGGCCGCGCTCACGATCGATCAACAGGACCAGTTCGCGGCCGAGCGCGAGGAAGGGTATATTGGGGTGAGGGCCAAAGCTGCCTTCGCTGGCGATGCCCACGCGGGCACAGGGCGCGAACGCGAAAGCCGCCGCGACCTTGGCCCTGGCCGCATCAAGCTGGGAGCCCGTGCGCTCGACGTCTCGGCTGAATGTGCCGAACGTGTCTGTGTCCAGGCCCATGGCCAGGCCGACCACCAGTCCCAGCCCGTCCTTGAGCACCGGCGCGATCACGCGCTGCTTTCCGTGCATCGTGGCCAGAACTGCGACGGTGTTCTTGTAAGGACGATCGTCCGACGGCCTCATCCGAAGTAACCCTCGCGCTGCTTCCGTTCGAGGTCTGGCATTCATCAGTGAGACACGGCTCAGACCGCCACCTTCAGAGGAACGGCCGGATCCGGCGCCCCGCCCATCGCAATCCACCGCAGATCGCCCGCGTAGCGCCAGGCCATCCGGCCATTCTCATCGAGGGCGAAGAAGTGTAGCCAGCGATTGTCGAACAGCGCGCGAACACCCTGATGCCGCTTGAGGATCTCGGTCATCGCCTCGCGCGGCGCTTCGATGCAGACCGACAAGCGAAGCGGTTCATGGACGTAGCGCTCTCCGTCATGGACCGATTGCCAAGGGAGACCGGTACGCATCACGCCGCCGTTCCCCTCGACGACGCCGATGCCGCCGGTGACATTGTGCAGGAGCTTGTTGCCGCCGCCGAACACGGTCGGCGCCACGGTCGATCCGTAATATTGCAGGCTGATCCAGCTCGCCACGACCACAGGCGCTGTCAGGATCAGCTCCAGAACGCCAAAGTCCCGGTCCATCTTCCAGTCATAGTCATGAAGGAAGGCGCGTCCCTCCAGGGTCTTGCCCGCCGTTCGCCGACGGGGCGCGGCAATGAATGCCGTGCAACCGGCCAGCGCCCATTCGGGCCGCGCTTCAGCCCAGTCGCGGCTTCGGCTTTCAAGACTGCCCGCCCCTGACGCTCTTGGCAGGCGGAGCGCCCGTTCGCCTCTTGAAATGGCGCCTGCCGCCTCCAGCCAGAGTTTCGCCTGGCGGATATCGGACTGACGTGGAGCGGAGCAATGATCGCCGGCATACAGCGTGACCGCGTCCGTCGTCGTGTCATGCAACGCTCCGAGGAACAGGGTGTCGGCCGGGATCTCGATCCCTTCCGGCGCCAGCCCCGAGCGCACCTCCGGGTCATTCAGCAACGTGGCCAGAAGCCGCGCATTGACCTCGCCGGGATAACCGCCGCAGGCGCCGCAATGGTGCCCGCTGGCGTGGGGGTTGTTGACGACGTTCGCGCCGTGTCCAGCCAGCAGCACGAGTCTGGCGAAGTTGGTTGTAAGCGACATGGCGCGCAGCACCGTCGCGGCGGCCTTGGTTCTGGTGGCGGGATCGAGAGCGGGATCAAGACGCGGCGCGGGATCGTTCGGCGGCGGGGTGGCGTGGAGTCCCAGCGCATCGCTCACGAGCTTGCTCGCATAGACCGGTCCGGTGGCCTCGACGAAGGCGAAAGACGACACGGCAGCAAGCTTGAACCGATCCCAGGCCCGCTTCGCGCGCGCCTTGAACCGTGCCGACTGGTCCGCCGCGGCGTCTTGCGGGCCGCCCGCACAAGTAGTCAGGCCGGGGTTCAAGAGCACGGGCAACCGCAGTTCCCGCACATCGGATGCAAAGCGGCGATGCGAGGCTGTCAGGCCGAAGAAGCCTGCGAAACCCAGAGTCTGGATGTCCGGGTTTACGGATTCCAGCGCCCGACGAAACACCTCGGAGCGGACATCGATGCAGAAGGCGGCCTGGAGCGCGGGACGGTGATCCGTCGCCAAGGTCCCCGGCGCCGCGAGCGTTTCAGCCAAGGCTCGTTGAGTCGCACGTTCTGATGCTTCCTGGAGGATGGCGTCCACGACATGGTCGGCGGTCGGCGCGACAGGCGACGTATGCATCGCGATGACCGCCTTCCAAGCGACGCCAATCCGGTCCTCGTACCGATTGAACAATGCCGCTTCCCAGATCAGCCGGATCGCCAGAAAGTCGGTTATGGTCGCGTCCGCGCCGCCGGCGAGTTCCGCCTGCCAGAGCCGGTAGCGGGCAAATTGCGCCCAGCCGCCCAGCGTCATAAGCATCTGATGGAAATAGGTTTCCTGAGCGTCAGCGGGCAGCGCAATGCGTTGAACCACGCTGCCAAGCGCTTCGCGAGCGCTTTCCGGCGCCTCCGCGACATGGGTCGCAAAGCCCGAGAGGCCGACAATCTCCGGCGTCAGATCGTGGGTCGCGACGGCGCGCCAGGCAGCGTAGGCCCCTTGACCACGTGGCGCGGCCCATAGCGCCTGCCCCTCGTCGAAATATCCAGCCACCCAAGCGCCGAAACGCTCGGAAATCAGCCCCGGCCAGTCGATCCCTGAGGCCTCGGCGGCGAGGTCGGCGATCGTCGGCGCTGCGCGGATCTCGGGCTTCGAGACCCGCGCGGCGGACTTCAGGCCCGCGAGGTTGGCCGGGCGCAGCGCCGACGGCGAACTCGCCAGCGCGTCCGACAGATCATTGTCGGTGATGACGCCGCTGGCGATCCGCTCTTGGTACCAGTCGCGCCGCATCACGACGGAAACGCCCGCCACCCGTTCCAGGCGCGCGCCGACAATGGCGAGGCTTTCATGGGTCTGCCCGAGAAAGGGATTGACCGCCACGCTCGACGCCAACGGCCAGACCGGTGGGATCGCCCGGGCAGCGCGATCGGCGGCGGCGTCCGGTTCCTGAACATCGCGCCGGTTGAAAGTTTCTGCATTGGTCATTGTTTTTACTCCAGGCCGATCAGGTTGCATGGCGCAGCCGCCAGCCGCGCAGCAGACGGTCGAACACCGCGTTGGCGTAGAAGCCGTTCGAGAGATGCACGCGCAGCCCCGCGGCGGCCGGGTGGTAGGCCCAGAGCGGAAACATCGCCTGCACCACGGCCACGAGGCCGAAACTGATCACCGCGAGCACGATCAGCGCCCATTGCAGCGGACCCGGCGTCGGGACGGCGGGCAGCGCGCCAGAGGTCAGCCAGACGGCGAAGACCTGCAGCGCGAAGTAGCTGACGGAGGTCGCGACGGCGTAGACGATCGTGCGCCGGGTCAAGGCCCTGGGCGCGGCGTCCGCCAGCCCCTGGGCCAGCATGTACGCGACGCCAAAGATCAGGATGGCGCCCAGCGCGATGGCCTGAGGCGACTTGTGCTGGAAGCCGAATCCGAACCCGACGACCGCATAGATCACCAGCGCCAGGAGAAAGGCGCGCCCGACCGCACCGGCTTTGGGAATGGCCACGGGGCCTGGCCTGCGATTGGCGGCGATCAAGTCCACCGCGCCGCCGGAGGCTAGGAAGGAATGGGCCTTGTAGAGCGAGTGGGCCACGATATGCAGCAAGGCCAGCGGGAACAGCCCGAGCCCGCATTCCAGGATCATGAAGCCCATCTGGGCGACCGTCGACCACGCCAGCGAGGTCTTCACCGCGGGCTGTGTCAGCATCACCAGGCCACCGAACAGCGCGGTGAACCCGCCGACCATCACAAGAACCGCGAGTACTCCCGGGGCCAGCAACATCACGTCGGCGAAGCGGATCAGGAGAAACCCGCCGGCATTGATGACGCCCGCGTGCAGCAGCGCGGAGACCGGCGTCGGGGTTTCCATCACCTCGGTCAGCCAGCCGTGCATTGGGAACTGCGCCGATTTCAAAACGGCCGCCGCCGCCAGGAAGCCCGCCGCGGCGATCGCCAGCCCACCGCCGGTTCCCGCGCGCGCACCGCTCAGGATTTGTGCGATGTCGGTCGTGCCGTAGGCCAGCGCCAGCAATACCGCCGCGGCGATCAAGGCCACGTCGCCAAGGCGCGCGGTGATGAACTTCTTGGCGGCCGCGCGCTGGGCGGCGACGCGGTCCGGATAGAACAGCAGCAGCCGGTGCAGAAGCAGGCTCATCGCGACCCATGCCAGAACGAGCTGGAGCAAGTTACCCGACAGCACCAGGAGGAGCACCGAGGACAGGGTCATGCAGAGCCAGCCCATGAACGCGCCCTGCCGCGCCTCACCGTCCAGATAGGTCGCGGCGTAGCGCACCACGACCCAGCCAATGAACGAGACCAGGAGCAACATCGCGACGCTGACCGCGTCCAACCGGATCGACAGACCGATGCCATGCAGCCCGATCAGGCGGCTGTCCCCCGCCCCGTGCAGGTGGAGCAATCCGGCCGAGGCCGCCGCGGCCATTAAAGCGACAATGGTCGAGGCTTCAGCCAGCCGACCGAGGATGCGAGGCCTGCGGCCAGGGTTCACGAAACCGGCAACGGCGCTGATCAGCAGCGCCAGCGGGGCGGCAAACGGCACGAGATCGATTGGCAAAGGCCTCTCCCTTCAACGCATGATGCGGATCGAGGCAACAGGTAACGCAAGCACACGGCCTTAAAAAATTCATTGTTACGGACAAATCGTTCTGTTTAATAGAACGATATGAAAACCCTGAACTTCAACCATCTCCGGTATTTCTGGGCGGTCGCGCATGAAGGCAGTCTCACGCGAGCGGCCGAACGACTCAACCTGTCGCAGTCGGCGCTATCGGTGCAGATCCAGAAACTCGAACACCAGATGGGTCACCCGCTGTTCGAACGTGTCGGCAAGCGGCTCGTCCTGACCGAGGCTGGTCAGATCTCGCTCGACTATGCGGACACCGTGTTCAAGGCCGGCGACGAGTTGATGGGCACCCTTGACGGGCGGCCTCTCGCAAGCCGCCAGGTCTTGAGGGTCGGCGCGCTGACGACCCTTTCGCGCAACTTCCAGCTTGAGTTCCTGCGTCCTCTGGTCGGTCGGACGGATGTGGAGTTGATCGTGCGTTCCGGCACGACCCGCGACCTCCTCGCGCAGCTTGAAGCGCATGCCATCGACGTGGTGCTGTCCAACAGCGCCGCTCCCAGGGACGCCCGCGCGCCCTTTCGAAATCATCTGCTTAACCAGCAGCCCGTCAGCCTGGTCGGCCGACCTCGGCCCGACAAGCCTCCGTTCCGTTTTCCCGACGACCTGCGCAACGAGCCGATCCTGCTACCGAGTCTCGATAGCGACATCCGGGTCGGCTTCGACCGCCTACTGGATCTGGCGGGCATCCGGCCGATCATCCTGGCTGAAGTAGATGACATGGCAATGCTGCGCCTGCTGGCTCGCGAGCGCGAGGGCGTGACGCTGGTGCCGCCGATCGTCGTGCGCGACGAACTGGAATCCGAGGTGCTGGTCGAGCATTGTCGAATCCCGCAGCTCACGGAAAGCTTCTACGCCATTATTCAGAACCGCCGGTTTCCCAACCAGCTTCTTGGCGACCTGCTGACCCGATATGCGCGGCCGGCAACGTCTGTTTGCATCGGTTGACGGGACGCGAGAGCCGCCCGGACCGCCGCAAGCGATTTCGTACGAGGCGGATCAGGCGTTGGGGCGCGTCATGTCATGATCTTTACCGAACCGGAAAATGATAACGGTCGCCGTCAATATCCGTCGCATTCTCCCGATCGGGAACTTCTCGCGATCAGGCGTATCCACCCCGTACCGCCGTTCGCTTCGAGCCGACGGATCACCGTCACTCCCACTCGATCGTCCCCGGCGGCTTGCTCGTGATATCATACACCACGCGGTTGACGCCCTTGACCTCGTTGATGATCCGGGTCGCGGTCTCGCCCAAAAATTTCATCTCGAACGGATAGAAATCGGCGGTCATGCCGTCGGTCGAGGTCACCGCGCGCAGGCCGACGACGAATTCGTAGGTGCGGCCATCGCCCATCACGCCGACGGTTTTCACGGGCAGCAACACCGCGAAGGCCTGCCAGATGGTGTCGTACAGGCCGGCCTTGCGGATCTGGTGGATATAGACCGCGTCGGCATTGCGCAGGATGTCGAGTTTCTCCGCGGTGATCTCGCCGGGGCAGCGGATCGCGAGACCGGGACCCGGGAACGGATGCCGGCCAACGAAGATGTCCGGCAGGCCGAGTTCGCGCCCCAACACGCGGACTTCGTCCTTGAACAATTCGCGCAACGGCTCGACCAGCTTCATCTTCATGAAGTCCGGCAGGCCGCCGACATTGTGGTGCGACTTGATGGTCACCGACGGACCGCCGGTGAACGACACGCTCTCGATCACGTCGGGATACAGCGTGCCCTGCGCCAGGAAGTCCGCGCCGCCGATCTTCTTGGCCTCGGCATCGAACACGTCGATGAACAACCCGCCGATGATTTTTCGCTTTTTCTCCGGGTCGGTCACGCCCGCGAGCTTGCCGAGGAACAGGTCTTCCGCCTGCACGTGTACAAGCGGGATATTGTAGTGATGCCGGAACAGCTCGACGACGGTCTTGCCCTCGTCCTTGCGCAGCATGCCGTGATCGACGAACACGCAAGTGAGCTGGTCGCCGATCGCCTCGTGGATCAGCACCGCCGCCACCGCGGAATCGACGCCACCCGACAGGCCGCAAATCACCTTGCCCGTGCCGACCTGGGCGCGGATTTTTTCGATCGCTTCCTCGCGGAAGGCGCGCATGGTCCAGTCACCGGTCAGACCGGCGACCTTGCGCACGAAGTTGCGGATCAATTTCGCGCCATCGGGCGTATGCACGACTTCGGGGTGAAACATCAGCCCGTAATATTTGCGCTTCTCGTCCTGGATGATGGCGCAGGGCGCGTTGGGCGACACGCCGGCAATTTCAAAGCCCGGCGGGATTTGGGTGATGCGGTCGCCATGGCTCATCCATACCGGGTTCTTCTCGCCAAGCGCCCAGGTGTCGTCGAACAGCGCGCTGGCCGCCTTGACCTCGACATCGGCGCGGCCGAATTCGCGGTGGTGGCCTCCCTCGACGCTGCCGCCGAGCTGGGCCGCCATCACCATCTGGCCGTAGCAGATGCCGAGCACCGGCACGCCACTGTCGAAGATCGATTGCGGCGCGCGCGGCGAGCCTTCCTCGTGGACCGATTCGGGCCCACCCGACAGAATCACGGCCTTCGGCTTCATTTCAGCGAACGCCGCCTCGGCCTTGTGGTACGGCACGATCTCGGAATAGACGCCCTCCTCGCGCACCCGGCGCGCGATCAGCTGCGTCACCTGGGAGCCGAAATCGACGATCAGAATCTTGTCATGCTCCGCAGCGACATGCGGCGACGGATCGGGCGAGACGGGAGTTTTGCTGGGGGCTGTCATAGCGAGGAATTACGCGACTCCCGGCGGGGTCGCAAGCCCGAAGACCAGCCTAGCCCCGCCCCATCCCCGTCATTGCGAGGAGCCCTTGCGACGAAGCAATCCAGTTCTGCCGAGCTTGCGGCTTTCTGGATTGCCGCGTCGCGGAGTTTATCATCGGGCCGGC
>JACMOT010000473.1 GCA_014377915.1 Tardiphaga sp.
CCGCGATTCCCGATGCCGACGTCACGATCCGAGATCTGGCCGGCGAAGGCGACCACTATGCGGCCACCGTGGTCGCGGAATCCTTCCGCGGCAAATCGCGCGTCGCCCAGCACCAGATCGTCTACCAGTCGCTGAAGGGCCAGATGGACGGCGTGTTGCACGCGCTGGCACTGCAAACCGGCGTGCCGGAGGCGTAGGCGCGCCGCACTTCCCTCGCCCCGCGCTTGCGGGGAGAGGGTGGCTTCGCGAAGCGAAGACGGGGAGGGAGCGGAGTTTTTACTCCCCCGCCACCAGCGCGTGCACCGAAAACTGCTGCTGCGCGTCGGTCCATGACGCCTTTGGGGTCCAGCCGGAGCCCTTGGCCAGCGCCGCGAACCGATCCAGGCTGTATTTATAGCTGCTCTCGGTGTGGATGCTCTCGCCAGCACGGAAAACAAAACTCCGGCCCAGCACATGCACCGTCTGTGGCTTCCTGGCGATCAGATGCATCTCGATGCGGTGGCGTTCGCGGTTATAGATCGCGCGATGCGAAAACGCCGCGAGGTCGAAATCGCCGCCGAGTTCGCGGTTGATCCGCACCAATACGTTCTTGTTGAACTGCCCGGTGACCCCTGCCGCGTCATTATAGGCGGCGTAGAGCTGCTTCTCGTCCTTCTCCAGATCGATGCCGATCAGCATCAGCGCGCCGGGACCGAGAATGGCGCGGGCGCTGCGCAGGAAGGCCGAGGCTTCATGCGGCTCGAAATTGCCCAGCGTCGAACCGGGGAAGAAGCCGACCTTGGGCATGGCGCGGACCGCATCGGGCAGCTCGAAGGGCGCGGTGAAATCGGCGGTTACCGGAAATACGTGGAGCGCGGGGAAGTCGGCGCGTAATTCAGCCGCCTGCGCGTTCAGGAAGTCGCCGGAAATATCCACTGGTACATAGGCGCCGAATTCGCATTCGTTGAGCAGCAGCCGCACCTTGGTGGTGGCGCCGGCGCCGAACTCGACCAAGGCCGCATGATGCGGAATGATGGCGCGGATATCCGCGCCACGGGCGCGCAGGATATCGAGCTCGGTGCGGGTCGGGTAATATTCCGGCAGCAGCGTGATCTGTTCGAACAGCTCGGAACCGGCCGCGTCGTAGAAATATTTCGGCGAGAGTTTCTTGGGATGTTGCGAGAGGGCTTCGGTGACATCGGCGGCAAAGGCCGAGGTCGCAGCGTCGAGCGGCGCGCGCGCCAGTGGGGCATGAACGTTCATCAAACTCTCCTCAACGCCAGCGCGCTGTGCAATCGATCAGATGCCGTAGTCGGCGAGCCGAAGCCCGGTAAACTGCCAGCGATGATGGGGATAAAAGAAGTTACGATAGGTGATACGGCTGTGGCCCTCAGGAGTTGCAAGCGACGAGCCGCGCAGCACCAATTGGTTGACCATGAACTTGCCATTGTACTCGCCAAGCGCGCCTTCGATGGCGCGGTAGCCGGGATAGGGCGAATACGAGCTGCGGGTCCACTGCCAGACGATGCCGAAGGCGTCGTTGAGGGCGCCGGCGCGGGCGGCGACTTCCCATTCCATCTCCGTCGGCAAATGCTGGCCGCTCCAGCGGGCGAAGGCGTCGGCCTCGTAATAGCTGACATGACAGACCGCGGCGGCGGGATCGACCGGCCGCGGCCCGCCGGGCGTCATGACCTGCCACTTGCCATCGACCTGGCGCCAGTGGGCGGGGGCCTGCCATTCCTCGCGCTCGGCGGCGGCGAAGCCGTCCATCAGCCACAATGTCGGCGATGAATAGCCGCCGGCATCCATGAACCGCAGCCATTCGCCATTGGTGACCAGGTTGCGCGCCAGTCTGACCGGGCCGACCAGCGCACGGTGCGCCGGCTTTTCATTGTCGAAATGAAAGCTGTCGGCGCTGTGGCCGATGGTGTGGATGCCCTCGGTCAGCGTCAGCCAAGGCTCTCCGCTGATGGTGAGTTTTGGAAACGTCCAGGACGGATCGTAGGCCGGCGGGATCGGGTTCTGCGCGAAAGCGTGCAGGATGTCGGTGAGCATCAGCTCCTGATGCTGCTGCTCGTGGTTGAAGCCGACTTCCAGCAGCGGCACCAAAGAGGCCAGCTTGGC
>JACMOT010000474.1 GCA_014377915.1 Tardiphaga sp.
CGATCTCTGACGTGCTCTGGTTCGACTGCCTCAAATGATCCACCATCGTCCTTGCGAGGAGCCCTTGCGACGAAGCAATCCAGTTCTTGCCGAGTTTGCAGCCTTCTGGATTGCCGCGTCGCTTCGCTAAGGGGAAAGCCAATTGGCTTTCCCTGACCTTGCAATGACGGGGGGATGGGACACCGATTGATCTTGTTCAGGTCATCACGCTCTAGCGGGGCACCGCGGGCGCGGCCAGCAGTCCCGGCTTGGTGACCGGAACGCTGCCGGGAATCGTTCGCCTCGCGGCGCTGGCGTCGACGGCGATTATCGGGCCGCTGCTCGCCGGGACGTCGCGCGGCCGCTCGATCCGTTGCGCATGATGCGGCAGGCGGACCAGCGCGGTGATCGGCGCGGTGTGCCGCTCGGCGATGTCAAACAGCGTCGAGGCGGGGACCGGCAACAGGCTGGCCGGGCTCAAATCCTGCGGTGCCGAACCGCGAGGCCAGGGCGCCTGCTGCGGCAGCGGGACCATGCCGCGTCCCCGCTTCGGACGATCGAACGCTTCCGTCAAAGTCAGCATTTGTTGGGAAGCGGACACGGCGGGCGCGGCGAGCATGCCGTCGTGGCCATAGGCGAAGGTCGGGACTTTTTGCCAGCGGGAGATGGCCACCGTCTCCGAGGTCGGATGCATCTGCCATTGCTGTGGCTCGGTCGGGGTCCTCGGCAATTCGGGCGTCGCCGGCACCACATGCACGATGCGGTAGCCGCGTGCCTTGAGGTCTCTGAGGATGCCGGGTAGCGCAGCTACCGTGCGGGCCTGGATGTCATGCAGCAGCAGGATGCCCTTGCCCTTGGCCTCGATCCGCGAGAGGGCGAGGTCATGCACCGTCTGCGAGCTGACGTGGCGCCAGTCGTCGGCCGGGAAATCCGCGCTCCAGGTCTGGATGCCCTTTTCCGCCAGATAGTCCTCCGCGCTTTCGGCACGCGACAGTCCGGGGATGCGGAAGAACGGGGCCAGATGCGCGGGATTGCCGAGCGCGGCGGTGACGCTGGCGATGCCGTCGTCGATTTCCTGCCGGGCGCGCTCGATCGGCAGATGCCGCATGCCGAGGGGATGGTTCTGGGTATGGGTCCCGACCGTATGACCGGCCGCGATCAGCTTGCGAACCCCTTCCGGATATTCCGTAGCCATTCGTCCGACGATGAAGAAGGTGGCCTGGATGCATTCCGCCGCCAGCATCGCCACGATCTGGTTGCTGTATTTCGGGATCGGGCCGTCGTCGAAGGTCAGCACCACCTCGTGGTCCCGCAGTGGCAATGTTTCCGGATATTGCATGGTGCCGATCCGCGGGTGCTCGCGCGGATCCACCACCAAAGTGCGTGAGGTGCCGAGCGCACCGGGGTTACCGGGGCAATTGGCGGCGAGCGCCGATTGGGCGAGGCCCGCCAGCAGGCCGAGGCTGAGCAGAGCCTGTCGTCCGATCGAAACGTGCGCCATCACCAAACACCACAATGCATTGCAAATACTCGGAAAAACTACCGGGTCGGCGATGAACGCCATGTTAATCCGGTCATCAACAGGTCTTGAACACGGCTCACCGGCTCTTGGTCGCGGACATGATGTGCACCACCCGGTAGTGGTTCGCTCGCAGATAGCGCAGGAAATCAGGCATCATCGCGGCGGTCTGCGCCTTGGTGTCGTGAAACAGGATGATGCCCCGGCCAGCTTGCTGCAGTCGGCCGGTGATCAGCGTCAGCTGCTGTTCCGGCGTCATCTTGTTCCAGTCGCTGGCCCAGAAATCCGCGCCGAACACGGCGATGCCGCGCGATTGCAGCAGGGCGAGCAAAGCCGGCGTCGACTCGAAATAGGGGAAACGGAAAAACGGCGTGCTTGGAACCGCGCTGGCCTTGCCGTTCAGCGCCAACTCGTCCGCCGCGATGCCGCGGTCGATCTGCTCGATCGCGGCGGCAAGGGTGATTTTTTTCAGGTCGGCATGGGCCCAGGTGTGATGCCCAATCGTGTGACCTTCGGCGGCCATCCGTTTCACCAGCGGGGCATTGGCGGCCGCGCTCTGTCCGATCAGGAAGAATGTGGCGCGCACGCATTCCCGTGACAGCGCCTCGAGGATTTTCGTGGTCGTCGGGCCATGGGGGCCATCATCGAACGTCAGCACCACCTCGTGATCATCAAGCGGCAGGCTATCGGGGAAGCTCTGTAGGCCCACGCGCGGAGTGGCGGCGGGATCGACGCTGAGGACGCGGGACGTGCCAAGCGCGTCCGCGCGGAGGCAAGTTTCGGCTCGCGCGCCGCTCGCGGCGAACATGATCAGGGCGATGATGGCGGCCTTCAACACGATCACAACACTTTCCCGGCCGTTGATTTCACGCGCCGCATATTTCCGATTGCATGGGGCATCGACCATTGGGTAATGCCTGATCCGAGCACAGGTTCGTTCTCATCGATGGATAGCGCATTTCATTCGCAAGTGCGCCAGCTCCGCAACCCAATCCAACCGGCGAGGTGCGGCATGACCGATGATCTGGATGTTGTCGCCCCCGTGATGGCTGAGCTCCCGGCGCTTGAGCGCTTTCCGATGCGAAACAAGGAGGGCGATATCCGCCCCGCCTTCGTCGAGGCCATTTCCAAGGCGATTCAGGTGGCCGATGCCGCCTTCCTGAAGGAAATTGTCGGTGAATTGCATGAGGCCGATCTCGGTGACCTGATCGAGGCGCTCGACGCCGTTGAGCGCGTCAGTCTGATCGAGCTTACCGGCGCTGATTTCGACTTTTCCGCGCTCAATGAGGTCGATGATTCCGTTCGCGAGGAATTGCTCGAAGAACTCGAGCCGGCCACCGTCGCCGAGGGGATGCGCGATCTGGACGCGGACGATGCCGTCGAGCTGCTCGAAGGCATGGACGAGGAGGATCAGGACGAAATTCTCGACAAGCTGCCGCCCTCGGAGCGCGTCGCGCTGGAGCGCAGCCTGGATTATCCGGAAAACTCCGCCGGCCGCCGCATGCAGACCGATTTCATCGCGGTGCCGCCGGATTGGAATGTCGGACAGGCGATCGACTACATGCGCGATACGCCGGACCTGCCGGAGCGGTTCTATGAAATCTACGCGGTCGACAGCGACAAACGCTGGCAGGGCGCGGTGTCGCTGGATGCTCTGCTGCGCTCGAGCCGTCCGGTGCAGCTGGCGGACCTGATCGACGAGGATCGCCGCCGCGTCTCCGTGGTCGACGACCAGGAGGAAGTGGCGCGGATGTTCGGCAAGTACAACCTTGTCGCCGCGCCCGTGGTGGACACCGACAACCGTCTGGTCGGCGTCATCACCATCGACGACGTCGTCGACGTCATCGAGGAGGAGGCCGACGAGGATCTCAAGGCGCTGGGCGGCGTGACGTCGGACGAAGAACTTTCCGACAGTTTCTGGACTATCGCCAAGGGTCGCTTCAACTGGCTGATCGTCAACCTTGCCACGGCGTTTCTGGCATCCTCGGTGCTGGGCCTGTTCGAGGGCCAGCTCGAACAGATGGTGGCGCTCGCCGTGCTGGCGCCGATCGTGGCCAGCCAGGGCGGCAATGCGGCGACGCAGACCATGACCGTCGCGGTCCGCGCTTTGGCGACGCGCCAGCTCAATCCCAATAATGCGTCGCGCGTGGTGATTCGCGAGGGACTGGTCGGCCTGATCAACGGCATTGCCTTTGCGCTGATTACCGGCGTCGCGGCGGTGGCCTGGTTCAAGATCCCGGCGCTTGGCGTCGTGATCGGGCTGGCCATGCTGGTTAATCTGATCGCGGGCGCACTCGGCGGCATTCTGATCCCGATGGTGCTGGAGCGCGTCAAGGCTGACCCGGCGGTGGCATCGGGCACCTTTGTCACCACCGTCACCGATGTGGTCGGGTTCTTCTCCTTCCTGGGCATTGCGACGTTGTGGTTCGGGCTGAAATAGCATTCATTTACCTCTGGTTAACGACAATGGCCGAGCATTCGTCGTGAGGTGAACATGCGCTTGCGGCTGAAGTCGGACGGACGGATCGTGGAATTGCATGACGGCGGCGCGTTCGCGCTCGCGCCGGAAGCGCCCTTGGCCGCGCGGTCGATCAATCCCATGGTCCGCGACCTGCGACGGCGCGCGCAGCTCACCCAGACCGAATTCGCAGCCCGGCTTGGCGTCCCCGTCGAAACCATCCGCAACTGGGAGCAGGGCAAGTCTACGCCGCGTGGTCCGGCCCGCGCGCTGTTAGCGGTCATTGCGCACGCCCCGGAGACCGTGTTCGCTGCGCTGGCGACGGGCGCGACCGACCTCTGATTGGGTTCTAGCCTCGCGCGGCGGGACCGATATTGCACGATCGTTGCGCCGTCCATTCGATCAGGGAGGCCTTCATGCTAAATGTCGAAGTCAACGGCGCCCGCATTCCGGCGGTTGGGCTCGGGACCTGGGATCTGCGCGGCAATAGCTGCGCGCGCCTTGTGGAGCAGGCGATCCGGCTCGGCTATCGGCACATCGACACCGCGCAGGTCTATGAAAACGAGCGCGAGGTCGGCGAGGGCGTTCGTGCCTCGCACGTCAAGCGCGACGAAATTTTTGTCACCACCAAGGTCTGGACCACCCACTTCGCCCCGCGGGACCTCGAACGTTCGGCGAAAGAAAGCCTCGTCCGGCTGCGCATGAGCGAGGTTGATCTGCTGCTGCTGCACTGGCCCAACCCGCATGTGCCGCTGGAAGAGACGCTGGGCGCCCTCGCGCGGGTCAAGCAAATGGGGGTGGCGCGCCACATCGGCGTTTCGAATTTCACGGTGGCGCTGCTGCGGCAGGCGGTGGCCGCTTGCCCGGAGCCGCTGATCTGCAATCAGGTCGAGTATCATCCCTATCTCGACCAGTCCAAGCTGCTGGAAGCCTGCGCGCGCAGCGGGCTGGCGCTGGTGGCCTACAGCCCGATCGCCAAGGGAACGATCCGGGGTGACGAGGTGCTGGGCAGGATCGGCGCCGCGCACCACAAGACCGCGGCGCAGATCTGCCTGCGCTGGCTGGTGCAGCAGAACGTGGTGGTGATTCCGCGCACCTCCAAGGTCGAGCGGCTGTCGCAGAATATCGAAATCTTCGACTTCGCGCTATCCGACGCCGAGATGGCTGAGATTCATGGCCTCGCCAAAAAAGACGGGCGGCTAACCAATTTCGGTTTCGCGCCGAAATGGGACTGAGCGCGGCTGTCAACCGGCGTTTCCGCATTGATCTTGCCGATCGGATCGCCCATGCCATGGGCCAATCCGGCCTACGGTATCCCTGATGTTTTTCGCGCTTTCAAAGATCTTCGGGTTCTTTACGACCCCCTCGAATGTGATCGCCGCGGTGTGCGCGATCGGCGCCGTGCTGCTGCTGCTGCAGCGCCAGCGTGCGGGGACGCTGACATTGACCTTTGGCATCCTGCTGCTGCTGCTGGCGGGTTATTCGCCCGCCGGAAATGTGTTGCTGCTGACGCTCACGGAACGCTTTCCCGCCTGGCAGTCCGACGGACGTGATCCCGATGGCATCATCATTCTCGGCGGCGCCATCGATTCCGATTTGTCGGCCGCGCGCGACGCGCTGGAGATCAACGGTGCCGCCGAGCGGATCTTCGCGATGCTGGATCTGGCGCGGCGCTATCCCGCCGCCCGGATCGTGTTTACCGGCGGCAGCGGCAGCCTGTTGGACAATTCTCGGCCGGAAGCGCCAGTGGCCGGACAATTGTTGCAGCGGTTCGGGATCAGCGCCGATCGCGTCTTGCTGGAAAGCGCGTCGCGCACCACGGATGAGAACGCCATTTTCACGCGCCGGCTGCTGCTGCCGAAACCGGGCGAGCGATGGCTGCTGGTGACATCGGCGTTTCACATGCCCCGGTCGATCGGCGCGTTCCGTGCCGCCGGCTTTGATGTGGAGGCCTATCCGGTGGACTGGCGCAGCCGGGGCTGGATCGACGCCGCTACGCCGTTCGATTCGCTGAGCGGCGGCCTGCGACTTACCGACCTGGCGATGCACGAATGGACCGGACTGGTCAGTTACTGGCTGACCGGGCGCGGCAGCGCGCTGTTTCCGGCCCCGCCAAGGCGCTGAAGGTGCTCAGTCCTGCCGCGGCAGGCCGAGGCGGTAGACACCGCGAAAATCCTGCGGATCGGCGGGCTTGCCCTTGCGGTAGATCACCAGCCGGCCGGCCATCGCCAGCGTGACCGCGACGCGCCGGATCGGCATCAGCAGCGCATGCCAGTCGCCATCCGGCGTGATCGCATGGGCGATCTCGGGCGGGCTCAGCGTGCCGCTGGTGCGGCCGAGGACGTCGAGGATGGAATCTTCGAGCGGAACGGCCGAGGCCGGCGGCGAATCTGGGTTTGACATCGCCATGCCATGCCGGATCGGCCCTGCCTGCGCAAGCGTGGCGCATGACGCGGCTTGGCACTATAATCGCCACGACGGCGTTCAACATGTCATGTCTGTAGTATGGAATCACGGCTTCTCCTTCGCGCAGCCATCGCCGTTTCGGTGATCGGCCATCTGGCGCTGGCGCTCGGCGTCTATTTCGCCGACGCGCGACCGTTCGACCCATCGGTCACGGAGAATATCGCCGTCGATATCGTGACGCCCGACCAGTTGGCGGCGGTGGCTGTCGAGCAGCCCGATCCCGACCCGACGCCGCCCGAGAAGCCGAAACCGGAATTCCGGCTTCCCGACCTCGACAAGCCGACCAGCGAAATGACATCGCAGGCAGCGGCACAGCAGGCTGCCGCGAAACAGGCGCCTGCGCCGCAACCGTCACAGCAGCGGCCGCCACCGACCCCTGGGCATCCTTCGCTGGAGCCAGCTTCCCAGCCGCCCGCACCGCCGCAAC
>JACMOT010000475.1 GCA_014377915.1 Tardiphaga sp.
CCTTCTTGGCGGCCTTGAGCTTCGGCTTCGGTGCAAAGCTCTTGGTGGGATCGCTGCGCTTGGCGTGCGGCGGCGGCGCCGGCAGAACGCCCAGCTCCTGCTTCATGTCGCGCTCGGCCTGCTTGCCGCGGCGCATCGATTCGGCGATCAATTCGTCGGTGAGCACCAGATTGGCGTTGGAAATGTCTTCCAGCGGCAACCGCGTGATGGGGTCCTCGCCGTCGCGGGCGCCTTCGCGGTCCAGCAACACGACGTCGCCCTCGATGGCGCCGAGCAGGCCGCGGAAACGCTTGCGGCCGCCGACCGGGACGGCCATCTCGATCTTGACCAGATAGCCCGCATAGCGGTCGAAATCGGTACGGCGGACCAGTGGCCGGTCGATGCCGGGCGACGACACTTCCAGCCGGTAGGCGCGCTCGATCGGGTCGGACACATCCAGCACCGGCGACAAAGCGTGCGAAATCGCCTCGCAATCCTCGACCAGCATGGTGCCGTCCGGTCGCTCCGCCATGATCTGCACAGTACAGCCCAGTTCACCGGAAATCTTGATCCGGACCAGCCGGTAGCCCATGCCCTGCAGCACCGGGCCGGCAATCGCCGACACCCGCGCCGCGGCGCCCGGTTCAATCACCAGGCGCGGCTCGGAGAGCAGTTCGAGATCCACTTTATCGGTGGTCGGATCGGTCATATCGGGTCAGGTCTGTGTGGCGGATGGGTATTGAAGTCGGGCTTCGGCCCGGCCAGGTGGCCCCTGACAAACCCAGCCAGGTCGCCGACCAGGGTCAGTTCAGGTAATAAAAAAGAGCGGGTCCCGAGGGGCCCACTCTCAAACGCGTTCGTATGAGAAACCATAAGTTACGGCGGATATAACGGTTTTTCGGCGGTCCGGCAAGGCCCGCGAGGCCGCCGGCAAAGATTTTTGGCCGCCCGGCCGCCTTACCGGATAACCCTTCCTTCACCAACCGTACTTAAGGTCAGCGGGCCTATCCGCCAGGCCCGGTTGAGTAAATTTTGATGGCAATGACGAATTCGCTGATTCCCGAGCTTGAGGAGATCGTCCGAAGCGGCGATCCGAAGCGCCGTGGCGACGCCGTTCGGAAGATTTCCGACCTGTTTCTGCGGGGGGCTTCGCAATTCCAGCCGGCCCACGTCGCGCTGTTCGATGGCATCCTGACCAGCCTGGTGCCCGAAACCGAAGTCGAATCCCGGACCGAACTGGCCGAACGGCTGTCGGCGCTGGGCAATGCGCCGCCGCAGCTGGTGGCGATGCTGGTGCGCGACGACGAGATCATGATCGCGGGGCCGTTGCTGCGGTATTCGCCGCAGGTCGACGAAGCGGTGCTGGTCGATGTCGCCCAGGTCAAGGGGCAGATGCATCTGCTGGCGATCGCACAGCGCTCGGTGGTGTCGGCCGGCGTGACCGACGTGATTGTCCGCCGCGGCGACCGCGAGGTGATCCGTCGCGTCGCCGGCAATTCCGGGGCGAGCTTTTCCAGCCTTGGCTATACCGGGCTGATCCGCCGCGCCACCGACGACGGCGTGCTCGCCGTCGCGGTCGGCCAGCGCGACGATCTGTCCGGTGCCCAGCTCAAGGAGCTGCTGTCGCAATCGGCCGAGACGGTGCGCCGCCGGCTGTTCGATTTCTCCCGGCCGGATCAGCGCGCCGCCATCAACCGTGCCTTGCTGGAAATCTCCGGCGCGCCGCAGCATCTGGCGCTGACGCGCGATTTCGCCGCCGCGCAGCGCTCCGTGGCGAAGCTGAGCCAGACCGACGGGTTAAATGAAGGCGCCCTGCTGCGCTTCGCCCGCGCGCATCAATATGAGGAGACGGCGGCGGCGCTGGCTGCGATGTCCGGCGTCCGGATCGCGACGATCGACCAGTTGCTGAAGGGGGACCGTGACGATCCGATGCTGGTGCTTGGACGGTCGATTGGCATTTCCTGGGCCACGGTACGTGCGTTGATGGCGCTGCGGTTAGGTCCCGACCGCGCGCCCGCCGCGGCGGACATCGAGGAGGCCCGGCAGAATTTCGAGCGGCTGGTGCCGGCCACGGCGCAGCGTGTACTGACCTTCTGGCAGACCCGCGATCTGAACGCGGCGGTGCCGGTGTAGGCGGGCTTCGCCGCGGGCGGGGCGAGGCGAAGAAGCGCTACAGGGCTTCGCTGACTTTTCTTGATATCAGATACGCCGCCTTGCGGCCCTCGCGTTCGGCCTTCCGGCCGTAGCGCGTCATGGTGTAGTCCGGCCATGGCCGGCTCCAGTCGGCGGCGCGCTCCGCGGTCCAGGCAAAATCCGGCGACCGCGCCAGGTGCCAGAGCGTCCACGCCACATAATCCGGAATGTCGTGCACGAAGCGGAATTCGCCATCCGGCACGAGCACCCGCGCCATGGCGGCCAGGGTGGCGTCCTGCACGAAGCGTCGCTTCCAGTGTCGCCGTTTCGGCCAGGGGTCGGGGTGGATCAGGTCGATGCGCGTCAGCGATCGCGGCGGCGCCCAGGTCAGCAGTTCGGCGGCGTCGCCGGCATACAGCCGGACATTGCCGAGCCCATGGGCCTCGATCAGCGTCAGGATCTTGGCCATGCCGTTGAGATAGGGCTCGCAGCCGATGAAGCCGATATGCGGAAACGCCAGCGCCTCGGCGACCAGATGTTCGCCGCCGCCGAATCCGATCTCGACGCGGACGGCATCGACGGCGGGGTCGAACAGCGTGCGCAGATCGTCGGGCGCGGCACCCGCGATGTCGAGGGCAAGACGCGGCAGCAGCGTGCCGAACAGGTCGGCCTGATGCAGACGTAGTTTGTGGCCCTTGCGGCGGCCGAAGAACGAGCCGCGGTAGAACCCGTCGGGCTCGGAGACGCCATCCGTTTCGGCATGTTGCTGGTCGAGCGGAATCGCTGGCGCGAAATCCGCGTCGCGATCATCGGAATTGGAAATTGCTGTATTCATGACGCGTGTTGATACAGCCGAAACGGCGGCAACGCCACCGCGTGCGATGGCGCTACCGTCGATTGCCGTCGCGTCTAGCGTTGGTCGGGAGCCTCGCGCGCGGCGATCTGCTCGACCATGTCGACGATGCTGCGACGAAGTTTGGCATCGTTGATCCGTGTGAATGCGCGGGTCAGTGCGAGGCCTTCGGAGGTAGCAAGGAAATCGGAAACATAGGCGGGCGATGCGGCTTCAGCGAAGCCATCGGCGTGAAGAATGGCGCCTGGGCCACCCTCGAACAGAAATGAAACGGGTACTTGCAAAATTTCTGAAATTTGCTGTAGCCGGCTTGCGCCGACGCGGTTGGTTCCCTTCTCGTACTTCTGCACCTGCTGGAAAGTCAGACCTAGCGCTTCGCCAAGTTTCTCCTGACTCATACCCAGCATGATGCGCCGCATGCGCACGCGACTGCCGACATATTTGTCAACAGGATTGGGCGCTTTGGTCGACATCTCTAAATACTCCTGGATTACTCTAATGATATCGGATCGTTTGCCCCGATCCGATCGCTACTAACAATTGATATTAGCAACGCCAAAGGAGCGTAATCAATTCACTCAACCAGACTAATTTTCCTAGTGGTAATTTTGTATCGACTTGCTGTTGTTTTCTCATTCCCTGGGAAAACCAACTGATAAAGCTAGCTTAAAAAGTGATTAAATGGCGGCGAATTCACGGTGACGGCGCTGGGTTGTTCGCTACGCGAACGGTCGAGATTCCGGACTGGCGGCAATTGATTCAGATCGGCTTCGCCGAGCGCCGTCGCATCGCGAGGATCAGCGCGAAAGCGACGATGACCGCCGCGGGAACGTCGCCGACGCGTGCGTAAAAAGTGGGCGCGATCGCGGCGGGCAACCCGGCGTCGAGGACGCCTTCGGCGCCAAGCTCCAGCCGCGCCGTGATGCGGCCGACCGGATCGACGACCGCGGAGATGCCGGTGTTCGCCGCGCGAACCAGCGGCAGGCCTTGCTCGATGGCGCGAACGCGACTCTGCTGCAGGTGTTGATAGGGCCCGGTCGAGATGCCGAACCAGCCGTCATTGGTGAGATTGACGATCCAGCCCGGACGGTCGCCCGACGTGGTGATGTCGCCCGGGAAAATCGCCTCGTAGCAGATCAGCGGCAGCATCCGTGGTGTGTTGGGAATCTCCAGGGTACGGCGCCGGTCGCCCGGGATGAAGCCGCGGGTCTGCTTGGTGAGCTGCTGGAAGCCGAGCTTCTCCATCAGGTTCTGGAACGGCAGATACTCGCCGAACGGCACCAGATGCAGCTTGTCGTAGACCGACAGGATGGTGCCGTCATGGTCGATGACAAAGACCGAATTATAGGCCCGCGTGACCTTCGAGCCGGGCGGCAGATCGGGCGGCCGGACCGCGCCGGTGACCAGCACGGTGCCCTTGGGCAGCAGGTCGGCGATCTGCGCCATCGCGTCGGGCTCGCGCGACAGGAAGAACGGGAAGGCGGATTCCGGCCAGATCAGAATCGTCGCCGCGCCGACGCCGGTGGATTGCGGCCCGGTCGCGCGGTCCGACAGCGCGAGATATTTCTTCATCACGTCGGCCTTGGCGGCGTAGTTGAAGCGCACATCCTGCCGCAGGTTCGGCTGCATGACGCGCAGCTTCACCCCGGCGACCAGTTGTGTCGGCGAGCGCGCCAGCCGGATCATGCCGTAGCCGCCCATCGCCACCAGCAGCGCGATGGCCAGCGCCGCGGCGAGCCAGGGCCGCTGCGTGCGCGAGCGGCCGTCGATCAGCACCGCCGGCGCGGCGAAGATCGCCACCGTGACAAAGGTCAGGCCCCACAGCCCGACCAGCGCGGCGCTCTGCGCCAGCGCCAGCGGCTCGGTGAGGGCGTAGCCAAATGTATTCCAGGGAAAGCCGGTCAGCACATGGCCGCGCAGCCACTCGGCGATGGTGAGGCAGGCCGCGAGCGTCAGCACGCGCGAATAATCCTTGGTCCACATGAATCGCGCCAGCGCGAAGCCGGCCGCGGTGAACAGTGCGAGATAGGCCGGCAGGCCGGCGACCGCCGCGGGCAGCAGCCAGGCGAAGGTCTGCGCGTCGACCAGGAAGGCGTAGCCGATCCAGTACAGGCCGGGCACGAAGTAACCGAAGCCGAACCACCAGCCGGCCATCGCCGCGGCGGGAACGCCCCGCATCTTGCCGGCGGTGGCGCCGACGATCAGCCAGACCCGGACGGGAAAGGTGATGAACAGCCCCGGCCAGGCATTGAACGGCGCCATCGCCAGCGATGACACCGCGCCGGCGAGCAGCGCGATGCCGGCGCGCTTCCAGCCCCAGGCCAGGATGATGGGGAGGGCGATGTTGCGCAGTCCGTAAATCGTCACTGCGAATGGGTCCCGTCGCCGGACGCGGGCGGGTTGGTGTTGTCGTTGGCCTGCAGCGCGCCGGTCTCCGGGGCGACGTCGCGACGGCGCGCCTCACGCGCCTCGCGCGGGCGCGGCACCGGGCGCTCCTTGCGCGGCCCGATCCGCAGCCGCTTGACGCGGCGCGGATCGGCATCGAGCACTTCGATCTCGAAAATGCCGGGGCCGGAGATCACTTCGCCGCGCACCGGCAGCCGGCCGACATGGGTGACCAGGTAACCGCCGAGGGTTTCGACTTCCTCGCCGGCCTCGCCGGTAACGAATTGCTCGCCGATCATGGCGCGGACGTCTTCCAGGCTGGCGCGGGCATCGGCGATGAAGGAATCGCCCTGCTTGACGATCGAGGGCGGCTCGTCGCTATCATGCTCGTCATCGATCTCGCCGACGATCTGCTCGACGATGTCCTCGATCGAGACGAGGCCGTCGGTGCCGCCATATTCGTCGACCACCAGCGCCAGATGAATCCGCGCGGCCTGCATCTGCGCCAGCAGGTCGATCGCGCGCATCGATGGCGGCACATACAGCAGCTTGCGGATGATGCCGGTTTCGAACACGGTCTGGGTCAGGTCGATCGAGCGCAGATCCATCCCGGCCGGCAGCGCCTTTTTGCGCTTGGCGGCGCTGGGCACGACGGCGCGCGCCTTCTCGGTCATGAAGGCGAGCAGGTCGCGGATGTGGACGATACCGACGGGATCGTCGAGGGTCTCGTTGTAGACCACCAGCCGCGAATGCGCGGCGCTCTCGAACAGGCTCATCAATTCGCCGAGCGGGATGTCCTGCTTCACCGCGACGATGTCGGCGCGATGCACCATGACGTCGGCGATGCGGCGCTCGTGCAGGCCGAGAATGTTGCGCAGCATGGTGCGCTCGATGGTGGAGAAGCCGGTCTCGTCCGGCTGCGAGGCGTCGAGCACCACCTGCAAATCGTCGCGCACCGAGCCGGGCTTCCAGCCGAACAGCGAACGGATCGCGCGGGTCAGCCAGCTCTCGGCCGAGGGACGCATTACCTCGCCCTGGTGGATCACCGCCGGCAGGTTGGTGATGGTCTTGGTGTCGTCGTAGCTACTGTCGCTGTCGGGCATGTTAGATCACCCGATCCTGATCGGCATAGGGATCGGCGATGCCGAGCTGGGCGAGGATTTCGCGCTCCAGCGCTTCCATCGCCTCGGCCTCGCCATCCTTCTCATGGTCGTAACCGACCAGATGCAGGAAACCGTGGATCGCGAGATGGCTGAGGTGGTTGGAAAAGCTCTTTTCCTCCTCGGCAGCCTCGCGGCGGGTGGTCTCGTAGGCGATGGCGATGTCGCCAAGCATGCGCGGCGCGTCGTCGGGCTCGTGTGCGCCCTCGGGCGGCTGCAGCGCCGGGAACGACAGCACGTTGGTGGCCTTGTCGATGCCGCGCCAGTTCTGGTTCAGGGTGCGGATGCCGGAATCGTCGGTCAGCATGATCGCCAGTTCGGCGTCGCCGGTATCGGCATCGACCATCGCGGCGGCGGCCTCGATGGCGCGAAAGATCACCGCCTCGGCGTCAGCCTCGGCATTCCAGCAATCGGCCACGATCAGGACTTCGGTGGCGGGCAGCGCATTCATGGTCATCGGTCGAAAACTTCTTTCGCGGGCGAGCCCGGGGGGCTCGCCGTCGGCGTGGGGTGTGTGCATCAGGATTTGGGGGTGGCCGGCTTTTGCGGCAATCCCTCATAGGCGGCGACGATCCGCGCCACCAATTCGTGGCGGATTACATCTTCGGCGGAGAATTTGACCTGGGCAATGCCCTGCACGCCATCGAGCAGCCGCGCGGCTTCGGCCAGGCCCGAGGTCTGGCCGTTCGGCAGGTCGACCTGGGTAGGGTCGCCGGTGATGATCATGCGGCTGTTTTCGCCGAGCCGGGTCAGAAACATCTTCATCTGCATCGACGTGGTGTTCTGCGCCTCGTCGAGGATGATCGCGGCATTGGTCAGCGTGCGGCCGCGCATGAAGGCGAGTGGCGCGATCTCGATCTCGCCGGTCTGCAGCGCGCGCTCCACGATCCGCGAATCCATCAAATCGTACAGCGCGTCGTAGATCGGGCGCAGATAGGGATCGACTTTCTCGCGCATGTCGCCGGGCAGGAAGCCGAGCCGTTCGCCGGCTTCCACCGCCGGACGCGACAGGATGATGCGGTCGACTTCCTTGCGCTCGAACAGAGCGGCGGCCTGCGCCACCGCGAGCCAGGTCTTGCCGGTACCGGCGGGGCCGATGCCGAACACCAGCTCGCTGCTCTTCAGCGCGCGGATATAGGTGTCCTGCGCGGCGGTGCGGGCGCGTACCGGGCGCTTGCGCAGATTGATGGTCTCGAAGGTCGAGGTCTTGGCCGCCTTGGGGTCGAACGGAAACAGCGTGCCCTGCGCCAGCGTGGCACGGATCACGCCCTCGACGTCGCCGGGCGCCAGATCCTGGCCCTGCACCGCCTGCGCATACAGCGTCTCGAGCACCCGGCGCGCGGCGTCGGTGGCCTCGCGGGTTCCGGTCAACGTGATGTGGTTGCCGCGGGAGTCGACGACGACATTGAGCCTCCGTTCGACCAGCGCCAGGTTCTGGCCGTAGGGGCCGACCAATGCCGAGGCGGCGCGGTTGTCATCGAAATCGATGACGACCTGCGTCTCCGGCTGGGACTGGACTTCAAGTTTGCGAGCAGCGAGCGAAGGCGAATCCGATGCGCTTTTGGCCAAGTATTCAGGCTCCCGTGGTGTGAGAAGGAACGGACGGCAATGCGGCGATGGAAGGCGTCGAAAGTGAAGGCGTGGTAAGGTTGCCGAGCAGGCTGTAGCGCTCGAGGCTGGTCATGGTGACCGGCAGCACCTGGCCGATAATGGCGTCGGAGGCCATCACATGGGCCGGCTGCAGCCATGGGGTACGGCCAACGATCTGGCCGGGGTTTCGCGCCGCGCGTTCGAACAGCACGTCGACGGTTGAGCCAATCATGGCCGCGTTGAAGGCCGATTGCTGGTTGTCGATCAGTTGCTGAAGTCGCACCAAGCGCTCATCCATGACTGTCGCTGACACCGTCTCCCGCAGATCCGCCGCCGGCGTTCCCGGGCGCGGCGAATACTTGAACGAATAGGCGCTAGCGTAACCGATTTGTGTGACGAGCGCGAGTGTCGCGGCGAAATCCTGCTCGCTTTCGCCAGGGAAGCCGACGATGAAATCCGACGTAAAAGCAATGTCTTGGCGGGCGCCGCGAAAACGCTCGATGACTTCCAGATAATCTTTTGCGGTATGTTTCCGGTTCATCAGGCCGAGAATGCGATCGGAACCCGACTGCACCGGCAGGTGCACATAGGGCATCACCGCCGGCACATCGCGATGCGCCTCGATCAGCGTGTCCTCGACATCGCGCGGATGGCTGGTGGAATAGCGCAGCCGGACGATGCCGGGAATTTCCGCCAGTCGCGTCAGCAGCGTGCCGAGCGCCCATGGCCGGCCGTCGGGGCCGTCGCCGTGATAGCCGTTGACGTTCTGGCCGATCAGCGTGATCTCGCGCACGCCATTGTCGGCGAGGCGTTTCACATCATCGATGATTTTTGCGACGGGACGCGAGACTTCGGAGCCGCGCGTGTAGGGCACCACGCAAAAAGTGCAGAACTTGTCGCAGCCTTCCTGCACGGTGACAAAGGAGGAAATGCCGCGGGCGCGGATCGCGGCGGGTTTTGGCGGCGGCAGGAAGCCGAACTTGTCCAGAATCGGGAATTCGGCCTCCAGCGCCCGGCC
>JACMOT010000476.1 GCA_014377915.1 Tardiphaga sp.
ATGTTTTCCGAAGTCACCGAAGTGCGCGACGCCATCCATCTGCTGACGCCGCGCGCGGCCAACCAGGACGAGGCGGTTGCGCTGATCCGCGAGATGGACTGGTACGATCGTTATCTCCAGAATGGCGAAGCCGACCGCAGCGCCAATACCACGCCCGGCAACAAAAAGGGCGGCCTGTCCAACATCGTCGAGAAGGCGATGGGCTCGGTGATCAAGTCCGGGACGTCGGCGATCTCCGGCGTGCTGTCGCCCGGCGAGCGCGTCCGCGAAAAAGGCCTGATCTTCGCGGCCACCCCGGCCAGCGATTTCATCTGCGGCACGCTGCAGCTGGCGTCCGGCATGAACCTGCACGTCTTCACCACCGGGCGCGGCACGCCCTATGGGCTCGCGGCGGCACCGGTGATCAAGGTATCCACCCGCAGCGACCTGTCAGCGCGCTGGCACGATCTGATCGACCTCGATGCCGGCACCATCGCGACGGGCAAGGCCAGCATCGAGGAGGTCGGCTGGGAGCTGTTTCACATGATTTTGGACGTCGCCAGCGGTCGCAAGAAGACCTGGGCCGACAAATGGGGCATCCACAATTCGCTGGCGCTGTTCAATCCGGGACCGGTGACGTAGGCGGGATCAACTAAAGATGAAATGACGGCATTGTGGTGCAGATTCAGCTTTAACGCATCACGTGCGAAGCGGGCGCATGCGCGAGCGCACGATACGAGATCCAGCCTTGTCTACTTCCCCAAGCGCCTGGCCAGTTCACGGCAGCGCATCAGGAAGGGGGTTTTCAGAACCACCGACTCGATCTCGCGCATCGTGATCTGTTTGCGATACCGCGCCGCCTGATCTTCCGAGATCGCGGGACTGGCGAGCTGAAACCCGAAGTATTTGTGCAGCAGATGCTTGCCCTCCGGCGAGGCGGCCTCCGCCACCACCTGCAGCCGCTGGTCCTTCGGCAGATCGTAATCATTCTCCAACCAGCGCAGCAAGGTGAAGCCGATGATGCAGGGCAACACAGAGTGAAGTCCCTGCAGACTGGTCGATGACGAGATCCCCGAAAAATACCAGCAATGTCCCGCAGAGGCCGCGATGACCGGTGTCCGCAGATCGTGCTCGGACACCTCCCTCCGGACGAAGGCTCCGGCCCATTGCCCGGTGACCGGAAACAGTCCGGTCACCGCGACCGGCTCGGCCCCGTCATAGGCGCACAGAAACCCCTCCGGATAGGCCAGCCACCATTCCTTGAACAGGTCACGACCGATGCTGCCTACCGCGCCATAGGCATCGAGGTCGAAGTCATAGACCTTGTTAAGGTCTCCCAGCGTCGGGATCGGCAGTCCGAATTGCAGCCGCGTGTCCATGTCGTGATACACTCCGCGTCCTTTGCCTTCGTCGCGGGCCCGCAGATAGGCGTCCTGAAAATCCTGCCGCAGCCGGTCATAGGCGGGGTCAGGCGGCATCCCGAAAAAGATGCGCTGGATCGTCGGTAAATTTTTCTCCGGGAGCGAGCGGCCTTTTCTCCAGTGCGAAACGCTTCTGCGAATTGTGCTGCCCCCGTCGGTACCGGTGCCGATGATCGCTTCGGCAAACTGCCGGTCGCTCCACGGCCCGCGTTTTTCGACCGGCAAATCGGGTTTGCCGCGCGGGTTGGTGCCGCGTTCGAGATGCCAGACCAGCAATCTCGCAAACTCCTTTCGGCGATTTTCCATATCGGCACCCCCGCCATCGATCTCGGCGTCGGTCGGAGAGACAAGCCGCTGGAACAGCTGGAACAGCGAGAACAGCGGCTGGAACGAGGCACAAGAGGCGGATTCAAACGGCGGATCCCGACAGACTTCGTTCCGCGGATCGCTCGAGGAACCAACCACCGAAGTCCACCGAGCAGTCGCAGCAGAAGGAAAAACGTTCAACGATCATTACGGAGGTATGAAATGCTCAGTCTCCTTAATCTCTCTCTCGCCATCGCGTCGGCCGTCGAAAGCGTCCTTTTCCTCATCGAGTCCAAGCTCACCGAAGCCCTGCGGCACCACACCTATCTGCTGCGTGCCGCGCTGTATGGATATCTCGCGGTGATCCACGGCCTCTGCCTGGTCGCGGGCCATGGCTAGCCGGCACGGCGGCCGCGGACCTGGCCCCGCGGCCGCTACTTCAATTCCTTCATCATCACCACCGACACCTGGTGAAAGCCGTTACGCTCGAAAAAATGATGGGCGTCGTGATTATCCTTGCCGCTCTCCAGGAAGAAGCGTTGGACGCCCTGCGCCCTGGCCTGCTCGAAGATCCAGTCGACAAATCGCTGCCCGAGCTGATGCCCGCGCTGGTTCTTGTCGATCACGATATCTTCCAGCACCGCGAACGGAATTCGAACACCGAGATTCCAGCTGACGAAGGCGACCGCGACGATATCGTTCCCGACAAAGCCGCATGCGATCCGTTGCCCGGCAATCGTGTCGCTCGGCACGCGCTCGGCGATTTCAGCGCGCAGGAACGCGCTGAAATCCGGAAACCATTCGGACGGCGATCTGGCGCGTCCGAACTGCAATTCCGAATGCGAGATGTAGGATACCGGGAGTTCGTCGGTGAACAGCCTTGCGGCGTCATCGATGCGCGCTTCCTCGTTGAGCCAGGCAAACCGAATGTCCAAAGCCTGTCTCCTGCCCTGCGCCCATACGACGACGTGCTGGCAAGCTGTCAGCCTGCCAAGGTCGCGACGCTGAAAGTCGTGTTGCTCCGATCATACAATTTTTGATAAAATGCGTCAAAGCGCCTTTCGCGCAATGCGTCGCGCCGATCACCGAACGGCGGCATCCTCCGGCTTCGTCGGCTTCAACAGCCGCACGCAGGCGAAGCCCAGCGCGAATATGATCAGCGCGCTGGTGAGCAGCGTCGGCAGCTTGCCGAGATGCGACATCCCGAAACCATAGGCCACCGGGCCCAGGCTCTGCCCCATGAAGAAGCAGAAGGCGTGCAGCGACATCGCGCTGGCGCGGGCCTCCTGCGACAGCTCGCTGGAGAAGATCTGCAGCGAACCATGCAGCATGTAGAAGCCCCAGCCCATCAACAGCAGGCACAGCGCCTGCGCCTGCCATGGCGGCCCGAAGCCGACGATGGCAAGTTGCAGCGCCATCACGATGCCGCCGGAAATCATCATGCCGTTGACGCCGATCCGCGGCAGCATCCGCGACACGGTGCCGGCATAGAACAGCCCGCCGATCGCAAAACACGCCAGCACCATACCGGCGATCGACAGGCTGGTGACGCCGCGCTCGAACAGGAACGAGGCGAGGTAGGGAAACAGGCCGAAGATGCAACAGCCCTCGATGAACACCGCGCTGTAGCAGATCGCGGTATTGGGATTGGCGAAGATGGCGCGGTAGCCATGGCGCAGCACCGCGAGATCCACTCTGCCCGGCGGCTTCGCCAGTTTTGCATTCTTGAAGCCGAGCGCAATCGCCACCGAGGCCAGGATCGCCAGCGCGCCGAGTACCGCCAGCACGCCGCGCCAGCCGAACAGATCGCCGATCACGCCGGAGGCCGTGGCCCCGAGCAGGTTGCCGGTCATTGACCCGGCCAGCACCCGGCTGATCGCGACCTGCCGTTTCAGCGGCGGGACCAGATCGGCGGTCAGGCTCAGCGTCACCGGAAACACCCCGCCGGCGCCGATGCCGGCGAGCACCCGGGTGACCAGCAGCAACTCGTAGGACGAGGTCAGCGAACCCAGAATATTGGCGACGCCGAGCAGCACCAGACAGACCACCATCAGCCGCGCCTTGCCGAACAGGTCGGCGGCGGCGCCCAGCGCCGGCTGCACAATGGCAAAGGTGAAGGCCAGCGCCGACGACAGGCCGGCGGCGATGGCGATCGTCACACTGAGTTCGTCGGCGACATGCGGCAGCACCGGGTCGAGCGCCCGCATCGACAACGCCGCCGCGAACGATGCCAGCGCGATGATGTTCAGGACCGGCGGCATGCGCGCGCCGGGGTCGGCGCGCAGCCGCGGCATTAATGCGTTCCGGCTTTGGCCAGCGCGTCGAACGCCATCAAATTGCGGATCAGGGCTTCGAAGTCGCGCAACGGCACCATGTTGGGACCGTCGGAAGGCGCATGGTCGGGGTCGGGATGGGTCTCGATGAACACGCCGGCGACGCCGACGGCCACCGCGGCGCGCGCCAGCACCGGAACGAATTCGCGCTCGCCGCCGGACGAGGTGCCCTTGCCGCCGGGCTGCTGCACCGAATGGGTGGCGTCGAAGATGACCGGCGCGCCGGTGGTCCGCGCCAGGATCGGCAGCGCCCGCATGTCCGACACCAGCGTGTTGTAGCCGAACGAGGCGCCGCGCTCGGTGACCAGCACGCGGTCATTGCCCGACGAGGTCAGCTTGGCGACCACATTGGCCATATCCCACGGCGCCAGGAACTGACCTTTCTTGACGTTGACGACCTTGCCCGTGGCCGCCGCCGCCAGCAGCAGGTCGGTCTGCCGGCACAGGAACGCCGGAATCTGCAGCACGTCGACGGCTTCCGCGGCGCGGGCGCACTGATCGATCTCATGGACATCGGTTAGCACCGGCAGGCCAAAGGTCTCGCGGATCTCGGCGAAGATCGGCAGCGCCTGGTCGATGCCGATGCCGCGCGCCGCCGAGGCGCTGGTGCGGTTGGCCTTGTCGAACGAGGTTTTATAGACGAGGCCGATATTGAGCCTGGTCGCGATCTCCTTGAGCGCGCTGGCCACCTCCAGCGCGTGCGCGCGGCTCTCGAGCTGGCAGGGCCCGGCAATGATCGACAGCGGCAGCGCGTTGCCGAATTGCACGGCGCCGGCGGAGACGATCGCGGCGGCTGGAGAGATAGCGCTCAAGAGATGTTCCTATGCTCTAGGGTGGGATGGGTAGAACCTCGGGCGCGCGACGCGCGCCGGAGGCGAAACCTATCAGCGTAGTCACGGGTGTAACGATGGGTTTCGCAACGGCTCCACCCATCCTACGAGGCCTGCGTTATTTCAACGCCGAGAATGCCGTCGGCGTCAGCAACTGGCTGACGATGTTGCCGACGATCTGCCCGCTCTCCTCGGTCTTGGCGCGCGCCGAAATCCAGTCCGGATCGCTCTGGAACGCGTTCCACTTCGTCTCCCGATCGGCCATCGAATCCCATGCCAGGATGTAGGTCAGTTCCTGGTTGGATTCGCCGATCAGCGTGGTG
>JACMOT010000046.1 GCA_014377915.1 Tardiphaga sp.
ACCGCGCCAACCTGGCGACGCTCGAATCCGGCGAGCTGCCCTTCATCGAAACTGATGCCGCGCCCTTGCTGACCAGGGCGCTGCGCGACGATCGCCTGATCTTTACCAGCGAACCCAGCCAGATCTCGACGTCCGGCCCCGTGATCGTCACCATCGGCACGCCGGTCGATGAGTTTCTCAATCCGGACCGAAAGGTCGTGCAGGACTGCATCGACACGCTGTTGCCGTATCTGCGCGACCACCAGTTGATCATCCTGCGCTCGACGCTCTATCCCGGCACCACCGAGTGGATCAATGACTATCTGCGGCGGAAGGGCCGCAAGCTCAAGGTCGCGTTCTGCCCGGAGCGGATCGTACAGGGCCAGGGCATCGATGAGCTGGCCAGCATGCCGCAGATCGTCAGCGGCACGTCGCCGGAAGCCGCCGAAGAGGCGGCCGCGCTGTTCCGCAACATTTCGCCGGAGATCGTCGTGCTCGATCCGATCGAGGCGGAGTTCGCCAAGCTGTTCGGCAATGCCTATCGCTACATCGAATTCGCGATCACCAACCAGTTTTATTTGATCGCGAAATCGGCGGGTCTCGATTATCAGCGCATCCTGCGGGCGATGAAGCACAATTATCCCCGTGCCCGAAACATCCCCTCGCCCGGCTACGCCGCCGGACCGTGCCTGATGAAGGACACGATGCAGCTCACCGCCTTTGCCCGCAACGAATTCAGCCTCGGCAACGCCGCGATGCTGGTCAATGAAGGTCTGCCGCTGCACATCGTCGATGGCCTGCGTCGCCATTATGATCTGGGCAACATGACCGTCGGGCTGCTCGGCATGGCCTTCAAGGCCGAGATCGACGATATCCGCGCCTCGCTGAGCTACAAGTTCAAGAAGGTTCTCAACGGCTACGCCCGCGAAGTCCTGACCACCGACCCTTTCGTCACCGTCGATCCGGACCTGCTGCCGCTCGACGAGGTGATCGCGCGCAGCGATATTCTGACCCTGTGCACGCCGCACACATTATACAAAACCGCGGATCTCCAGGGCCGACCGGTGATCGACGTCTGGGGCGCATTGCCGGCAGCCGCGGATTTTTCGGAATGCAGCGTTGTCCCGTTGGCCTATGCCGACGCTTTCGTACGATAAGATGCGGCAGGTGCATGGCGCGGGCCCAGCCCGATGACCCAGATCGACCTTGTCATCCCGGTCTATCATGAAGGCGCCAATATTCTGGCGACGCTCGCTGCGCTGGCACGCGAGGTCCGAACGCCGACCCGCGTGCTGATCTGCTATGATGTTGACGATGACAACACCCTGCCCGCCGTGAAGAACAATCCCGCGGCCCACGCGGGCCTCGAGGTCAGGTTCGTCAAAAATCCCGGCCGTGGCGCCCATGGCGCCGTGATGGCCGGCTTCGCCGCCAGCACCGCGCCGATCGTGGTCGCCTACCCCGCCGATGACGACTTCAACGCCGGCATCATCGACGAGATGGCATCACTGATGCGCGGCGGCTGCGACGTCGTCTGCGCCAGTCGCTTCCTGCCTGGCGGCACCATGCAGGGCGCGCCGTGGCTGAAGGCCGCGCTGGTGCGCAGCGCCGCGTTCGCGCTCCATCATTTTGCATCGTTGCCAACGAAAGATCCGACCAGCGGTTTCCGGATGTTTTCCCGCCGCGTCATCGAGCGGGTCGAAGTCGAATCCGATCAGGGCTTTTGCTACAGCATCGAGCTGCTGGTGAAGGTGCATCGGCTGGGCTGGCGGATCGGCGAGGTGCCGGCGCTGTGGTACGAGCGCCAGCACGGCGCCAGCCGGTTTCGGGTGATGAAGTGGCTGCCCGCTTATCTGCGCTGGTTTCGCTATGCTTTTGCGACCACTTTTCTTCGCCGCCTGCCGGCAACGGTTGCCCTGAAGCCCGGCCGAGCCTGACAGGATGCGATCCATGGACCCGCGCTGGCCGAAAATTAAATCCCGCCAGATCATCACGATTTCGCCCTGGGTCGATATCGTCGCGCGCGAGGTCGAATTCGCGCCGGGCGAACCGAGCCAGATCTATCACGCCGTCGCACAGCTCGATTACCTGGCGATCGTGGCGCTGACACCCGACGGCCGGTTTCCGATCGTCCGGCAATATCGTCCGGCGCTCGAAATGTTCACCTGGGAGCTGCCGGCAGGACTGGCCGAGCTCGGCGAGGACCACGCCGAGGGCTGCCGCCGCGAATTGCTGGAGGAAACCGGTTACCCGACGCAAGCGATTCATCCGTTGGGATCGGCTGCCCCCTGCACCGGCCGCTTCAGCAACCGCATTCATTCGTTCTTTCTGCGGACCGGCGAACGGATCGACGATTTCCTGCCGGAGCCCGGCATGTCCGTCGATCTGGCGACGCCGGCCGAACTCGTCGCGATGATCACATCCGGCGATTCGATCCAGCAGGTCCATCTGGGCGCGCTGTTGCTGGCCGAGCTGCGAGGCTTCATCTCGCTGCGGCCCGAGGCGCGGCCGTGATTCGAATCGGCATCATCGGCTGCCATTTCGGCCGGCTCGTGCATCTCCCGGCCTTCCGGCTGGATAAGCGCTGCGAGGTCGTGGCGCTGGCTGGCACCGATACCGCGCGCGCGGCCGGACTGGCGCTGGCGGCCAATATCCCGCTCGCCTTTGGCCGTTGGCAGGACCTTGTCGCCCATCCCGACATCGACGCCGTGACCATCGCGGCGCCGCCTTTTCTGCAGGCCGAGATCGCGGTCCGGGCGCTGGCGCTCGGCAAACCCGTCTTTGCCGAAAAACCGATGGCCACAAACCTGATTGATGCCAAGGCGATGGCCAGGGCGGTTGCCGCCAGCGGTCTGGTTGCGATGGTCGATTTCAGTTTTTCCGCGGTGCTGGCCTGGCGGAAGGCCAAGCAACTGCTCGACCAGGGCGGCATCGGCCGGCTGCGCCACGTCACCGTCAACTGGAACGTGGAAAATCACGGCACAAGGATGCGGCTCGAAAACTGGAAGGCCAGAGCCGGCGATGGCGGCGGCGCGCTCGGCAATTTCGTCAGCCACAGCCTGCATTATCTGGAATGGCTGTGCGGACCGATCACCGGCCTGTCGGCGCGACTGTCCGGCCTGCCCGACGCACCGGCGATGGAGACCAACGTCGCGATCAGCCTGGGCTTTCAGTCTGGTGCCGCAGGCCAGCTAGCGATGAGCTGCGCCTCCTGGCTCGGCTCCGGGCACCGGCTCGAATTCTACGGCGAAGACGGCACCATGACCCTGATCAATCCGACCGCGGACTATATGCGCGGGTTCGAGCTGAAACTGGCGCGGCGTCCGGCCAGCGCCCTCGAACAGGTCCAGATTGATGACCCCGTCGACCGCCTGTTTCCCGCCGATGGCCGGATCGCGCCGGTCTCGCGTCTGGCGTCCGAATTCCTCGATGCCATCGGGGCCAAGCGGGCCGCCGTGCCCGGCTTTCCCGAGGGGCTGCGGGTGCAGGCCCTGCTGGATGCGGCGCGTCGGGCTGACCGCCGCGGCTGGGTCGAAATCGCCCCCCTTCCCTTGGAGCCATGCGCGTGAGTCATATTTTGGTCACCGGCGGCAGCGGCTTTATCGGCTCCGCGCTCGTCAAGGCGCTGGTCCGCGAGGGCCATACGGTCCGCGTGCTCGATGATAATTCGCGCGGCGCACCGCGCCGGCTCGCGGAGGTCGCGGACCACATCGAATTCATCTCGGGCGACATCCGCGATGCCGAGGCGGTCACCAAGGCCATGAAGGGCGTCGACGAGGTACACCATCTGGCCTTCGTCAACGGCACGGAATATTTCTACAGCGCGCCGGAGCTGGTGCTCGATGTCGGCGTCAAGGGCATGATCAATGTGATCGATGCCTGCCGTAGCGAAGGCGTGGGCAGACTGATCCTGGCGTCGAGCTCGGAGGTGTACCAGACCCCGCCTGTTGTCCCGACCGACGAGAGCGCGCCGCTGCTGGTGCCCGACCCGACCAATCCGCGCTATTCCTATGGCGGCGGCAAGATCATCAGCGAGCTGATGGCGCTGAATTACGGCCGCAACTTCTTCGAGCGCGTGCTGATCTTCCGCCCGCACAATGTCTACGGCCCCGACATGGGCTGGGAACATGTGGTGCCGCAGTTCGCCAAGCGCGTGAAGGACGTCACCGCGACGCATCCTACCGGCAAGTTGCCGTTCGAGATGCAGGGCAACGGCCAGCAAACCCGCAGCTTTTGCCATGTGGACG